>NZ_JBFAUP010000011.1:0-297919 GCF_040679335.1 Streptomyces sp. NPDC052299 | reverse complement strand
GTCCAACGTCAGGTCATCGGCGAAATGCCGGTCACCGGTCGCGTCGGGCACGTACTTCACACAGACAACGATCCTCAAGCTCACGCCGGCTCTCCCTGTACCTGGTGGTGTCCTGCGGGAATCCTATGGCACTCAGTACCCTTCGTAAAGGTACCCAGTGTCGGCAGGCTGGTTTCGGTGTTACGTTTCCGGCATGACCGAAGACCCCCGGCCGGCCAAGAAGCCCCCCATGCGTGACGTGCTCGCCGAGGCGGCCTTCGCCCTCTTCCTGGAGCGCGGGTTCGAGCGGACCACGGTGGACGACATCGTCGCCCGGGCCGGGGTGGGGCGGCGGTCCTTCTTCCGCTACTTCCCCTCCAAGGAGGACGCGGTCTTCCCCGACCACGAGGGGTGCCTCGCGGAGATGACCGCCTTCCTGGCCGACGCCGACGGCACGGACCCGGTTGCCACGGTGTGCGACGGCGCCCGGCTGGTGCTGCGGATGTACGCCGAGAAGCCCGAGTTCTCCGTGCAGCGCTACCGGCTCACCCGGGAGGTGCCCGGCCTTCGCACGTACGAGCTGTCCGTGGTGCGCCGTTACGAGCGGACCCTCGCCGGCTATCTGGAGCGGCGCTGGGCCGATGACCCGGACGCGGGGCCCGACGCCGCGCTGCGCGCCGAGGTGATCGCGGCCTCGGTCGTCGCCGCGCACAACAACGGGCTCCGCTCCTGGCTGCGTTCGGGCGGCAAGGGCGACGCGGGGGCCGAGGTGGACCGGGCCCTCGAACTGGTGCGCGCGGTGTGGGGCGGGGCGGACGCGCGGCCCGTCGCGCCCGGGCCCGAGTCCGCGCCCGCCGCCGTCTCCAGCGCCGTGAGCGACGACGAGGTGATCGTCATGGTCGCGCGCAAGGGCGCCCCGATGTGGCGCGTGGTGCAGCACATCGAGTCCGCGCTCGGCACCGCGTAACGGCCCCGGGCGGGCCCCTTCGCGAGTTCGCGGCACTCAGTGCCTTTACTCCTGGAACTAAGTGCCATACGGTGCCCGTGTGCCGTTGCCGAAGCCGCGGCGCACCGAGTCGAGCGCGGGAGGCGGAACGTGTTCAGTACCGGAACCGACGTGATGGGGCGGCCGAGCCGCGAGGCGGCGGAAGCGAACACCAGCCAGGAAGGGCTCGTCTATCAGGTGTGCCGCTGGTGCCACACCGCCTCCTTCCGCAAACTCCTGTGCCCCGTCTGCGCGTCGAGCGATCTCCGGTCCGCGCACAGCGACGGCCACGGTGTGGTCATCCGCTCCAGCGTCGTCAACCGCTACTCGCGCATCATGCGCAACGAGTCCCTGGTCCGCTTCCCCGAAGGCTTCGTCTACCGCTGCCGGATCGTGGGCGCGGCCCCGCACATGGTGAACGTCGGCGACCGGGTGCGCCCGGTCGGCGGCCGCACCTCCGTGTCCGGCGAGGTCGTACTCGAAGTCTGCGACCCGCCCGGCCGGTACTGAGGTTTCACGCTTCCAGGTAGCGCAGCACGGCGAGGACGCGCCGGTTGTAGCCGGTGGTGTGCGCGAGGCCCAGCTTGTCGAAGACGGTGTTGAGGTTCTTCTCGACCGCGCTCAGCGAGATGTGCAGCTTCCGCGCGATGGCCGCGTTGGTGTGGCCCTGGGCAAGTGCCTCCAGGACGGTGCGCTCGCGCGGCGTCAGCCGGGACAGCGGATCACCGTGCGTGCTGCGGATGACCAACTGCCGCACGACCTCCGGGTCGAAGACGGCCCCGCCCGCGTGGATGCGCTCCAGCGAGTCCAGGAACTCCTCCACCTGCGCGACCCGGTCCTTGAGCAGATAGCCGACCCGCGCCGCGTTCTCGGCGAGCAGCCGGGCGGCGTAGTTGCGCTCCACGTACTGGGAGAGCACCAGCACGCCGACGTCCGGCCGGCGCTCACGGATCTCCACGGCCGCGCGCAACCCCTCGTCCTTGTGCGTGGGCGGCATCCGGATGTCGGTGACGACGACGTCCGGCGCGTGTGCCGCGACCTGCGCCAGCAGCGACTCCGCGTCACCCACCGCGCCCAGGACCTCATGGCCCTCCTCGGTGAGCAGACGGACCAGGCCCTCCCTGAGCAGGATCGAGTCCTCGGCGAGAATCACACGCACGGCAGCTCCGCGGTCACGGTGGTGGGGCCCCCGACGGGGCTGTGGACGTCCAGCATGCCGTCGATCGCGGCGACCCGGCCGCGCAGCCCGGCCAGCCCGCCGCCGTCCGGGTCCGCGCCGCCGCACCCGTCGTCCCGGACGCGCACGGTCAGCACGCCGTCGCGCCGCACCACGGCCACCACGACCGTCTCGGCGCCGGAGTGCTTGGCGGCGTTGTTCACGGACTCGGACACCACGAAGTACGCGGCCGTCTCCACGGGCGACGGCAGCTCGCCGGAGACCTCGTACGCCACCCGGACCGGGATCGGGCAGCGCTCCGCGACGCCGCCCAGCGCCTCCCGCAGCCCCACGCTGTCCAGGGCCGTCGGATACACCCGCCAGGCCACCTCACGGAGTTCGGCGAGCACCTCGCCCGCCTCCCGGTGCGCCTGGGCCAGCAGCGCGTCGGCGCGGTCGGCGTCCCGGGCGCGGCGGGCCCGGCCCAGCAGCATCGCCAGCGCCACCAGGCGTTGCTGGACCCCGTCGTGCAGATCGCGCTCGACGCGCCGCCGCTCCCGGTCCACCGCCCGCACCACGGCGGCCCGGCTGGCGGCGAGTTCACCGATGCGCCGCCTCAGCAGCTCACGCTCCCCGGGACCGAAGCACTCCCGGGCGAGCCGGGCGTCGAGCGCGGCCAGCGAGAACAGTCCCTGCACGTCGAGGAAGAGGAGGACGGAGCCCAGGACCACCTGGGTCACCAACTCGCCCCAGCCGAGCGTGCCACGGGCCACGCCCACCGCGAGCAGCCCGGCCAGCATCAGGCCGAACCCGAGCAGCGCGCTCACCACCGCGCACAGCAGCCCCGAGGAGATGCGGCCGCCCAGATAGCGCAGGACCTGCTGGTCCGAGGCGCGGTGCGCGGGGAACCGGTCGCCGAAGAGGGCGGTACGGCGCCACCGTTCCGCCTCCGCCAGCCTGCGGGCCCCGGCCACCAGGAGGCGGCGCGCGGTGACCCGGGTGCGGGGCCACAGCAGGAACGGCCCCAGGAGCGTCCCGGCCACCGCGAAGTACACCAGCCCGGCGAGGGCCGTCGCGCAGCCGAGCAGCGTCCCCGCCGCCCGGGACGGCCGGGCTGCCGCGCCCTGACCGGACGTGTCCGGCACCCCAGGGGATTCCTCCAGCACCGCGCCCCGTCCCTCCGCCTCGCGCCCGGAGCCCGCCCGCCGGGGCCCGGTCGGCCGAACCTTAGTTCCCGGCCCGCTCATCCGGCATCCCGGCGGTGCCTGGCCCGCCCCGCCGCCGCGCGTGACCGGACGCGCACGACGACGTACAGCACCAGCGCCACCGCGACGAGGAGGAGCACGGCTTGGGAGAGCACGCCGACGTAGTCGCCGACGGTGTCCCACTGGTCGCCGAGCCAGTAACCGGCCATCACCAGCACGGAGTTCCACGCCAGACTGCCCACTGCGGTCAGCCCGAGGAACGTCGGCAGCGGCATGCGTTCCAGGCCCGCGGGCACGGAGATCAGGCTCCGGAAGATCGGCACCATCCGGCCCAGCAGCACCGCCTTCGTGCCGTGCCGCAGGAACCACGCCTCGGTGCGTTCCAGGTCGGTGGCCCCGACCAGGGGCAGCCGCGCCCACAGGGCGTGCACCCGGTCCCGCCCGAACAGCGCTCCGATCCAGTACAGGGCCGCCGCCCCCGCCACCGAACCGAGCGTCGTCCAGAACAGCGCCGAGGCGAGCGACAGCACCCCCTGACCGGCGGCGAATCCGGTCAGCGGCAGGATCACCTCGCTCGGCAGCGGCGGGAACAGATTCTCCAGGGCGATGGCCAGACCGGCCCCCGGAGCGCCGAGGGCGTCGACGAGGTCGGCCGCCCAGCCGGCGAAGCCCCCGGCGGGTGCCTGAGGCAGAGCGAGCGGGACGGGGTGCATGCGGGGCTCCAGACGGACGGGGAGCCGGGGCACCCTGCCCCGGCTCCGACCACGCTAGGAAGCGCCGGACCGCCCCGGTATGAGGGTCGCCGCCGTCCGGGGTGCGGTTTACCGCAGGGGCCCGTCGAGGGCAGCACGCCCGAGCCATCGCCCGAGTCATCCGATGAACCTTGCCTCTTCTCTTCTCCCGGAGGGGCGGCGCCGCTACCATCGGGACGCGAAATGGGAGCGCTCCCACGTCCGTTCACGCCCTTACCGCCTTTGTCGGCGGCCCTGTTCGGAGGAGACGTTTCCGTGCGCAGAAGCGCAAGACCCCTCGCTGCCCTGGTGGCGGCACTCACCCTCACCGCCGGGCTCTTCGCCTCCGGCGCGCCGGCGTCGGCGAAGGACAGCGAAGCCGCGCCCGCGGCCCAGGCATCCGATGTGTCCCTCGCGGCGGACACGTACGACTGGAAGAACGTCCGCATCGACGGCGGCGGTTTCGTCCCCGGGATCGTCTTCAACCGGTCCGAGAAGAACCTCGCCTACGCCCGCACCGACATCGGCGGCGCCTACCGCTGGGACCAGGCCGGCAAGCAGTGGAAGCCGCTGCTGGACTGGGTGGACTGGGACCACTGGGGCTGGACCGGGGTGGTGAGCCTCGCCTCGGACTCCGTCGACCCGGACAAGGTGTACGCCGCCGTGGGCACGTACACCAACGACTGGGACCCCACCAACGGCGCGGTGCTGCGCTCGTCGGACCGGGGGGCGACCTGGAAGGCGAGCACGCTGCCCTTCAAGCTCGGCGGCAACATGCCGGGCCGGGGCATGGGCGAACGCCTCGCGGTCGACCCGAACAAGAACTCCGTGCTGTATCTCGGCGCGCCCAGCGGCAACGGCCTCTGGCGGTCCACCGATTCGGGCGCCACCTGGTCCGAGGTGACGGCCTTCCCCAACCCGGGCAACTACGCCCAGGACCCGACCGACACCAGCGGCTACGGCAACGACAACCAGGGCATCGTCTGGGTGACGTTCGACGAGCGCAGCGGCAGCGCGGGCAGCGCCACCCAGGACATCTACGTCGGGGTCGCCGACAAGGACAACACCGTCTACCGCTCGACGGACGGCGGGACCACCTGGTCCCGGATCGCCGGGCAGCCGACCGGATACCTGGCGCACAAGGGCGTACTGGACTCCGACAACGGCTACCTGTATCTGACCCTCAGCGACACCGGCGGCCCCTACGACGGCGGCAAGGGGCGGATCTGGCGCTACACCACCGCGACCGGTGAGTGGAAGGACGTCAGCCCGGTCGCCGAGGCGGACACCTACTACGGCTTCAGCGGGCTCACCGTGGACCGGCAGCACCCCGGCACGGTGATGGCGACCGCGTACAGCTCCTGGTGGCCCGACACCCAGATCTTCCGCTCCACGGACAGCGGCGCGACCTGGACCCAGGCGTGGGACTACACCAGCTACCCCAACCGCGCCAACCGCTTCACCCAGGACGTCTCCTCGGTGCCCTGGCTGACCTGGGGCGCCAACCCGACGCCACCGGAGACCACGCCCAAGCTGGGCTGGATGACCGAGGCGCTGGAGATCGACCCGTTCGACTCGGACCGCATGATGTACGGGACCGGCGCGACGATCTACGGCACCGAGAACCTCACCAACTGGGACTCCGGCAGCCAGTTCGGGATCACCCCGATGGTGAAGGGCCTGGAGGAGACCGCCGTCAACGACCTGGCCAGCCCGCCGTCCGGGGCACCGCTGCTCAGCGCGCTCGGGGACATCGGGGGCTTCCGGCACACCGACCTCGACGCCGTGCCGGACATGATGTTCACCTCGCCCAACCTCACCTCCACCACGAGCATCGACTTCGCCGAGAGCAACCCGAACACGGTGGTGCGGGTCGGCAGCGCCGACGCGGCCCCGCACATCGGCTTCTCCACGGACAACGGCTCCAACTGGTTCCAGGGCTCGGAGCCGTCCGGGGTGACCGGCGGCGGCACGGTCGCCGCGGCGGCCGACGGGAGCGGCTTCGTCTGGAGCCCCGAGGGCGCCGGGGTCCATCACACGACCGGGTACGGGAGTTCCTGGTCGGCTTCCACGGGGATACCGCAGGGCGCGACGGTCGAGTCGGACCGCAAGAACCCGAAGAAGTTCTACGGGTTCAAGGCCGGCACCTTCTACGTCTCCACGGACGGCGGCGCGACCTTCACGGCGAAGGCGTCGAGCGGCCTGCCCACCGAGGGCAACGTCCGCTTCAAGGCGGTCCCCGGCGCCGAGGGCGACATCTGGCTCGCGGGCGGCGCCACGACGGGCGCGTACGGCCTGTGGCACTCGACCGACTCGGGGGCGACCTTCACCAGGCTGAGCGGCGTCGACGAGGCGGACGCCGTCGGCTTCGGCAAGGCGGCCGCGGGCGCCTCGTACCAGACGCTCTTCGTCTCGGCGAAGATCGGCGGGGTGCGCGGCATCTTCCGGTCCACCGACGCGGGCGCCACGTGGACCCGCGTCAACGACGACGCCCACCAGTGGGGCTGGACCGGTGCCGCGATCACCGGTGACCCGCGCGTCTTCGGCCGGGTGTACGTGTCCACCAACGGGCGCGGAATCATGTACGGCGACTCCTCGGACGGCGACGGCACCGACCCCGGTACGGACCCGGGCACCGACCCCGGCACCGACCCCGGTGACGCGGCCTGTTCGGTGACGTACAAGGTCACCAACCAGTGGTCCGGCGGCTTCCAGGCCGATGTGACGCTCACCAACACGGGCAGCGCGGAGCTGGACGGCTGGAAGCTCGGCTGGACGTTCCCGGACGGGCAGAAGGTCGGCCAGATGTGGAACGCGACGGCCGAGCAGGACGGGGCGAAGGTGACCGTCACCAACGTCTCCTGGAACGGCCGGCTGGCGCCGGGCGCGTCCGCGGGCTTCGGCTTCACGGGCACGCTGACCGGCGGCAACACCGCACCGGCCGCCTTCTCGCTCGGCGGGAAGGCCTGCGCCACCGGCTGACGCGGGGCGCGGGGCCCCGCGTCGGGGGGCGGGCCGGGCGGCCCGGGCCCGCCCCCCGGCACGGGCTTACTGGCCCCGTACAGGTTCGTCGGCCATACTGCCCGCCGTGGAGCAGCGCATAGACCCGAAGACCCAGCCCGCGTACGCCGCAGGGACCGACCCGGCGTACATCCCCGGTCTCACGGCCCCCCGACCCGCGGAAGCGGTGGAGGAGGAGCCGGAGAACACCGAGGAGCCCGTCCCCGCGGACGCCGTCGCCGAGCCGCCGGCCGAGGAGGCGCCGGTGGCGCAGGAAGAGGACGAGGAGGACGAGCAGGAGGAGAGCGACGAAGAGAAGGCCGAGGGGCCCTCGTTCGAGGTGAGCGACCGGCGCGGCTCGATCTCGGCCGGGCCCGAGGGCGTCCGGTTCACGCTGGACGACCAGCAGGCGGACTTCGGCTGGGACGAGATCGGCGCGGTCGAGCTGAAGCCGGCCCGCTTCGGCCGCCGGTTCACCGTCACCGTCCACCTGTCGTCGCAGCGTTGGTTCAACGGCGAGGTCGAGGCGCCGTCCCGCGGCAGCCTCAAGGAGTGGACCGAGGGCTTCGACGCGGTCCTGGACGCCCACTTCGAGGAATCCTGAGCGGGACCCCGCGCCTCGAAGGCCGGCCGGGCCGAAGATCCGGCCCGGCCGGCGTTCGAGGACTGGGGTCCGGGGGGCGACGCCCCCCGGTCAGGCGTCCGCCAGGACCACCGAGCGGGTGAGGTGGCGCGGGGCGTCCGGGTCGAGGCCGCGCGCGGTGGCGCGGGCCACGGCCAGGCGCTGGACGCGGACCAGGTCGGCCAGCGGGTCGAGGTCGCCGGCCACCCAGCGGGCACCGGTCTCCAGGAGCTGTTCGCGCAGGCCCTCGGGGGCGGCGCCGAACATCCAGGTGGCGGTGGTGTCGGTGGCGATGGAGATCGGGCCGTGCCGGTACTCCATCGCGGCGTACGACTCGGTCCAGGAGAGCGACGCCTCTTTCATCTTGAGCGCCGCCTCGTTGGCCAGGCCGGCCGTCCAGCCGCGCCCGAGGAACGTGAACTGCGTGCAGTCCACCAGGCCCTCCGGCAGCGGCTCGGCGAGCGCCCGCTCCGCGTCCCGGACCACGGCGTCGGTGTGCAGGCCGAGGTGGGCGCGCAGCAGCGTGAGCAGCGTGGTGGCGAACCGGGTCTGGACGACGGACTGTTCGTCCGCGAAGTCGAGGACGACGACGGCGTCGGCGGCGGTCATCACCGGGGTCCCGGGGTCGGCGGTGATGGCCACCGTGGGCGTCGTTCCGCGCAGCCGGCCGAGGAGTTCGAGGACCTCGGTCGTGGTGCCGGAGCGGGTGAGCGCGACGACCCGGTCGTAGCGGCGGCGGGTGGGGAACTCCGAGGCGGCGAAGGCATCGGTCTCGCCCTGTCCGGACTCCTCACGGAGCGAGGCGTATGCCTGAGCCATGTAGAACGAGGTGCCGCAGCCGACGACGGCGACGCGCTCGCCGGGCGCGGGCAGCGCGGCCGCGTGACTCGGTGCCAGCTCGGCTGCGCGGCGCCAGCACTCCGGCTGACTGGCGATCTCGATCTCGACAAATGACACTTTTGCACTCCGTACTGGTGATGGGATGCTCGTTTACGCACGTTACCCGCGAGGAGCGAGCATTATCAAGCATTCAGCGTGCAGAGGGCTTGACTCGCCGGAGCCTTGTGCGACGCTTGCGCCTGTCCGGTGATCGCGCCCAAGGGGATGGGCGCCCGCAGCCCGGACCTGTGAGGAGAACCGTCTTGTCCAGGGATGCCCGGTGGAACGCACTGCTGGAACTCGTAGGTAAGCACGGCCGGGTGGACGTCGAGGACGCCGCGAAGACGCTGGACGTCTCCGCCGCGACCATCCGGCGGGACCTGGACCAGCTGGCCGAACAGCAACTGCTCACCCGCACCAGGGGTGGCGCCATCGCGCACGGCGTCAGCTACGAGCTGGCCCTCCGGTACAAAACGGGGCGCAACGCCCCGGAGAAGCAGGCCATCGGCCGTGCCGTCGCCGAACTCGTCGCGGTCGGCGAGGTCGTGGGCCTCACCGGCGGCACCACCATCACCGAGGTGGCCCGCTCGCTCGCCGTCCGCGCGGACCTGGTGGGCGACGGCGCGGGCGGCGCGGCGGGGCAGCCGACGCTGACGGTGGTGACCAACGCCCTCAACATCGCCAACGAGCTGGTGATCCGGCCGCAGATCAAGATGGTCGTCACCGGCGGGGTCGCCAGGCCCCAGTCGTACGAGCTCACCGGCCCGCTGGCCAGCGGGGTGCTCGGTGAGATAACGCTCGACGTCGCCGTGCTCGGCGTCAACGCCATCGACACCGAACGCGGCGCGTACGTGCACCACGAGGGCGAGGCCAGCATCAACCGGCTGCTCGCCCAGCAGGCCCAGCGCGTGGTGGTCGCCGCCGACTCCTCGAAGATCGGCAAGCGGGCCTTCGCCCGGGTCTGCGACCTCTCCCTGGTCGACTTCCTGGTCACCGACCGGGGGATCGCGCCCGAGGCGTCCGCCCGCTTCACCGAGGCCGGCGTCACCGTCATCGCCGTCTGACCCCTCGCCGTACCCGAAGCGGGCCGCCGCGCGCACCTTGCGCGGCGGCCCGCTTCTTCGCGCGCAACCAAACCGGTTCGAGGCCCCGGATCGTGCGTGAAGTGTGCACGGTCGAGCACAACCATGCACCAGCCAGCCGGTTCTGACGGAGGAACAGCGCATTCCGGTCTCATTTTGCAGACATCGAGCGCCCCTTATGCGGTGATTGCCACATCTGTGACGCCCTGAGGCGCCCCATGGGCTGACTTTTGCCTGCCCATAGATGTTCGTTACCTCTGCGAAATGAACAACTCTTGCCATATGGCCGCACGGTCGTGAACTATGTGCCTGTCGCCGCGAAGAGGCAGCGGCCGAGCTTCCCCGAAGCGCGCGCCGCCCTCCACGTATGCGGGACGTTCTCTCGCTCCATCAGCCCTGGAGGTGCCTGTGACGATGGCAAACACGCCGGTCACAGCTGCGCGGCCGCCCGTGCCGCAGCCCCGCGACCCGGAAGACGCGGAACGCCCCGCAGGGAGGAAGGTCAAGAAGAACCGAATACGGCAGCCGCTCCGGCAGCGACTCAAGCGGGACAAGGCGCTTCTGCTCTTCTGTCTCCCCGGAGTGCTGTACTTCGTCCTCTTCTTCTATCTGCCGCTCGCGGGCAACGTCATCGCCTTCCAGGACTACCAGCCGTTCCTGGGCTTCAAGGAGAGTCCGTTCGTCGGGATGGCGAACTTCACCGCGCTGCTGGCCGAGCCCGAGTTCTGGAGCGCGGTGTCCAACACCCTCCAGATCACGGCGATCCAGCTCCTCCTCTACTTCCCGGCGCCGATCGCTCTGGCACTGCTGCTCAACTCGCTCATCAGCGAGAAGATCAAGCGGTTCATCCAGACCGTCGTCTACCTGCCGCACTTCCTGTCCTGGGTCGTCGTCGTCGCGATGTTCAAGCAGGTGCTCGGCGGCGCCGGATCGGTCACCACGCTCCTCATGGAGCACGGGGTCAGCATCGGCAACGTGATGACCGACCCGGGGACCTTCAAGTTCCTCATCACCGCGCAGGCCATCTGGAAGGACTGCGGCTGGGGCACGATCATCTTCCTGGCGTCCATCGCCTCGATCGACATGGGCCAGTACGAGTCCGCCGCCATGGACGGCGCCGGCTGGCTCCGCCGGATCTGGCACATCACCCTGCCCGGCATCCGGCCGGTCATCCTGATGCTGCTCATCCTGCGGCTCGGCGACATCCTGTCGGTCGGCTTCGAGCAGATCCTGCTCCAGCGCGACGCCGTCGGCCCGGACGCCGCCGAAGTCATGGACACCTATGTCTACTTCCACGGCGTCGTGGACGGCGACTGGGGCATGAGCACCGCCGCCGGACTGATGAAGGGCGTCATCGGATTCGCCCTCATCCTCGCCGCCAACAAGCTGGCCCACCGCTTCGGCGAGCAGGGAGTGTACCGATGAGTCAGTCCGTCGCGACCCGGCTGCGCGCCGCCCGGTCCGGGGCCGCCCGCCCCCGCAAGTCCAACGGCCGCCCGCCGTGGATGGAGCGCCCGCACTGGTACGGGCAGGGCGCCAAGGGCCTCGCGCTCATCGTGCTGACCGTGATCGTGCTCTACCCGTTCGTCCTGGCCATCGGCACCAGCCTCGCGGGCCGCGAGGAGCTGAACGCCAACGGCGGCTACGTGCTGATCCCGCACCACCCGACGCTGGAGGCGTACCGCGTCATCCTGTCCGGTGGCGTGGTCACCCGGGCCGCGGTGGTGTCCATCTTCATCACGCTGATCGGCACCGCGCTCAGCCTGGCCTGCACGGTGATGATCGCGTACGGCACCTCGCGGCCGGGCACGGTCCTCGCCAAGCCGATCCTGCTGCTCGTGCTCGGCACGTTCCTCTTCGCGCCCGGCATCATCCCGACGTACCTCGCGGTCCAGCAGTTCCACATGCTGGACACGTATGCCTCACTGATCCTTCCGGTCCTGCTGAACGCCTTCAACATCGTCGTCGTCCGCTCGTTCTTCCAGAGCATTCCGGAGGAGCTGTACGACGCGGCGCGCATCGACGGCGCCAGTGAGGTCACCGTCCTCTTCCGGATCGTGCTCCCGCTGTCGAAGGCGGTGCTCGCCGTCGTCGGCCTGTTCTACGCCGTCGGCTACTGGAACAGCTTCTTCAACGCGGTGCTGTACCTCAACGACTCCAGCAAGTTCCCCATCCAGGTGATCCTGCGGAGCTATGTCCTCAACGGACAGAGCATCAACGCCTCCGCGATGGGCGTCCACTCCATCCCGCCCGCGACCTCCCTGCAGATGGCCGTGCTGATCATCGCCATCGTGCCCATCTTCTGCGTCTACCCCTTCCTGCAGAAGTTCTTCGTCAAGGGCGTCCTCACCGGGGCGATCAAGGGCTGACCGGCCCGCCCCGCACCACCGCCCCGCAACGCCACCCACTTGAAGGAGCCCCATGTCCACCCACCTGTCCCGACGCGGTTTCATGGGCGCCGCGGGAATCGCCGGCCTCACCGTCGCGGGTCTGTCCACCCTGAGCGCCTGCGGCAGCGGCGCCACGGTCAGCAAGGGCGGCGCCAAGGCGTCGGCCAAGCTCAAGCTTCCGACGTACGTGGCGGCCCAGACCGCCCCCGCCGACCTCGCGGGCAACGCGGCGGGCCTCGACGCGACCTACCTGCGCTACCCCAAGAAGCTCACCAAGTCCGTCGCGAAGACCCCCGGTGACGGCAGCCGCATCACCGCCCTCACCGAGACGTTCACCACCCCCGCCCCGCCGCAGGGCAAGAACGGCTACTGGCAGGAGCTGAACAAGCGGCTCGGTGCCCAGTTCGACATGACGATCGTCGTGGACCAGGGCGTCGACGCGTACCTCACCAAGTTCAACGCGATGATGGCCGGCGGCGACATACCCGACCTGGTGTGGTTCCCGCCGAACCAGGGCATCCAGCGCGTGCCCGAGCTCCTGGACGCCAAGTTCCACGACCTCACCCCCTACCTGTCGGGCGACGCGGTCAAGGCGTACCCCAACCTGGCGAACCTGCCGACCACCGCCTGGAAGACCGCCGTCGTCAACGGCAAGATCCGCGGCGTCACCGTCGCCTACGGCTCGATGGGCCAGGTCTACGTCGTCAACCAGGACTTCTGGAAGCCGGTCGGCGGCGCCGAGTTCACCAGCGCCGAGGACTTCCTCGCCAAGGGCAAGGAACTGCTGGACGTCAAGCGCAACAAGTACGTCCTGGAGCCGGCGTACGTGAACCACATCGCCCAGTTCGCCCAGTGGTTCGGCGCCCCCAGCGCCTGGCGCCTGGAAGGCGGCAAGCTGACGCACCAGTACGAGACGGAGGAGTACCAGGAGGCGCTGGCCTTCGCCGTCAAGTGTGCCGAGGCCAAGCTCTTCTGGCCGGACCCCAACCTCAGCACCACCATGGAGAAGATGGCCCAGGGCTCCCTCGGCGCCTACGTCCAGTCCTTCCCCAGCTTCCTGGTCGACGCCAAGACGTACGACTTCCCGTTCGGCGTCATCGTGCCGTTCGCCGCCAAGGAAGGCGCAACGCCGCACTACAACATGGGCTACGGCTCCGTCGGCTACACCGCCATCAACAAGAAGGCCGACGACAAGCGCGTCAAGATGCTGCTGCGCGTCCTGGACTACCTGGCCGCCCCCTTCGGCACGGAGGAGCGCCTCTTCCTCGACAACGGCATCGAGGGCAGGCACTGGAACCGCACCTCCGACGGGGACGTCAAGCTCACCGCCAAGGGCAACTCCGAGGCCGTCACCACCGCGATGCCGCTGGCCTTCCTCGCCGCCGGGCCCGAGTACATCTACCTGCCGGGCCGGGGCGACATGGCGAGCAAGATCCACGGCTGGCAGGAGCAGCTGCTCAAGATCGCCCAGACCAACCCGACCAGCGGCCACTTCTCGGACACGTCCACCAGCAAGAGCCCGTCGCTCACCACCGCCATGAGCGACATCCAGCTGGACATCGTCGCCGGGCGCAAGCCCATCTCCGCCTTCAAGGACGAGCTGCGCAAGTGGCGCTCCGGCGGCGGCGACAAGATGCGCGCCGAATTCGAGGCGTCGCTCGCCGGCAAGTAACCTCCGCCCGCACGACCCGCACCAACTGAAGGGACTCCCGTGTCAGACCTGCGACTCGGCGTCATCGGGCTCGGCCTGCGCCGGTCCATCGCGATGTCGGCCCACCACCCCGGCAAGGGATCGGCGATCACCGCCGTCTGCGACCTCGACCCGGAGGTGCGCCGGCGCGAGGCCGAGCGCTTCGGCGCCGAGATCGCGGTCGAGGACTACAAGCTGCTCCTCGGCCGGGACGACCTGGACGCGATCATCGTCGCGACCCCGGACGACACCCACGAGGTCATCGCCATCGACGCCCTGAGGGCCGGCAAGGCGGTCTTCGTGGAGAAGCCGCTCGGCATCTCCGTCGAGAGCTGCGACAACATCCTGCGCGCCGCGTACGAGACCGGCACCCGGCTCTACGTCGGCCACAACATGCGCCACATGGGCGTCGTGCGGCTGATGCGCGACATCATCGCGCGCGGCGACATCGGCGAGCCCAAGGCCGTCTGGGTGCGGCACTTCGTCGGCTACGGCGGCGACTACTACTTCAAGGACTGGCACGCCGACCGCACCCGTACCACCGGCCTGCTCCTCCAGAAGGCCGCACACGACATCGACGTGCTGCACTGGCTGGCCGGCGGCTACACGCAGCGCGTCAACGCCCTCGGTGACCTGCTCGTCTACGGCGACCTGCCGCGCCGCGAGCCGGACACCCCGCGCCCCGAGAACTGGCTGCGCGAGTTCGACTGGCCGCCGACGGCCCGCAAGGACCTGCACCACATCGTGGACGTCGAGGACGTCTCGGTGATGAACATGCAGCTGGACAACGGGGTCGTGGCCGCCTACCAGCAGTGCCACTTCACCCCCGACTACTGGCGCAACTACACGGTCATCGGCACCGAGGGCCGGCTGGAGAACTTCGGCGACGGCCCGGGCGACGAGGTCAAGGTCTGGAACACCGGCCCCAGCGGCTACCGCGCCGACGCCGACATCACCTACCGGGTGCCCGAGGCCAAGGGCTCCCACGGTGGCGGCGACAGCCGGATCATGCAGGAGTTCGTCCGGTTCGTCCGCGAAGGGGGAGTCACCGACACCTCCCCGGTCGCCGCCCGGATGAGCGTCGCCGCCGGTGTCCTCGCGACCCGCTCCCTGCGCGAGGGCGGCGCACCCCACGAGGTGCCGCCGCTCGACCCGGAGCTGATCGCGTACTTCGAACGCGGCCAGGTCCGTTCCTGACGGTCCGGCCGACCGAGCCACAGGCCCCCGGCGCACCGCTCCACGCGGTCGCGCCGGGGGCCTTTTGGCGTCTGTTTTCGGCCATGCTCAATGGGTAATCGGTCTCTTTCGGTTTAACGACACCGTATCCCGTAATCGTGACGAAGCAGGCCCGAAGTGGTGTCGTACGGTCACCGTCCGACCGCGTGCACGGCGGAGCAAGGTCTATTTCAAGCCAATCACGTGCCCATCTGGCCGGGTTCGAACGCGCGACCGGAAACCGGTCGGCATAATCGCGTCCATGTCGATCACGGGTGGGGATGTCGTTGACCTTGGCAGGGGCCTGTACGCCTGGCTCCCGCCGAAGCGTGGCTGGGGGCTGGCCAACTGCGGCCTGCTCGTCTCGCCCCGGGGCGCGCTGTGGATCGACACCCCGTACGACCCGGTGCTCGCAGGCCAGTTCCTCGCCGAGTCCACCAAGCGGCTGCCGCACGGCGTCACCATCGACCGGGTGATCGTCACGCACGCCAACGGCGACCACTTCTGGGGCGCGGGCGTGCTCCCGGACGCCGAGATCATCGTGACCCGCGAGGCCAGGGAGCACATCCACTACGAGCCCTCGCCGCAGCAGCAGCACGCGCTCGTCACCGGCGGCGACCCGGCCACCCCGCTCGGCGCCTACCTCGCCCGCCACTTCGGCCCGTTCGACTGGTCGCGGACCGAGCCCGTCCGGCCGACCACCTACTTCACGGGCGAGCTCGAACTGAGCCTCGGCGACTACCCGGTGCAGATCACCTCGCTCGCACCCGCGCACACCAGCGGCGACCTGATGGTCCACCTGCCCGCCCAGTCCACCGTGTTCAGCGGCGACATCATCTTCTCGTCGTCCGACGCGCAGCCCGGCGACCACCCGATCCACTGGGAGGGCCCGCTGAGCAACATCATCGGGGCCTGCGAGCAGGTGCTGGCCACCGGCGCCGAAACGATCGTCCCCGGCCACGGACCCGTCCTCGACCGGAACGGCGTCCGCGAGCACATCGCGTACCTCGAATACATCCGCGAGCGCGCCCACACCCTGCACGCCGAGGGCGTCCCCGCCATCGACGCGGCCCGCCGGGTCATCGCCGAGGGGCGCTACCCCGGACTGGGCCTGCCCGAGCGGCTGGTGGTCACCATCGGCAGCGAGTACCGGCAGCTGGACGGCTCGGAACGGCGCAGTGTCGTCCAGGTCATGACCGACGTCGCCACGGTCGCGCACGAAGTGGAGCAGGTCTGTGAGCCGGCAGGCAGCGCGGGCTGACCGCGCGGTCCCGCCCGTCGCGCACCGGCGGACCGACCCGACGAGAGGAACGCGGTAACGGCATGGCATGGATCCTCGCACTGATCGCCGTCGTCGCGGCGGTGGTGGGCTTCACGCGCGCCTACCGGACCGGGCTCTCCGAGCAGCAGGCCGTCACCCGCGCCGAACTCGCCGAGCGCCAGGCCAAGGCGGCCGAGGCCCGCACCGCCGCCCTCCTGGACGAGATCCGGCAGCTCGCGCGCCGACGGATACCCGCCGCCGCCCTCGCCCTCTCCCACCCCAGCGCCACCGTCCCCGGACTGCGCGAGGCGGCCGAGGTCGACGGCGGCGCCGCTCTCCTGCTCACCGAGGCCGTCCAGGCCGCGCGGACCGCCGTCCTCGAAGAGCGCGGACGCGTCGACGCGGCGGCCCGCGCCGCCATGCGCGGCACCTCCGCCAAGATCCAGTCCCTCCTGAACCAGTCCCAGCAGCTGCTGCACGAGCTCCAGCACGAGTACGACGACCCGCGCATCCTCCAGCTCGACTTCCGCAACGAACTCGCGCTGCGCCGCACCCAGTCCACCGCCGTCCTGTGCGACGCCTGGCCCGGCCTCGCCCGCCAGAACTCGCCCCTGGTCGAGATCGTCCTCGGCGCCCAGTCCCGCGTCGCCGGCTACGAGCGGATCAAGGTCTCCAACCACCTGCGCGACGAACGCCTCGCCCTCGCCGCCCGCGCCGCCGAACCCCTCGCCATCGCCCTGGCCGAACTCCTCGCCAACGCCACCGCGTACTCCCACCCCGACACCGACGTCCAGGTCACGGTCCAGCAGAGCGGCGGCCGGGGCGCGTTCCTCGTCGTGGACGACGCCGGCATCGGCATGGACGAGGACGCCCTCGAACGGGCCCGCGCCCTGCTCGCCGGGCCCAGCGAGATCCTGCTCACCGAGCTCGGCGACCCGCCGCAGACCGGCTTCGCGGTGGTCGGCCGGCTCGTCGTGCAGTACGGCTTCGAGTGCCACATCGAGGCGTCCCCGTTCGGCGGCATGCGGACGATCCTGCGCGTCCCGGCCCACCTGCTCACCGTGCTGGACGAGGACCGGAACCTCTCCGCCCTCGCCCCCGCACCGGTGACGGCGGCCGCCCCCGCCCAGCCGGCCCCGGCCGCGAGGGAAACCCCCGCACCGGCCGCCGCCGAGCCCTCCGGACTGCCGAGCCGGCGCCGCCGGGCGCCACGCCGCACACCCGGCGCGGCGCCCGCCGCCCGGACCGCCGAGCCGAGCGCCGCCCAGCCGGCCCGAACTCCGGAGGCGGCAGGGGCTTCCTGGGCGGCCCTCCAGCAGGGCACCCTCAACGGCAGGAGCGTCACCGGGCGGCCCCCCGCACCGGAGACCGACGCCCCCGACCACCAGGACGACCAAGGAGACGACGAGAAGTGAGCGCCCCCAGCCCCACCTCAGGCGACCTCGCATGGGTGCTGACCCCGCTGCTTGAGCTGCCCGGAGTCCAGCACGCCGTGGTCGCCACCGGCGACGGCCTGGTCGAAGGCGCGTCCCCCGGACTCGACCGGGCCTCCGGCGAACGGGTCGCCGCGATGACCGCCACCCTGCACGCCGCCGCCCGTGCCTTCACGACCGCGTTCACCGACGCCGAGGCCCCGCAACTGGCCCAGACCGTGGTGGAATCGGACCTGGGCTTCGCCATCGTCGTACCCGCCGGCCGCAACACCACCCTCGCCCTGTTCGCCGAACCCGGCGCCAAACTGGGCGACATCGCCTACCAGATGCAGGTCCAGGTCACCGCGCTCACCCGGGCGATGCACGCACCCGCCCGCCAACCGGACACCGCCGCCCGGCCATGACCCCCGGCCCGGCACGTCGTCTCATCCCCGCCTATCTGGTCACCGGCGGCCGGTCCCGACCCGCCGGTCCCGCCCTCGACCGGCTCGCCGTCCTCGTTCGCACCGACGTGCCCGTGCCCGACGACGCCGGTACCCAGGCCCGCAGACTCTGCGACCTGCTGGAACCGGGTGCCCTCACCGTCGTCGAGTGCGCGGCCCACCTGGACCTGCCGGTCAGTGCCACCGTCTTCCTGGCCACGGACCTCGCGGCCACCGGACTACTGCTCACCCGACCGCCGATACCCAGTGCCGGGCAGATCGACAGGTCGCTTGTCGAGAGGCTGCTCGATGGACTCCGCTCCCTCCCCTGACCGGACCGGCGTCGGCTATCTGCCGGCCGCCGCCCGGACCCTGATGAAACTCGTCGTCACGGGTCCCTTCGGCGTGGGCAAGACCACCCTGATCCGCACCCTCTCGGAGATCGCCACCCTCCACACCGAGGAGGCGATGACCCAGTCCAGTACCCGCGTCGACTCCACCGCCGGACTCCCCGACAAGACGACCACCACGGTCGCCATCGACTTCGGGCGCCTCACCGTCCCCGACGACCTCGTCCTCTACATGTTCGGCACCCCCGGACAGGAGCGGTTCCTGCCGCTGTGGGAGGACATCGCGCGCGGTGCCCTCGGCGCGCTCGTCCTCGTGGACACCCGGCGGCTCGCCGACTCCTTCGCCGTGATGGACATGGTCGAGGAGCAGGGACTGCCGTACGCGGTGGCGGTGAACCGTTTCCCCGATGCTCCCGCACACAGTGACGAGGTCCTGCGCAAGCACCTGGACCTGGACGACTCCACCCCGCTCGTCCAGTGCGACGCGCGTGAGCGGCGCGGCAGCATCGACGCCCTGATCGCACTCGCCGAACACGTGCTGACCCGCATGCCGCAGCCCGAGGACGCCTCATGACCACGTACGCACCGCCGCCGCAGCCCCTCGCGCTGTTCGGCCCGGACTTCGCGGCCGACCCGCAGGGCCACTACCGCGCCCTGCGCGAGCACGGTCCGCTCGCCCCGGTGCGGATCGCCCCCGACGTCGAGGCGCTGCTCGTCACGGACTACCAGGCCGCCATCGACCTGCTCCGCGACACCCACACCTTCAGCAAGGACCCCCGCGCCTGGCAGGCGACGGTGCCGCCGGACTCGCCCGTGCTGCCCGTGCTCGGTCACCGCCCCACCGCCCTGTTCAGCGACGGCGCGGTGCACGCCCGCTACCGCCAGGCCATCAACGACAGCCTCGCGCTGATCGAACCGCACGTCCTGCGCGCCGAGGTCGCCCGGGTCGCCCGCCAGCTCATCGGCCGGTTCGCCGCCACCGGCAGCGGCGACCTCATCGCCCAGTACGCCCGCCGTCTCCCCATGCACATCTTCGTCACCTGGTTCGGCGCCGACCCCGAGGACGGCGAACGCATCGTGGACGGCGTCGCCGGGATGATGAACTCGGCCGCCGACGCCGCCGCCGCGTACGCCGACCTGGTGGACGTCGTCACCCGCCTCGTCGCCGACCGCCGCGCCCGGCCGCGCCGCGACCTGACCTCGTACTTCCTCGCCCATCCGGCGGGTCTCGACAACGACGAGACGGTCCGTCAGATCACCCTGGTGATGAGTGCGGGCAACGACCCGATGACCAACCTCATCGGCAACGCCACGCTCCACATGCTCACCGACGAACGCTACGCGGGTTCGCTGCACGGCGGCGCGATGACCGCCCACGAGGCGATCAACGAGGTGCTGTGGCGCGACCCGCCGCTCGCCAACCTGGCGGCCCACTACCCGCGCCACGACACCGAGTTCCACGGCGTCCGGCTGCGCGCGGGACAGCTCGTCCTGGTCTCCTACGCCGCCGCCAACTCCCAGTCCGCGCCGCCCGTCTCCGACGACGGCCTCCGGTCCGGGGCCAGCGCCCATCTCGCCTGGTCGGCGGGGCCCCACCGCTGCCCCGCCAAACAGCCGGCCCTGCTCATCGCGACGACCGCGATCGAACAGCTCACCAGCCTCCTGTGCGACGCGCGGCTCGCCGTGGCGCCGGAGGAACTGCTGTGGCGCCCCGGCCCGTTCCACCGCGCACTGGCACACCTCCCGATCCGCTTCACCCCGCTGGACACCACCACCGCGCCGAGCGGCGCCATCACGGTCGCGGACCCGTCGGAGGTGCTTTCGGCGGCGATTGAGTCCTGAACCGTGTCGCTCGTAGGCCGAACGGGTGAGGGAGGGGACAATCGCCCGATGAACAGTGAGCGCAGCCGGCGCAACGCCGACCGACGTGCGGACGGGGTGGTCCGGTGAGCAGGTACGACAGGTACGACGTGACGGACGAGCAGTGGGAGGGGCTGGCCCAGGTCGTACCGCTGCGCAGCCGGAACGAGTGGCCCTCCCGGGTCGACCACCGCTCGGTCCAGGACGATCCGGAGCCCGCCGAGCAGCGCCGCATGGTCGTGCTGCGGGTCCAGGTCTTCGCCGACGCCCGCGAGGTCGCGGAGTACCTGGTCGCCCAGGTGCCGGTGCTGCTCGACCTGACCGGCGCGGAGGCCGATGTGGCCAAGCGCATCCTGGACTTCGCCAGCGGTGTCGTCTTCGGGCTCGGCAGCGGCATGCACCGGGTGGACCGCAACGTCTTCCTGCTCTCGCCCGCCGGCATGGAGGTCGAGGGCGTCACGGCGGCCGGGGTGCCGGGGGCGTAGGGACAGCCGGTGACGGAACTCGACGTACGAACCCTCCAGCGGCGCCTGGCCGCCTTCGCGGACGCGCGGGACTGGGGGCCGTACCACAACCCGAAGAACCTGGCCTCGGCGCTGAGCGTGGAGGCCGCCGAACTCCTGGAGATCTTCCAGTGGCTGACGCCCGAGCAGTCGGCGCGAGTCATGGAGGACGCCGAGCGGGCGCCCCGCGTGGCGGACGAGGTCGCGGACGTGCTCGCGTATCTCCTCCAGTTCTGCGAGGTGGTGGGGATCGACGTCCTCGCGGCGCTCGCGGCCAAGATCGAACGGAATGAGTCGCGCTTTCCGGTCGCGGGATCAGCAGGCAACCAAGATCGTCACTCTTCGGAGTGATCGACTTGTCCACATTCGATTGAGTGTCCACAGATTTCCGAAATCCTCTGGCGTTTCGGTGCGACCGACCTCACTGTGGGTAATGAACGTGGTGAGCGGGTTTTCCGCAGCGACGAGTGGGATTTCGCGTCGAACGGGGGCAGTCGATGGAAGCGGAACGGCTGGTAGCGGTCATCAGGCAGGCGCTGGCGCAGAGCCGGGGCACACCCGACATCATCGCCGAGGCGTGGCAGGCCCAGGCGCTGGCCCAGGCGGTCGGCAGCCGGCTGGCGGCGGACGGTCCCAAGGAGCTGCGGGCCGAGGCGAGTGCCCTCAGCGAGATCGGGGGCAGGACCGGCGGCGCGCTCGACCACCCGGCGGCCCGCGCCGGGGTGGCCCGCGCGGCGCGGCTGACCGAGGTCGCCGATCCACGCGAGGCCCTGACGGGCCTGGCCGTGCTGCTCGGGGAGGTGGGCATAGCCCTGGTCGGTGTGGCCTGCGAGACCGATGAGCAGGGCCTGTACTGGCAGTGCATGGAGGCGATCGACGCCGCCGACGAGTCGACGGACCGGGTCCGCTCCATGCTCCGGCTCCTGGACGAGCGGGAGCGCGAGAGGCGCGAGGACCTGGAGCGCGGCCGGGAGCGGGACGGCCCGCACGGGGTGCTGCACGGCCCGGTGGGCCCCGTGACCGGTATTCAGTGAGCGGAATGCCCTCCGATGCGCGCTCCGGGACGGCGACTCCCCGAGGACGTCGCCCCGGAGATGGGCGAGCGGCGCGCGCGGGTGCAGGATGGAGGCATGGATCTTCGCATCTTCACCGAGCCCCAGCAGGGGGCGAGCTACGACACCCTCCTCACCGTCGCCAAGGCCACCGAGGACCTCGGCTTCGACGCCTTCTACCGGTCCGACCACTATCTGCGCATGGGGCAGGGCGACGGCCTGCCCGGGCCGACGGACGCCTGGATCACGCTGGCCGGGCTGGCCCGCGAGACCAAGCGCATCCGTCTGGGCACGCTGATGACGGCGGGCACCTTCCGGCTCCCCGGAGTCCTGGCCATCCAGGTCGCCCAGGTGGATCAGATGTCGGGCGGCCGGATCGAACTGGGCCTGGGAGCCGGCTGGTTCGAGGAGGAGCACAAGGCGTACGGCATTCCGTTCCCGAAGGAGAAGTTCGGCCGTCTCGAAGAACAGCTCGCGATCGTCACGGGGCTGTGGGCGACCGAGGTCGGCAAGACGTTCAGCTATGACGGCACGTACTACCAGCTGACGGACTCGCCCGCGCTGCCCAAGCCGGCGCAGGCCAAGGTGCCGGTGCTCATCGGCGGGCACGGCGCGAAGCGCACCCCGCGCCTCGCCGCGCAGTACGCGGACGAGTTCAACATCCCGTTCGCCTCGCTGGAGGACAGCGAGAAGCAGTTCGGCCGGGTCCGGGAGGCGGCCGAGGCGGCGGGCCGCAAGCCCGACGACCTGGTGTACTCCAACGCCCTGGTCGTCTGCGTCGGCCGGGACGACGCGGAGGTCGCGCGCCGGGCGGCCGTCATCGGCCGGGAGGTGGCCGAGCTGAAGGCCAACGGGCTCGCCGGCTCGCCCGCCGAGGTGGTCGACAAGATCGGGCGCTTCGCGGCGATCGGGGCGTCGCGGATCTACCTCCAGGTCCTCGACCTGGACGACCTGGACCACTTGGAGCTGATTGCCTCCGAGGTCCAGTCCCAGCTGGGCTGAGCAGGGGGACGCGATGACACCTGGGCCCAGCCGTCCGCTGGCCGACGCGCTGGCCGAGGGCACGCTCGTCCTCGACGGCGGGCTCTCCAATCAGCTGGAGGCTCAGGGCTGCGATCTGTCCGACGCGCTGTGGTCCGCCCGGCTGCTCGCCGACGGACCCGGACAGATCGAGGCCGCCCACACGGCCTACGTGCGGGCCGGGGCCCAGGTGCTCATCACGGCCAGTTATCAGGCGAGCCACGAGGGGTTCGAGCGGCGCGGAATCGGGTGGGATCAGGCGACACGCCTCTTCGCCCGCAGCGTGGAGCTGGCCCGCCGGGCGGCCGGCACGGTGGACCGGGACGTCTGGGTCGCGGCCTCGGTCGGCCCGTACGGGGCGGTGACGGCGGACGGCGCGGAGTACCGGGGCCGCTACGGGCTCACCGTCCGGGAGCTGCAGCGCTTCCACCGCCCCCGGATCGAGGCGCTGGCCGCCGCCGGGCCGGACGCGCTGGCCCTGGAGACGGTGCCGGACATGGACGAGGCGCGGGCGCTGCTGCGGCTGGCGGGGGAGTACGGGCTGCCGGTGTGGCTCTCCTACACCGTGGCCGGGGGCCGGACCAGGGCCGGGCAGCCACTGGACGAGGCGTTCGCCCTGGCCCGGGGGCACGACGAGGTGATCGCGGCAGGCGTCAACTGCTGCGACCCGGCCGAGGCGGAAGCCGCCGCGCGGACGGCGGTCGCGGTGACCGGGAAGCCCGCCGTGGTCTACCCGAACAGCGGCGAGCGCTGGGACGCGGGGGACGGTGGCTGGACCGGGACGGCGACGTTCACCCCGGACCGGGCGGCGTCCTGGCAGCAGGCGGGCGCCAGGCTGGTCGGCGGCTGCTGCCGGGTGGGCCCGGAGGCGATCGCGGAGCTGGCGGCCGCGCGACGGGGCGCGCCCGGCGACCCCTCGGGGGGAGCCGGGGCGGGGTGACACCGCGTGGGCCCGTGCGGGGGTGCCGCTCGGCGTCGACGTCAGGGGACGCGGTCCGTGGGATCACGGCAGGTGGATGCCGGACCAGGCGGCGACCTCGCACTGCCCGTCCGCGTTGTTCCCCGTGCTGACGACCGTGCCGTCGGCGCGAAGGCCGAGCGTGTGCGTCGAGCCCGCCGCCACGGCGACGACGTCGCGCCAGCCGCCGACCTCGCACTGCCCGTGCCGGTTGTCGCCCGCGGCGATGACCCGTCCGGACGCCGTGACCCCGACGGTGTGGTAGCTGCCCGCGTCCAGCGCCACCACGTCCTCCCACGCATCGACCGCGCATGCCCCGGTCGCCCGGTCGCCGGTGGCCACGGCGCGCCCGTCGGCCCGGAGGCCGACGGTGTGGAGATACCCGGCCGAGACGTCGGCCAGGCCGCGCCATTCCGCCACGGCGCACTGCCCGCGCCGGTTGTTCCCCGTAGCCACCGCGGAACCGTCCGCCCGGACGCCGACCGAGTGCCAGTCACCGCACGAGAGGGCGACCACCTCGCGCCAGTGTCCTACGTCGCACTGTCCTTCCGCGCCTCGTCCCGTCGCCAGTACGCGGCCGTCGGCGCGCAGTCCGAGCGTGCGGCGCCAGCCCGCGGCCACGGCTGTGACGCCTCGCCAGCCGGAGACGGCGCACTGCCCGTCGCCGTCCCACCCCGTCGCCAGCACCGTGCCGTCCGAACGGAGCGCCACCGTATGGGACCTGCCCGTGTTCCGCGCGGTGTGGACGTTGCCCGCCGCCACCGAGACCGCACCGTCCCACCGCTCGACACGGCACTCGGCGGCCGCGGGCCCGCTGCCGACGGCGAGCACGGTGCCGTCTCGGCGCAGGCCGACCGAGTGACGCCTCGCGGCGGCCAGCACCGACGGGCGGATGAGCATGACGCCTCCTGGGGGGAGCACTTGTGGTGGCCTACGGAAATTGCCTGGTGGGGGAAGGGCGGGCGGATCATACTCAAACGCGTGTTCCTGACGATCAGTACGACCGGCTCCCCGGAACGTCCCGCCACCGACCTCGGGTTTCTGCTGCACAAGCATCCCGGGCGGGCGCAGGCGTTCTCCACCTCCCACGGCACCGCGCACGTCTTCTATCCCGAGGCGTCCGCGGAGCGCTGCACGGCTGCCCTGCTGCTGGAGGTCGATCCCGTCGCCCTGGTGCGCAAGGGGAAGGGCAAGGGCCGGGGCGGGGCGCCCGACGCGGCACTCGCGCAGTACGTCAACGACCGCCCCTACGCGGCATCCTCGCTGCTGTCCGTCGCGATGAGCACCGTCTTCAAGTCCGCGCTGAGCGGGGCCTGCAAGGCGATGCCCGAGCGGGCGGGGGCCCCCATGGAGCTGCGGATCGAAGTGCCCGCCCTGCCGGCCCGTGGTGGTGCCGAGCTGGTGCGCAAGCTCTTCGGTCCGCTCGGATGGACGCGGGTGGAGGCGGAGGCCGTCCCGCTGGACGAGACGTTCCCGGAGTGGGGCGACTCGCGGTACGTACGGCTGGTGCTCGAAGGCGAGCTGCGGCTCGCCGACGCGCTGCGCCAGCTGTACGTGCTGCTGCCGGTCCTCGACGACGCCAAGCACTACTGGGTGGCGCCCGACGAGGTGGACAAGCTGCTGCGCGCGGGCGAGGGGTGGCTGGCGGAGCACCCCGAGCACAAGCTGATCACCAGCCGGTATCTGGCGCGGCGCTGGGGCCTCACCCGGCAGGCGATGGAGCGGCTGGAACTGGTGCGGCTCGCCGAGGCGGACGACCTCGACGTCGAGAGCGTCGACAACGCCGTGGACGAGAGCTCCGACACCGAGGAGCGCCCGGTGCCGCTGGCCGTCCACCGCCGCGACGCGATCCTGGCCGCGCTCACCGCGGCCGGGGCCGCCCGGGTGCTCGACCTGGGCTGCGGACAGGGGCAGTTGGTGCAGGCGCTGCTGAAGGACCCGCGCTTCACGGAGATCGTCGGCCTCGACGTGTCCATGCGCGCCCTGACGATCGCCTCGCGGCGGCTGAAGCTGGACCGGATGGGGGAGCGGCAGGCCGCCCGCGTGACGCTGCGCCAGGGCTCCCTGACCTACACGGACAAGCGGCTCAAGGGATACGACGCCGCGGTGCTCAGCGAGGTCATCGAGCACCTGGACCCGGAGCGGCTGCCCGCCCTGGAGTTCGCCGTGTTCGGCTCCGCGCGCCCCCGCACGGTCCTCGTGACCACGCCCAACGTCGAGTACAACGTCCGCTGGGAGACCCTTCCGGCCGGCCACACCCGCCACGGCGACCACCGCTTCGAGTGGACCCGGGCCGAATTCCGGTCCTGGGCCGAGGCGGTGGCCGCACGGCACGGGTACGGCGTGGAGTACGTGCCCATCGGCCCGGACGACCCCGAGGTCGGCCCGCCCACCCAGATGGCCGTGTTCACCACCGGCACCACCACCGACGAGACCGAGAAGGAGGCGAAAGCCGCATGAACAGCACCAACGGCACCGGGAGCGCCCCGCGCACCCTCCCCGTCACCGACCTCTCCCTCGTCGTGCTCGTCGGGGCCAGCGGCTCCGGCAAGTCCACCTTCGCGCGGCGGCACTTCAAGCCGACCGAGGTCATCTCCTCGGACTTCTGCCGGGGTCTCGTCGCCGACGACGAGAACGACCAGAGCGCCAGCAAGGACGCCTTCGACGTCCTGCACTACATCGCGGGCAAGCGCCTCGCCGCGGGCCGGCTGACCGTCGTGGACGCCACGAACGTGCAGCCCGAGGCCCGGCGCCAGCTCGTACGCGTGGCCCGGGAGCACGACGTGCTGCCCATCGCCATCGTGCTCGACCTGCCCGAAGAGGTCTGCCTCGCCCGCAACGCGGCCCGCCCGGACCGCGCCGACATGCCCCGCCACGTCATCCAGCGCCACCACCGCGAGCTGCGCCGCTCCCTGCGCGGCCTGGAGCGCGAGGGCTTCCGCAAGGTGCACGTCCTGCGCTCCGAGGACGAGGTCGAGCGGGCCGAAGTGGTCCTGGAGCGCCGCTACAACGACCTGCGGCACCTCACAGGGCCGTTCGACATCATCGGCGACATCCACGGCTGCCGCTCCGAGCTGGACACCCTCCTCGGCAAGCTGGGTTACGTGGACGGCGCCCACCCCGAGGGCCGCACCGCGGTCTTCGTCGGCGACCTCGTCGACCGCGGCCCCGACAGCCCCGGCGTCCTGCGCCGCGTGATGTCGATGGTGGCCGACGGCAACGCGCTGTGCGTCCCCGGCAACCACGAGAACAAGCTCGGCCGCTACCTCAAGGGCCGCAAGGTCCAGCTCACCCACGGCCTCGCCGAGACCGTCGAGCAGCTGGATCGGGAGGACGCGAAGGACCCCGACTTCCGCAAGCGGGTCGGCGCGTTCATCGACGGGCTCGTCAGCCACTACGTGCTGGACGGCGGACGCCTCGTCGTCTGCCACGCCGGGCTGCCCGAGAAGTACCACGGCCGCACCTCCGGCCGGGTCCGCTCGCACGCCCTGTACGGGGAGACCACCGGCGAGACCGACGAGTTCGGGCTGCCCGTGCGCTACCCGTGGGCCGAGGACTACCGGGGCCGCGCCGCCGTGGTCTACGGCCACACGCCCGTGCCCAACACCTCGTGGATCAACAACACCATCTGCCTGGACACCGGTGCCGTCTTCGGCGGGAAGATGACCGCGCTGCGCTGGCCCGAACGCGAGCTCGTCGACGTACCGGCCGAGCAGGTCTGGTACGAGCCGGTGAAGCCGCTGGAGACGGAGGCGCCCGGGGGCCGTGAAGGCAGGCCGCTGGACCTGGACGACGTGCAGGGCCGCCGGACCGTGGAGACCCGGCACATGGGCCGCCTCGCCGTCCGCGAGGAGAACGCGGCCGCCGCCCTGGAGGTCATGAGCCGGTTCGCGGTCGACCCCCGGCTGCTGCCCTACCTGCCGCCGACCATGGCACCCACCGCCACCTCGCGCGAGGACGGCTATCTGGAGCACCCGGCCGAGGCGTTCGGCGAGTACCGGGCGGCCGGAGTCGCGAAGGTGGTGTGCGAGGAGAAGCACATGGGCTCCCGCGCCGTGGCCCTGGTCTGCAAGGACGCCGCAGCGGCCGGGGAACGCTTCGGCACCGGGGACGGCGGGCCCACCGGCGCGCTGTACACCCGCACCGGCCGCCCGTTCCTGGACGACTCCGCGCTCACCGAGACGGTGCTCGGGCGGCTGCGCGCGGCCGTGACCGCGGCCGGGCTCTGGGACGAGTGGGGCACCGACTGGGTGCTGCTCGACGCCGAGCTGATGCCCTGGTCGCTGAAGGCGCGCGGCCTGCTCCGCTCGCAGTACGCGGCCGTGGGCGCCGCCTCCGGCGCGGTGTTCCCCGCCGCCACCGGGGCCCTCGCGGCGGCCGCCGCGCGCGGTGTCGACGTGGGCGCGCTCGCGGACCGGCAGCGGGAGCGGGCCGAGGACGCCGCCGCGTTCACGGAGGCGTACCGGCGCTACTGCTGGGGCACCGACGGGCTGGACGGCGTGCGCCTCGCGCCGTTCCAGGTCCTCGCCGTGCAGGGCCGCTCCCTCGCCTCCGTACCGCACGACGAGCAGCTGGCCTGGCTGGACCGGCTGGTCGAGCACGACCCCACCGGGCTGCTCCAGGTCACCCGGCGGCTCGTCGTGGACACCGCCGACGAGGCGTCCGTCCGCGCGGGCACCGACTGGTGGCTGGAGATGACCGGCCGGGGCGGCGAGGGCATGGTCGTCAAGCCGCTCGGCGCGCTCGTCCGGGACGACAGGGGCCGCCTGGTGCAGCCCGGCATCAAGGTGCGCGGCCGGGAGTACCTGCGGATCATCTACGGCCCCGAGTACACCCGCCCGGACAACCTGGACCGGCTGCGCGGCCGTTTCCTCGGCCACAAGCGCTCGCTGGCCCTGCGCGAGTACGCCCTCGGCCTGGAGGCCCTGGACCGGCTCGCGGACGGGGAGCCGCTGTGGCGGGTCCACGAAGCCGTCTTCGCCGTCCTGGCGTTGGAGTCGGAGCCGGTGGACCCCCGGCTCTGAGGGCGCGTCGGGGCGGGCCGGGAGAACAGGCTGGCGATTCGCCGGGTGAACGGCGCGCCGCGCGGTGAGGATGTGGGCATGGGATTCCACGTCGACTCCGAGGCCGGGCGGCTGCGCCGCGTCATCCTGCACCGCCCCGATCTGGAACTGAAACGGCTCACGCCGAGCAACAAGGACGCGCTCCTCTTCGACGACGTGCTCTGGGTGCGCCGGGCGCGCCAGGAGCACGACGGTTTCGCGGACGTGCTGCGCGACCGGGGCGTCGAGGTGCACCTCTTCGGCGACCTGCTCCGCGAGGCGCTGGAGATTCCGGTCGCCCGGCGCCTCGTGCTGGACCGGGTCTTCGCCGAGAAGGAGTACGGTCCGCTCGCCACCGAGCATCTGCGGGCCGCCTTCGAGGAGTTGACCGCGGCCGAGCTGTGCGAGGCGCTGGTCGGCGGGATGACCAAGCGGGAGTTCCTGGAACGGCACAAGGAGCCGGTCTCCGTGCGCTTCCACGTCATGGACCTGGACGACTTCCTGCTCGGGCCGCTCCCCAACCACCTCTTCACCCGGGACACCTCGGCCTGGATCTACGACGGCGTCTCGATCAACGCCATGCGCTGGCCGGCCCGGCAGCGCGAGACGGTCCACTTCGAGGCGATCTACCGGCACCACCCGCTGTTCACCGGGCCGGAGGCGGGCGCCTTCCACCACTGGTCCGAGGGGCAGGACGACTACCCCTCCACCATCGAGGGCGGCGACGTCCTCGTCATCGGCAACGGCGCCGTGCTCATCGGGATGAGCGAGCGCACCACCCCCCAGGCCGTCGAGATGCTGGCCCGGGGGCTCTTCGACGCGGGCTCGGCCCGGACCATCGTGGCGCTGGACATGCCCAAGAGCCGGGCGTTCATGCACCTGGACACCGTGATGACCATGGTCGACGGGGACACCTTCACCAAGTACGCGGGCCTCGGCATGCTCCGTTCGTACACGATCGAGCCCGGCGACGGGCCGCGCGACCTCAAGGTCACCGACCACCCGCCCGAGCAGATGCACACCGCGATCGCGCGGGCGCTCGGTCTCGGCTCGATCCGGGTGCTCACCGCCACCCAGGACGTGCACGCGGCCGAGCGGGAGCAGTGGGACGACGGCTGCAACGTGCTCGCCGTCGAACCGGGCGTCGTCGTCGCGTACGAGCGCAACGCGACCACCAACACGCATCTGCGCCGCCAGGGCATCGAGGTCATCGAGATCCGGGGCAGCGAGCTGGGCCGGGGCCGGGGCGGTCCGCGCTGCATGAGCTGCCCGGTGGTCCGGGACGCGGTGTGACGCGCGGCGAGGGGGCCATCCGTACCACGAGACGGCTCTGTATAGCGATGCATTGCATCGTATAGAGTTCCAGCGTTACGGTATGCGTCCCCCCGTCCGACCCAGGAGCAGTCACCATGGCCATAGACCTCGCAGGCCGCCACTTCCTCAAGGAGCTGGACTTCACGGCCGCGGAATTCCGCGGTCTGATCGAGCTGGCCGCGGAGCTCAAGGCCGCCAAGAAGTCGGGCACGGAGGTGCGGCGACTGCGCGGCCGGAACATCGCGCTGATCTTCGAGAAGACGTCGACCCGCACCCGGTGCGCGTTCGAGGTGGCCGCCGCCGACCAGGGCGCCTCGACCACGTATCTCGACCCCTCCGGCTCCCAGATGGGGCACAAGGAGTCCGTCAAGGACACCGCGCGCGTCCTCGGCCGGATGTTCGACGGGATCGAGTACCGGGGCGACAGCCAGGCTGCCGTCGAGGAGCTGGCCGCGTACGCCGGGGTGCCGGTCTTCAACGGGCTGACCGACGACTGGCACCCGACCCAGATGCTCGCCGACGTGCTGACGATGACCGAGCACAGCGCCAAGCCGCTGGAGGAGATCGCCTTCGCCTACCTCGGCGACGCCCGCTTCAACATGGGCAACTCCTACCTGGTCACCGGCGCCCTGCTCGGCATGGACGTGCGCATCGTCGCGCCCAAGGCGTACTGGCCCGCCGAGACGGTCGTCGCCGAGGCCCGCGCGCTCGCCGAGAAGTCCGGTGCGCGGGTCACGCTCACCGAGGACGTGGCCGAGGGGGTGCGCGGCGCGGACTTCGTCGCCACCGACGTCTGGGTCTCGATGGGCGAGCCCAAGGAGGTCTGGGACGCCCGCATCGCCGCCCTCGTGCCGTACGCCGTCACGATGGACGTCCTGCGGGCCACCGGGAACGCCGGGGTGAAGTTCATGCACTGCCTGCCCGCGTACCACGACCTCGGCACCGGGGTGGCGCGCGAGATCCACGAGCGGCACGGGCTGAGCGAGCTGGAGGTCACCGACGAGGTGTTCGAGTCGGAGCACTCCGTCGTCTTCGACGAGGCGGAGAACCGCATGCACACGATCAAGGCCGTCCTCGTGGCGACGATGGCGGGCTGACAGCCCGACGGCCCCGCATGTTCATGCATCCAATTGGGTGAATATGCGGACAGGTGTCTATGATGGTGCCGATTGGTGGGGTTCGAGCTCGCACGCTCGAACCCCCTTTTCGTGCGCGCGACGGCCCCCACTGCCCGACACGCGCCTCCCCCCACGCGTACCACCGGAAATGAGACACCGCCGTGAGCCCTCTGCGCCTCCCCGGCCCCCCGCACCGCGTCAAGGACCCGCACCGGCTGATCGCCGAATCGGGCGCCGACCTGGAGGGGCACGGCCTCAAGCGGACCATGGGCCTGTTCCAGCTGGTGTGCTTCGGGGTCGGCGCGGTCGTCGGGACCGGCATCTTCGTGGGCCTGTCCGACAGCGTGGCGGAGGCCGGGCCCGCCGTCGTGGTCTCCTTCGTCCTCGCCGCCGTCACCTGCGTCTTCACGGCGTTCTCGTTCGCCGAGCTGGGCAGCGCGATCCCCGTCTCCGGCAGCTCGTACTCCTTCGCCTACGCCACGCTCGGCGAACGCCTCGCCTTCCTCGTCGGCTGGTGCCTGCTCCTGGAGTACGGCGTCTCGGTCTCCGCCGTCGCGGTCGGCTGGAGCCAGTACGTCAACGAACTCCTCGACAGCCTCTTCGGCCACCAGCTGCCCGCCGCGCTCTCCGCCGGACCGGCCGACGGCGGCGCCATCAACCTGCCCGCCGTGATCGTGGTCATGATGGCCGCGACGCTGCTGGTGCGCGGCGTGCGCGAGAGCGCGACCGCCACCGCTGCCATGGCCGTCCTCAAGCTGGTCGTCCTGGCCCTGTTCTGCGTCATCGCCTTCACCGCGTTCGAGCGCGGCAACCTCGCCCCGTTCGCCACCCATGGCGCGGGCGGCGTCACGGCGGGCGCGTCGCTGGCGTTCTTCTCGTACATCGGCTTCGACGCGATCACCACGGCGGGGGAGGAGGTCAAGAACCCCCGGCGCAACATCCCGCTCGCCATCATGATCTGCATCGGCCTGGTCACGCTGCTCTACTGCGCGGTCGCCCTCGCCGCGATCGGCGCGCTCGGCCCGGACGCCGTCGCCGACAAGCCCGCCGCGCTCTCGCTGATCGTGGACCAGGTCACCGGCTCGTCCGTGGGCGGCGGCGTCATCGCCTTCGGCGCCGTCGTCGCCATCGCCTCGGTGGTCCTCGCGGTGATGTACGGGCAGACCCGCATCCTGATGTCGATGTCCCGCGACGGCCTCGTCCCGAGGGTCTTCGAGCGGGTCTCGCCGCGCACCGCGACCCCGGTCGCCAACACCTGGATCGTCGCCGTCGTCTTCGCGGTCCCGGCGGCCTTCTCCTCGCTCGACATGGTGGTGAACCTGACGACCATCGGCACGCTCGCCACCATGGTCGCCGTCAACGCGGCCGTCCTCGTGCTGCGCCGCCGCAACCCCGAGGTGCGCGGTTCCTTCCGGGTCCCGCTCTACCCGCTGAGCCCGCTCGCCGGCATCGGCTTCTGCGTCTACCTGATGTACGGCACGGGCTGGACGACCTGGGTGCAGTTCGCCGTGTTCCTCGCGGCCGGCGCCCTCGTGTACGCGGTCTACGGGCACCGCCGCTCGCGGCTGGCGGACCCCGTCTAGACGGGCGGCAGCCGGAACCAGACCGCCTTGCCGCGCTCGGTCGGGCGATGGCCGCAGGACGAGCTGAGCGTGCGGATCAGCAGCAGCCCCCGGCCGTGCTCCTGCCACGGGTCCGGCACGTCGTCGGGCTCCGGGCGGGACAGATCGCCGGGCGGTGCCGGGTCGCCGTCGTGCACCTCCACCTGGCAGCCGGCCGCGAGCAGCTCGACCACCAGCTCTATGGGGTCGTCGCCCGGGGTGTGCTCCACCGCGTTCGCGACCAGCTCGGCGGTCAGCAGTTCGGCGGTGTCGCTGTCGGCCGGGGCGTCGATGTCCGTCAGCACCGAGCGGATCAGCGCACGGGCGATCGGCACGGCGGCGGTGGAGTGCGGCAGGGAAATGCGCCAGGAGGGGGGTGGCGGTCCGTCGGGGGGCACGAGATGTCCGTTCGGGTGAGCGCGGGGGTCCTGGGCTCAGACGGTTCCGCGCTCAAGACGTGTCGGGTCCAACCTTACGAAGTGGCGCGTCGCGGACAAGAGCCTGTGGTCCGGCACCTTGGGGACATTCGTCACGGGACCGGGCGCGCGCCGATGTATCGCGTACTCGTGACGGCAGTCACGTAACGGTGATAAATTCGGGACAGCAGCAGCGACGGCCGAAGGGGACGCCCCGCCATGAGCCCGTTCACCGGTTCCGCACCGCGCACGCAGCACTGGCGCCATCTGCGGGTCACCGTCGAGGACGGCGTCGCGGCCGTCACCCTCGCCCGGCCCGACAAGCTCAACGCCCTGACCTTCGGCGCCTACGCCGACCTCCGCGACCTGCTGGCCGAGCTGGCCCGGGAGCGCACCGTGCGGGCCCTGGTGCTGACCGGGGAGGGACGCGGCTTCTGCTCCGGCGGCGATGTGGACGAGATCATCGGCGCCACGCTCGCGATGGACACCGCCCAGCTGTTGGACTTCAATCGGATGACCGGCCAGGTCGTCCGCGCGGTCCGTGAGTGCCCCTTCCCCGTCGTCGCCTCGGTGCACGGGGTGGCCGCGGGCGCCGGTGCCGTCCTCGCCCTCGCCGCCGACTTCCGCGTCGCCGACCCCACCGCGCGGTTCGCCTTCCTCTTCACCCGGGTCGGGCTCTCCGGCGGCGACATGGGCGCGGCCTATCTGCTGCCGCGGGTCGTCGGCCTCGGTCACGCCACCCGGCTCCTGATGCTCGGCGAACCGGTCCGCGCCCCGGAGGCGGAACGGATCGGCCTGATCAGCGAGCTCACCGACGAGGGCGACGCCGACAAGGCCGCCGCCGCGCTCGCCCGCCGCCTCGCGGACGGGCCCGCGCTCGCCCTCGCCCAGACCAAGGCGCTGCTCACCGCCGAGCTGGACATGCCGCTGGCCGCCGCCGTCGAGATGGACGCCGCGACCCAGGCCCTCCTGATGCATGGCGAGGACTACGCCGAATTCCACGCCGCGTTCACCGGGAAGCGGCCGCCCGCCTGGCGGGGCAAATGACCGGCCCGCGCCGGATCGCGGTCATCGGCGGCGGCCCCGGCGGGCTCTACGCGGCGGCGCTGCTCAAGCGCCTCGGCCCGGACCGCGACATCACCCTCTGGGAGCGCAACGCACCCGACGACACCTTCGGCTTCGGCGTCGTCCTCTCCGACGAGACCCTGGGCGGCATCGAGCACGCAGATCCGGTCGTGCACCGTGCCCTCCAGCGCGAGTTCGTCCGCTGGGACGACATCGACATCGTGCACCGGGGCCACACCCAGACCTCCGGCGGCCACGGCTTCGCCGCGCTCGGCCGCCGCCGGCTCCTGGAGATCCTGCACGAGCGCTGCGCCGGGCTCGGCGTCGACCTCCGCTTCCGTGCGCAGGCCCCGCCCGCCGCCGAACTCGCCGCCACGCACGACCTGGTCATCGCCGCCGACGGCGTGCACAGCACCACCCGCGACGCCCACGCGGACAGCTTCCGGCCCCGGATCACCGGACACCGCTGCCGCTACATCTGGCTCGCCGCCGACTTCGCCCTGAACGCCTTCCGCTTCGAGATCGCGGAGACCGGCTACGGCGTGATGCAGCTCCACGCCTACCCCTTCTCGCGGCACGCGTCGACCGTGATCGTCGAGATGCGCGAGGAGGTCTGGCGCGCGGCCGGCTTCGACGTGCCCGACCCGGCCGAGTCGATCGACCAGTGCGCCAAGGTCTTCGCGAACGCGCTCGGCCACCGCCCCCTGCGCTCCAACAACTCCGCCTGGCTCACCTTCCGTACCGTCGTCAACGAGCACTGGTCGCACGGGAACACCGTCCTCATCGGGGACGCCGCGCACACCGCGCACTTCTCCATCGGCTCCGGCACCAAGCTCGCCGTGGAGGACGCCCTCGCACTCGCCGCCTGCATCGAGGAGCAGCCCTCGCTGCCCGCCGCGCTCGCCGCGTACGAGAGCGAGCGGCGGCCCGTCGTGGACTCGACGCAGCGCGCGGCGGCGGCCAGCCTGCGCTGGTTCGAGGAGCTGGGCACATACGTGGACCAGCCGCCTCGGCAGTTCGCGTTCAACCTCCTCACCCGCAGCCGCCGCGTCACCCACGACAACCTCCGGCTCCGTGACCCCGCGTTCACGGCCGGGGTGGAGGAGGAGGCCGGCTGCCCGCCGGGCACCCCGCCGATGTTCACCCCGCTGCGGCTGCGCGGCCTGGAACTGCGCAACCGCGTCGTCGTCTCGCCGATGGACATGTACTCGGCCACCGACGGCGTCCCCGGCGACTTCCACCTCGTCCACCTCGGCGCCAGGGCGCTCGGCGGCGCCGGGCTCGTCATGACCGAGATGGTCTGCGTCAGCCCCGAGGGCCGCATCACCCCGGGCTGCACCGGCCTCTACACCGACGAACAGGCAGCCGTCTGGACCCGGGTCACCGACTTCGTGCACACCGCGTCCCCGGGCACCGCGATCGGCGTCCAGCTCGGCCACTCGGGCCGCAAGGGCTCCACCAAGCTCATGTGGGAGGGCATCGACCAGCCCCTGGACCACGGCAACTGGCCGGTGACCGCCGCCTCGCCGCTGCCGTACGCGCCCGGGGTCAACCAGGTCCCGCACGCCCTGGACCGGGCCGGTCTGGACGAGGTCCGCGAGCAGTTCGCCGCCGCCGCCCGGCGCGCCGCCGCCTGCGGGTTCGACCTCCTCGAACTGCACTGCGCGCACGGCTATCTGCTCTCCGGCTTCCTCTCGCCGCTCACCAACCGGCGCACGGACGCCTACGGCGGGCCGCTCGCCCACCGCCTCCGCTTCCCGCTGGAGGTCTTCGACGAGGTCCGCGCGCTGTGGCCCGACGACCGGCCGATGACCGTGCGGATCTCCGCCACCGACTGGGCGGAGGGCGGCACCACCGCCGAGGACGCCGTGGAGATCGCCCGCGCGTTCGTCGCGCACGGGGCCGACGCCATCGACGTCTCCACCGGCCAGGTGGTGCCCGACGAGCGGCCCGAGTACGGGCGGTCCTACCAGACCCCGTACGCCGACCGCATCCGCAACACCCTGTGCGTGCCGGTCATCGCGGTCGGCGCGATCTCCTCCTGGGACGACGTCAACTCCCTGCTCCTCGCGGGCCGCGCCGACCTCTGCGCCCTGGCCCGCCCCCACCTCTACGACCCGCACTGGACGCTCCACGCGGCCGCCGAGCAGGGCTACACCGGCCCGGGCGCCCCCTGGCCCCTCCCGTACCGCGCGGGCAGCCGCACCCCGCCGACCGGCCGCACCGACGCCCCGAAGCCGCGCCTCACGCTGGGCTGACGTCCGGGCCGGCCGGCAGGCACTCGTGGCACAGGCACGGGTCCGGATGCGGGGCCGCGTGGTGGGTGTCGCGCCCCAGGCGCGCGACGCGCTCCAGCAGCCCGGCCAGCTCCGCGGCCTCCTCCCGGGTGCGGGGCGCGTGGCCGGGGCACCGCCGGAGCACGGCGGGGGAGTGCACCAACCGGGCCCGGAACGTGTGCAGATGGCGGGTGCCGGTGTCGATGGTGATCCAGTGACCGGTGTGCCGCCCGTGACCGACCGCCGTCAGCTGCTCGTGGCCCATCCCGGCATGGGTGTCCACCACATAGACCTTGGCGCCCGGCCGGAACGCCTTGGTGCCGGAGCGGAACTCCTGGCCCAGCTCCCCGTACCGCCGCCACCGCACGACGTTCGCCGCGACCAGCCAGCGCGGCTCGGGCGCCTCAGCCACGGCCCGGCTCCGCGCCGGCCACCAGCCCGGCCGCGAACTCTGCCCCCGCGTCCCGCAACCGCTCGTGCAGCGCCCGGAACACCTCGGCCGACCTGGCGCCCGGCCACCCGTCGGGCAGCAGCTCCCCGGGCAGCCCCGGATCGGCGTAGGGCACCCGGCGCCACGAGTCCAGCGCGGTGAGATAGTCCCGGTAGGCCGCCTCCGGGTCCGCCGCCGCGTCGCCGCGTGCCTCCCAGGCCCTGAGCACCGGTTCGTGGCGGTCCAGGAAGCCGTGGTGGAGCCGGGCGACCGCGTCCAGGTCCCACCAGCGCGCCACGGCCTCCCGGGTCGCGGAGAAGCCCAGGTGCTCGGCCCGGAACAGATCGACGTACGGGGCGAGTTCCAGGCGTTCCAGGGTGTGCCGGGTCTCGTCGCGCAGCCCGGCCGGAGCGATCCAGACACCGGGGGCGGCGGTGCCGAAGCCGAGCCGGGCGAGCCGCGAGCGCAGCAGGTGCCGCTTGTGGCGCTCCGCCTCGGGCACCGAGAACACCGCCAGCACCCAGCCGTCCGCCAACGGCGGGTCCGGATGGCGGTAGATGCGCCGGTCGCCGTCGTCCAGGAGCTGGCGGGCGTCCGCCGACAGCGCGTACCCCGCCGCCCCGTCCGCCGTGCGCCCGGCGACGAGCAGCCCGCGCCGCTTCAGCCGGGAGACGGACGAGCGTACGGCGGGCGCGTCCACGCCGACGGCGCCGAGCAGCCTGACCAGACCGGCCACCGGCATCGGCCCGTCTCCGGGGGTGCGGCCGTACGCCCCGTACAGGGTGACGATCAGTGAACGGGGGGTGTGCGGTTCGGCCATGTGATCATTCTCGGTCCGGCGCGGGGTCCGCCGCACCGGGTTCGCCCGCGCGGAGCCTGAACCGTTGCAGTTTTCCCGTGGCGGTACGGGGAAGAGCCGGCAGGAAGGTGATGCGGCGGGGGCACTTGTGCGGGGCCAGCTCCGCCCGCATGAACGTGCGCAGCTCGTCCGCCGTCGGCGCGGCGCCCTCCCGCGGCACCACGTACGCCGCCACGATCCGGCCGCGCAGCTCGTCCGCCTGCCCCACCACCGCGGCCTCCGCCACGTCCGGGTGGCGCAGCAGGGCCTCCTCGACCTCGGGGCCCGCGATGTTGTACCCCGAGGAGATGATCATGTCGTCGGCGCGGGCCACGTAGCGGAAGTAGCCGTCCGGGTCGCGCACATAGGTGTCGCCGGTGACGTTCCAGCCGTGCCGTACGTAGTCGCGCTGCCGCTCGTCCGCGAGGTAGCGGCAGCCGACCGGGCCGCGCACGGCCAGCAGGCCCGGCTCCCCGTCCGGCACGGGCGCGCCGTCGGCGTCCACCACCCGGGCCTGCCAGCCGGGGACCGGGACGCCCGTGGTGCCGGGGCGGATCGCGTCGTCGGCGGCCGAGACGAAGATGTGCAGCAGCTCGGTCGCGCCGATGCCGTTGATGATCCGCAGCCCGGTCCGCTCGTGCCAGGCGTGCCAGGTCGCCTCCGGCAGGTTCTCGCCCGCCGAGACACACCGGCGCAGCGCCGACAGGTCGTGCCCGTCGAGCTGGTCCAGCATCACCCGGTACGCGGTCGGCGCCGTGAACAGCACCGAGACGCGGTGCTCGGCCAGGGCGGGCAGCAGCTGCTTCGGGCCCGCCTGTTCGAGCAGCAGTGCCGAGGCGCCCACCCGCAGCGGGAACACCACCAGGCCCCCGAGCCCGAAGGTGAAACCGAGCGGCGGACTGCCCGCGAACACGTCGTCGGGCCCGGGCCGCAGGACGTGCCGCGAGAAGGTGTCCGCAATGGCCAGCACATCCCGGTGCAGATGCATGCACCCCTTGGGGCGGCCCGTGGTGCCCGAGGTGAACGCGATCAGCGCCACGTCGTCCGACGCGGTGTCCACCGCCCGGTACGGCCCCGGCCGGGCGGCCGCCAGCCGCAGCAGGTCGTCCGGCGCCTCACCCCCGTACGCCGTGATCCGCAGCCCGGGCACCTCCGCCCGCGCCAGGTCCTCGACCGACCGCGCGTCGCACAGGGCGTGGCTCACCCGGGCGATCGAGCAGATCGTGGCCAGCTCGGACGCCCGCTGCTGCGCCAGTACGGTGACGGCGACCGCGCCCGCCTTCAGCACCGCCAGCCAGCAGGCGGCGAGACGCGGCGTGGTGGGGCCGCGCAGCAGGACGCGGTTGCCGGGGACGACCCCCAGGTCCGAGGTGAGGACATGGGCGATCCGGTCGACGAGGCCGCGCAGCTCCCCGTAGGACAGCGCCCCGCCGTCCGGTGTGCGAAAGGCGGGGCGGTCGGGGCCCAGGCGGTCGGCCGTGCGGTCCAGGAGCTCGGCGGCGCAGTTGAGCCGGTCCGGGTAGTGCAGCTCGGGCAGGTCGAAGAGCAGGTCCGGCCACTGCTCCACGGGGGGCAGATGCTCCCTGGCGAAGCCGTCGATGTGCGCTGAGGTTTTCGGGTCCATGGTGTTCGGGTCCATGAAGCATCGCTCCCTTGTCGCCCTTGGAGCGTATCGTTTGGGTGACGGTAGTCAACGGTCCGCGATAAAGATGCTCAGGTGCCGTCGAGCTCAGGTGCCATCGATTCGAAAAATCTTTGACCAGATCCGACCAGAGAGGCGCCGGTATGACGGCATTCTCGCTCGATCCGGCACAGACCGCCTGGTGCGAGGAGCTGCGCACCCTGGCCCGTGACCGGCTCGCCCCGCTCGCCGCCGAGGGCGTGCAGGGGCACGTCAACCGCCCGCTGCTCGCCGCCCTCGGCGAGCTGGGCCTCCTCGACCGGCTGTTCGGCTCGGGCGCCCTGGACCTCTGCCTGCTGCGCGAATCGCTCGCCCGGGGCTGCACCGAGGCCGAGACGGCTCTCGCGCTCCAGGGCCTGGGCGCGTTCCCCGTGCTCCGGTCCGGCACCCCCGCCCAGCGCGAACGATGGCTCCCGGGGGTCCGCGCCGGCCGCCAGGTCGCCGCCTTCGCGCTCAGCGAGCCGGGCGCGGGCTCCGACGCGGCGGCCCTCGCGCTCGACGCCGCCCCGGACTCCGGCGGCTGGCGGCTCACCGGCGAGAAGTGCTGGATCTCCAACGCGCCGGAGGCCGACTTCTACACGGTCTTCGCCCGCACGACGCCCGGCGTCCGGGCCCGTGGCGTCACCGCGTTCCTGGTCCCCGCCGACCGCGCCGGGCTGACCGGCACCGCCCTGGACATGCTCTCCCCGCACCCGATCGGGGCCCTCGCCTTCGACGGAGTGCGCGTCACCCCCGACGACCTGCTCGGCGAGCCGGACCGGGGCTTCGCGGTCGCCATGGACACCCTGAACCTCTTCCGCCCCAGCGTCGGCGCCTTCGCCCTCGGCATGGCCCGGGCCGCTCTCGACGCCACCGTGGAGCACACCGCGACCCGGACCGCCTTCGGCGCGCCCCTCTCCGCCCTCCAGGCCGTGTCGCACCAGGTCGCCGAGATGGCCACCCGCACCGAGGCCGCCCGGCTGCTGGTCTACGCGGCCGCCGCCGCCCATGACGCCGGGGAGCCCGGGGTGCCGCGCCGGGCCGCGATGGCCAAGCTGTACGCCACGGAGACCGCGCAGTTCGTCGTGGACACCGCCGTCCAGTTGCACGGCGCCCGCGCCCTGCGCCGGGGCCACCTCCTCGAACACCTCTACCGGGAGGTCCGTGCCCCGCGCATCTACGAGGGCGCCAGCGAGGTCCAGCGCACGATCATCGCCAAGGAGCTGTACGCGAACCGGGAGCCCACCGCATGAGCCCGATCCACCGCATCAACCCGCACGAACTCTCGCCCGCCTCCGGCTTCTCGCACGCCGTCACCGCGACCGGCGGCCGGCTCGTCTTCCTGGCCGGGCAGACCGCCCTGGACCAGCACGGCGAGGTCGTGGGCGGCACCCTGCCCGAGCAGTTCGCGACCGCCCTCGGCAACCTCCTCACCGCCCTGCGCGCGGCGGGCGGCTCCCCGGCCGACCTCGCCCGCGTCACGGTGTACGCCACCGACGTCGCCGACTACCGGGCCAACGCCCCGGAGCTGGGCCGGATCTGGCGGCGGATGGCGGGCCGCGACTACCCGGCCATGGCGGTCATCGGCGCGGCCCGGCTCTGGGACGAACAGGCACGCGTCGAGATCGACGGCATCGCGGTCCTGCCCTGAACGACGACCGCCCCCGCCGGGCCCGGAAACCGGACCCGGCGGGGGCGCGGCGCCTCCATCAGTACGGCTGCACCAGCACGTGCGCCGCGCCCGGGATGCCGATCTTCAGCAGCTCGTCCTCCTCCGGCGTCGTCTCGCCGCCCGTCTCCTGCTTCAGCACCGCGCGGGACATCGCCTGCACCCACATGGCGCGCGGACGGCGACGGGCCTCCCAGACGTCCAGGGCCGCGTCGACGTCCGCCTCGGCGTCCAGCGACTCGGCGAGCACCAGCGCGTCCTCCACGGCCATCGCCGCGCCCTGCGCGATGTGCGGGGTGCTCGCGTGCGCCGCGTCACCGGCCAGGACCACCCGGCCCACGTGCCACGGCTCCTCGACCGTCACCTGGGAGATCCGCGAGTAGACGACCGCCTCGGGACCGGTGACCTCGGCCAGTGCCTCGGCGACCGGTCCCGAGAACATCGCCAGCCGCTCCTTCAGCTGCTCGTGCGCCTTCTCCGGGTCCGGCCGGAAGTCCTCGGCCTCCGCGAAGACCGAGCCCAGGTACATCAGCTCGTCGGTGATCGGGGTCAGCAGCGCCTTCGCGGCCTGGCCCGCCGTGCCCATCACGACACCCCGCACCTGCTCCTGACGGGGCACGGTGACGCGCCAGTTGGCGAAGCCGGTGTACTGGGGGGCGTAGCGGTCCCCGTACAGCCGGGTGCGCAGCGGCGAGCCGATGCCGTCGAAGCCGACGACGAGGTCCCAGCGGCCGGACGAGCCGTCGGAGAGGGTGACGTCGACGCCGCTGCCGTCGTCGGTGAGCTCGGCGACGGTCGCGCCGAACCGGATCTTCGCACCGGCCGAGGTGGCCGCCGCGTTCAGGACGCGGGCGAGCGCGGGGCGGGGGATTCCGTTGTTGGACGGGGCGTCGCCCATGCGCGGCTGCGGTATCTCGGCCAGGGTGTTGCCGGCCGGGTCCGCGATGGTCAGGACCTCCCACTCGAAGCCCGCCGCCAGGCAGTCCTCCAGCACCCCGATCTCCCGCATCACGTGCAGGGCGTTGGACGGCTGGATGATGCCGACGCCGAGGGCGTCGAGCTCGTCGCGGAGCTCGGCCACCTCGACGGTGTGGCCCCGCCGGGCCAGGGCGGTGGCGAGCGTCAGCCCGCCGATGCCGCCGCCGTGGATCAGGACGCGCAGGGGTGTTGCCATGTCGGATCTCTCCAGAGCGAGGAAGTAGGGGGAGGTTGAGGAATGGGACCGGGGTCAGCCCACTGCCACGGGCAGGCTCATCAGGTGGTCGACGAGGGCCAGCAGCACATCCCGGCCGAACGGCCGCTCGCGGACGTCGCCGACCAGGAGCGGCACGTGCGGGTCCAGGTCCAGGGCGGCCCTGATCTCCTCCGTGGTACGGGTGTTGTGCCCGAAGAAGCAGTTGATCGCGACGACGAACGGGATGTCCCGGCTCTCGAAGAAGTCGATCGAGGCGAAGCTGGACTCCAGGCGTCGGGTGTCGGCGATCACGACGCCGCCGAGGGCCCCGTTGACCAGGTCGTTCCACATGAACCAGAAGCGCTCCTGGCCCGGTGTGCCGAACAGGTAGACGACGAGGTCCTGGCTGACCGTGATCCGGCCGAAGTCCAGGGCCACGGTCGTCGTGTCCTTCTGACCGACGCCGGCCAGGTCGTCCACGCCGATGCTGGCCGTGGTCAGAAGCTCCTCGGTGCGCAGCGGGGCGACCTCGCTGACGGCCCCCACAAGGGTGGTCTTGCCGACGCCGAAGCCGCCGGCTATCAGGATCTTGACGGCGGCGGGCGCCGCCTGACTGGTGGTCATCTTGGGTCAGAGTCTCCGGAGTCCGTCGCGAACAGCGGCCAGTACGCCCATGTCGGCGCCACCGGACGCCCGGGCCACCGAGAGCGGGGCCCGGGCGATCAGGAGGCCGGAGGCGACCAGGTCCGCCAGAAGGATCTTGGTCACCGAGACCGGCAGGTCGAGGTCCGAGGCGACCTCGGCGACCGCGGCGGGCCGCCGGCAGCGCTCCAGGATCAGCCGGTGTTCCGGCTGGAGCCGCCCCGGGCGGGCCGCCGCGCCGTGCTCGTCCCGCGGGTCGTGCGCGGTCGTGAGCACGGTGATGAGGGTGAGGTCGTCCCGGTCGGGTGCCGTCCGGCCGCGGGTGATGGTGTACGGGCGCACCATCGTGCCCGCGGCGTCCTCGCCGTCGTCCTCGAATTCCCCCTGCCCGTAAGGCCAGTGGCCGCTCACGCCCGCGGCCTGTCCCCGGCGCCGAAGGCGTCGAAGTCGTCCCGCGCCGGGGTGCTGAGCTTCTGGCCGACCTGGAGGACGAGGTTGTGCATGGCGAGCGACATGATCTCGGCGTCCACCTCCTGGGAGGCGATGACGGCCAGGTGGGTGCCCTGGCCCGCCGAGATGATGAAGAGCCACAGGTCCGCCAGCTCCACGATCACCTGGTGGACGCCGCCGCCGTTGAAGAGCTGGCCCACCCCCCGGGCCAGGCTCTGCTGGCCGGTGCAGATCGCGGCCAACCGCTCGGCGTCGGGCCGCTCGATGGTGCGCGAGTGGCTCACCACCAGCCCGTCGTCCGAGAGCAGGACGGCGTTGATGGTCTCGGCCACCGAGTCGACCAGACCGTCGAGGAGCCAGTCGAGATCCTGGCGAGTGGCGGTAGTGCGTGTCATGTCCGTTCTTCTCTCGTGAGGTCGGGCTGCGTCGGCGGCCCGTCGGTGGCGCGGGCGGCCCGGGAGCGGCGCTGGAACGCTCCGATGGCCGCGCCCGCGCGGTGCGGGGCGGTCCGGGGCGGCGGGTCCTCCGCCCTGACCCGCGGCCGGGCCGCGGCGGCCGGCGCGGCCGGGTCGACCCGCAGCTCGTCGGCGAGGCTGGCCTGACGCACCCGGCGCGGCAACGGCGGCTCCCCGAAGGACGCCCCGGACGGCGTGACCGGAAGGCCCGGTCCCGGCGCGGGCTCGGCAAGCGGCACGGGCTGGGCGGCGTGCCCGGGGGGTCCGGCGTGCCCGCCGTGTCCCGGGTGCCCGGCGGCCGGTTCCGGCTGCGGGGGCAGGGACACGGGGAAGCCGTCCGCGTCCAGTTCGCCCGTCAGATACGTGTCCGTGTAGGGCTGCTGGGGAGCGCCGTACGCCTCCGAGGACTCCGGGTACGCCTGGTGGGCGACCGGGTACTGCCCCTGAGCGGTCATGTACGGCTGCTCGGCGCCCGGGTACCCGCCGTGGTGGGCGGCCTCCTCCGGCGGCGCCCCGCCGTACACGTCGTCCCGCTGCCCGTACGCATGCCCGTCCGCGCCGTCGTACGGCGCATCGGGTGCGGGTGCGGGTGCGGGGGCGGGCTCGGGCGTGCCCGGCGCGTGCAGGGCGGTGACCCCGGCGAGGGCCCTGCCCCGGCCGCGGCTGGGCAGCGCGTCGGTGTCCCGGAGCGGGGCGGGAGCCTGGGCGGGCTCCTCCGGCTCGGGGGCGGGGACGGCCACCGGACCGGCGTGCGGGCCGGGAACGGTGAGCGCGTCCGGGACCAGCACGACGACGCGGGTGCCGCCGAACGCCGAGTGGCGGAACTCCACCCGGAGCCCGTGCTGGTCGGCGAGGCGCGCGATCACGTAGAGGCCGAGGCGGATGTCGTCGGCGTGGGCCAGCACGTCCATCCGGGGCGGCCGGCTCATCAGCTCATTGGCCGCCGCGAGCTGGTCCTCCTCCATGCCGAGCCCGCGGTCCTCGACCTCGATGGCCAGGCCCCGGCTCACCTGGGCGGCCCTGACCTCGACGGGACTGGGCGGCCGGGAGAAGGTGAGGGCGTTCTCGATCAGCTCCGCCAGCACATGGGAGACCGGTCCCACGGCCCGCGCCGCGAGCCACGGCGAACCGTCCAGGTCGAGCACCACGCGCTGGTAGTCCTGCACCTCGCCCTGTGCGGAGCGCATGACGTCCAGCAGCGGTACGGGCTTGCGCCAGCGCCGGTGCGGGGAGCCGCCCGCGAGGATCACCAGGTTCTCCTCGTAGCGCCTCAGGCGCGCGGTGAGGTGGTCGAGGTCGAAGAGGCCGTCCAGCACCTCGGGGTCCTCGTGCTTGCGCTCCAGCTCGTCCAGCTTCTTCAGCTGCTGGCCGATGAGCTGCTGGGTGCGGCGGGCGATGCGCTGGAGCAGCCGCTCGAAGCCCCGGTGCTGGTCGGCCTGGTCGACGGCGGCGCGCAGGGCGCTGGTGCGGGCCAGGTCGAGCGCGTGGCCGAGCTGGGCCAGCTCGTCCGCGGTGCCGGGGTCGCCACCGTCCCCGATCGCCCGGGCCTCGGCCTCGACGTCGATGCGCTCGCCCCTGCCGAGCCGCTCGACCACGTCGGGCAGCGCCTTCTCCAGCTCCTCGGCCCGCTCCTGGAGCCGGCTGATCCGGCGGCGCAGGTTGCGGGAGAGCCGCCAGGTGAACCAGATGACCGCGACGACGGCGGCGAGGCCGACGACCGTGGTCAGAACGACCTTGATGAGGAGGGAGATCACACTGTCCTTGCCCTCCGCGACCACCACGTCGGTGCGGGCCTCCATCAGCTCGACCAGCTGCGGCGTGAGCTCGTCCATCGCGCCGCGCCAGTCGGCCTCCTTCGCGTGGAGGGAGACGGAGCCGGAGGAGTCCGCGCCCGCCGGGCGCAGGACCTGGGTCTCCACCCGGGTCTTGGCCTTCCACGCCGTACCGCCGAAGACCTCCTGCCACTTGGCCTTCTCGTCCGCCGGGAGATAGGGGAGGACCTTCGTCGTGTACTGGAACGACTGGGCGGAGACGGCCTGCCGGACGTCCTGGAGGTCCGCGGCGCCCAGTTCGCCCTTCATCCAGCCCCGCGCGAGCAGGGCGTCCGAGCGGGAGATCATCTCCTTGGCCCAGAACATGTCCACCAACGGCTGCGAGATCGTGGTGATCCGGCCGTTGTCGACATGGCTGAGGGCCGTGAAGAGCCTCAGGTCGACGGCGATCAGGTCCGTGTAATAGCGGTACACGGCCTTCTGCTGGTCGTTGTCGCCCTCATCCACGAGCGCGCGCTGTGCCGGGAGTTGGGTGATCGCCGTCCGGGCCTCGGCGACCGCGTCCCGCACCTCGCCAGGGGCGTCCTCGGTGTCGGTGCCGGACAGCGACTGGAAGCTGGTGATCGCCTTGTCGGTCAGCTTGCGCTGCTTGCGCAGGGCGTCGGTGGCTCCTCCCTTGCGGGCCAGTGCCTCCGCGCTGAGCCGCCGCTCCTCCTGGAGGTTGTAGTACACGATGTTCGACGGCTGGCCGGCCTTCTGGGCCAACTGGCCTTGGGCCGCTTGCTTCTGGAAGTCGAGCAGAGTCTGACCACTGGTGACGGCCCAGAGGGCGGCCAGGGCAACACCGGGGACGACGGCCAGTACGAGCAGGGCCGTCCGCAGCGCCATTGTGGTCGAGCTGCTCCGCCGTGACGCGCGCGTGCGCAGGGCATGCTCCTTGACGTGGTACCGACCTCACGGCCGGTCAAATCCGTTGAGAACCAGGACGGATAGATAGTAGTCACAATGCAAAAAAGAAAAGTAAGTGGGATCACATGTTCAACATGTGGCACGCACATGTTCGCCATGAAGGGGCGAAGCCGCCTGAGTTGTGACCGGGCGCCCGGGGTGCGGCGGGTCGGACGGGGGAAGCGGCGCCGGGGATATATCTGTATTTAGTGCCCTCTGTCCGTTCGGTAGTCCCGCGCACCCCGCAGCCCGCCGCCGCGCCCCGCCGCCCCGCCGTATGACCGCGCTCATCGCCGCCCACTTCGTCCTCGCGGCCTTCGCGCGGCCGCTGGTGCGACGGCTGGGCGCGCGCGCCTTCCTCGTCCTCGCGCTGCCGCCCGGCGCCACCACCTGCTGGGCGTTCACCCGGTGGGAGACGGCCGCCTCCGGCTCGTCCGTGAACTGGTCCTGGGCCTGGATGCCCGACTACGGCGTCTCCGTGGACCTGCGCCTCGACGCGCTCGCCGAACTCATGGTCCTGCTCGCGTCCGGCGTAGGCACCCTCGTCCTGCTGTACTGCGCCTCGTACTTCAGCGACACGACCCCCCGGCTGGCCGGATTCGCCGGGAACCTCCTCGCGTTCGCCGGCGCGATGCTCGCCCTCGTCCTCAGCGACGACCTGATCTCCCTCTACGTCTTCTGGGAGCTCACCACCGTCTTCTCGTACCTGCTCATCGGATACGACAGCGAGCAGCGGCACAGCAGACGCTCCGCCCTCCAGGCGCTGACCGTCACCACACTCGGCGGCCTCGCCATGCTGATCGGCTTCCTGATCGTCGGTCAGGCGGCCGGGACCTACCGCATCTCCGCGATCCTCGCCGACCCGCCCCCGGCGACCACCGCCGTCGAGGCCGGCGTCCTGCTCATCCTGTGCGGGGCCCTGTCCAAGTCGGCGGTCTGGCCGTTCAGCCTCTGGCTGCCCAACGCCATGGCCGCGCCCACCCCCGTCAGCGCCTATCTGCACGCCGCCGCGATGGTCAAGGCCGGGGTCTATCTGGTCGCCCGGCTCGCCCCCGCCTTCGCCGACGTGCCCGGCTGGCGCCCCGTCGTGATGGTCCTCGGTGCCGCGACGATGCTCCTCGGCGGCTGGCGCGCCCTCAGGCTCCACGACCTCAAGATCGTCCTCGCCTACGGCACCGTCAGCCAGCTCGGCTTCCTCACCCTCCTCGCGGGGGTCGGCAACCGCGACGCCGCGCTCGCCGCCGCCGTCATGATCCTCGGCCACGCCCTCTTCAAGGCCCCGCTCTTCCTCGTCACCGGCATCGTGGACCACGCCGCCGGCACCCGTGACCTGCGCAAGCTCTCCGGCGTCGGGCGCGCCCTGCCCCAGGTGTGCGCCGTCGCCGTGCTCGCCGCCCTCTCGATGGCCGCCCTGCCCCCGATGCTCGGCTTCGCCGCGAAGGAGTCGGCGTTCGAGGCGCTGCTGCTCGGCGACGCGGCGGACCGCTGGGCGCTCGGCATCACGGTCGCGGGCTCGGCGCTCACCGTGGCGTACACGGCCCGGTTCATCTGGGGCGGCTTCCTGCGCAAACCCGGGGTCGCCGACACCCCCGTGCACCGGGTCGGCCCGGCCTTCCTCGCCGCCCCCGCCGTGCTCGCCCTCTGCGGGCTCGTCCTCGGCCCCGGCGTCGGCTGGACCGACCGGCTGCTCAGCGCCTACGCGGACGCCTTCCCGGCCCCCGCCCACCCGTACCACCTCGCGCTCTGGCACGGCTGGGGCACCGCCCTCCTCCTCTCCGTCGTCGCCACCCTCGGCGGCGCGGTGCTCTTCGCCGCGCGCGCCCCCGTCGCCCGGCTCTCCCGGCGCATCGCCTGGCCCACCGCCGACGGCGTCTTCGGCCAGCTGCTCCTGGGCCTGGAACGGCTCTCCCTCCAGGCCACCGGCTTCGTCCAGCGCGGCTCCCTCTCCGTGTACCTCGCGACGACCCTGCTGGTGATGCTCGCCGGACAGCTCGCCGTGCTCATCGCCGACCGGCCCTGGCAGGGCGCGCCCCCGCCCCGGCTCTGGGACGTCCCGCTCCAGGGCGCCGTCGCCGCCCTCACCTGCGCGGCGGCCCTCCTCTGCCTCACCGTCAGGCGCCGCATGAAGGCCGTGGTCCTGGCCGGACTCACCGGCTACGGGACCGCCCTGCTGTTCGTCGTCCAGGGCGGCCCGGACCTGGCACTCACCCAGTTCTGCGTCGAGACCGTGTCCATGATCGTGTTCGTGCTGGTCCTGCGGCGGATGCCGGTGCACTTCCAGGAGTCCGTCAGCACCTGGCGGCGGGCCGTGCGCATCCCGGTCGCCCTGGCCGCCGCCGCCACCCTCGGCGTAGTCGTCTGGGTCGCCGCCGCCGCGCGCACCGCGGCCCCGGCGGGCGCCGCCATGGTCGAGGAGACCGCGCACCACGGCCTCAAGGACGTCGTCGCCACCATCCTCGTCGACCTCCGCGCCTGGGACACCATGGGGGAGTCCGCCGTACTCGCCGCCGCCGCGATCGGCGTCACCAGCCTCATCTACCTGCACCGCCGCGCCGAGGGGACGGCGGCGCCCGCCGAGGTACGCGGCCGCACCGCCTGGTCCGTGACCGCCGAGCCGCTGACCGGGGTGCCGCAGGGCGACGAGGGCGCGCCCGAACGCGGCTGGCTGGCGGCGGGCGCCACGCTGGCGCCCGAGCACCGCTCCGTGGTCTTCGAGGTGGTGACGCGGCTGCTGTTCCACCCGATCCTGGTGCTCTCGGTCTACCTGCTGTTCTGCGCCGAGAACATGCCGGGCGGCGGCTTCGTCGGCGGCCTCGTCGCCGGCCTCGCCCTGATCACCAGATACCTCGCGGGCGGCCGCTTCGAACTCGCCGAGGCCGCGCCCCTGCAACCCGGCCTCTTCACCGGGCTCGGCCTGTTCGTCTCGACCGGCGTCGCCGTGTTCGGCCTCTACGACGGAACGGTCCTGCACGCCTGGACCTACCACGGCCACTGGCCGCTCGTCGGCGACTTCGCATTCGGCACCCCGGTCGTCTTCGACTGCGGGGTCTACCTGCTGGTCCTCGGCGTCGTCCTGGACATCGTGCGGGCCCTCGGCGCCAAGATCGACCGGCAGATCGAGCGCGCCGCCGCCGAGAAGGCCCTCGCCCGCCGGGCCGGACCGGAGACCGGGGAGGCCGCACCGTGACCGTCAGCGCCTCGCTCCTGGCCACCGCGACGGTCCTCTGCGCCGTCGGCGGCATCCTCATGCTGACCCGGCCCCTCACCCGCATCCTGCTGGGCGCGGTCATCGCGGGCAACGGCATCAACCTGTTCATCCTGTCCGCCACCGGCCGGGCGGGCCGCGAACCACTGCTGTACGGCGTCGACCTCGGCCGGGTCACCGACCCGCTGCCCCAGGCCATCGCGCTGACCGCGATCGTCATCACCCTGGCCACCACCGCGTTCCTGCTCGCCATGGCCTACCGCGGCCACCAGCTGACCGGCACCGACGAGGTCCACGACGACCTGGAGGACCGCCGCATCGTCCTGCGCGCCGAGGTCCTGGACGAGCGCGACGAGCTGCGCGAGCGGTTCCGGGCCGACGGCGACCGCAGCGCCGAGGCCCGCCGCGCCTACCGCGACGAACGCCGCCGCCTGCGGGCCCGGCTGCGCGCCGACCGGGCCCTCCAGGCCCGGGGCCGCGACGCCACCGGCGACCTGTGGCACGACGTCCTGGGCGCGGACCCGGAGGACTACGCGAAGAGCGCCGAAGCCCCGCCGGGGCCCCGCTCGGAATCCGACTCCGACACGCCGGGAGGCACCGGATGAACGCCCTCGTCCCGCTGCCGGTGCTGCTGCCGCTCTGCGCGACCGGCCTGAGCCTCGCGTTCGGCACCCGGCTCAAGCAGTTCCAGCGCCTCATCAGCGTCGCCGTGCTCACCGCCGTACTCGGTCTCTCGGTCGCCCTGATGATCGCCGCCGACACGGACGGGCCGCTCTCCGTGCACCTCGGGGACTTCGCGCCGCCGCTCGGCATCACCCTGGTCGCCGACCGGCTCTCCGGGCTGATGCTGACGGTCTCCTCCGCCATCACCCTGTGCGTCCTCGTCTACTCCCTCGGCCAGGGCATGGCGGACCGGGACGAGGAGACGCCCGTCGCCGTCTTCCACCCCGCGTACCTGATCCTGGTCGCCGGGGTGTCGTGCACCTTCCTCGCCGGTGACCTGGTCAACCTCTACGTCGGCTTCGAGATCATGCTCGTCGCCAGCTTCGTCCTGCTGACGCTCGGCGGCACCGGTCCGCGCATCCGGGCGGGCTCCACGTACGTGATCATCTCGCTGTTCTCCTCGATGCTCTTCCTGACCTCCATCGCCATGACGTACGCGGCGACCGGCACCGCCAACTTCGCGCAGCTCGCCGAACGGCTGGGCGCGCTCCCGCTGGGCGTCCAGACCCTGATCCAGGCCATGCTGCTGACGGTCTTCGCGATCAAGGCGGCCGTCTTCCCGCTCGCCGCCTGGCTGCCCGACTCCTATCCGACCGCGCCCGCCCCGGTCACCGCCGTCTTCGCCGGACTGCTCACCAAGGTCGGCGTCTACTGCATGCTGCGCACCGAGACCCTGCTCTTCCCCGGCAACCGGCTCGGCGACCTGCTGATGGCGGCGGCCCTCGCCTCGATGATCGTCGGCATCCTGGGGGCCGTCGCGCAGACCGACCTCAAGCGGCTGCTCTCCTTCACCCTGATCAGCCACATCGGCTACATGGTCTTCGGCATCGGCCTCGCCACCCGGGACGCGTACGGCGGCGCGATCGTCTACGTCGTCCACCACATCACCGTCCAGACCACGCTGTTCCTGGTCGCCGGGCTCATCGAACGCCGGACGGGCACCACCGAACTCACCCGGATCGGCGGCATCGCCCGGGCCGCCCCCGCCCTCGCCGTCCTCTTCTTCGTGCCCGCGATGAACCTCGCCGGCATCCCGCCGCTGTCCGGCTTCATCGGCAAGCTGGGCCTCATGCGCGCCGGTGTCGCCGACGGCGGGGTGTGGGCCTGGACCCTCGTCGCCGGGGCGACCGCGACCAGCCTGCTCACGCTGTACGTGATGGCCAAGGTGTGGAACCTCGCCTTCTGGCGGGCCGTGCCCCCGGGCCAGGCCGCCGCCGGCACCGTCCTGGAGTCCGACGACGACAGCGACGACGACGATGCCGACGAGGGCCCGGACCGGATGGCGGGCACCGGCGACGAGGGCGTCCGCGTCCGCCACGAGCCCGCCGGGCTCGCCGTCGCCGCCACGCTCCACGGCCACGCCGTCACCACCACCAGCGTGCTGCCCCGCCCGATGACCTGGGCGACGGCCGCCGCGGTCGGACTCGGCCTCGCCTTCACCGTGTTCGCCGGTCCGCTCACCTCGTACACCGACCGCGCCGCCGCCGAACTCCTGGCCCGCACGCCGTACACCCAGGAGGTGCTGGGCCCGTGAAACGCCTCGTCACCTTCTCCTTCCGGAACAAGGACATGCCGCCGTTCAGCGCCGCGTTCGGCGCCCGGCGCCGGCGGGTGCTCGACCTGCCGCTGATCGCCTGGCTCACCGTCATCTGGGTGCTGCTCTGGTCCAGCCTGAACTGGGCGAACCTGCTGACCGGGGCCGTCGTCGCGGTGGTCGTCTGCCTGGCCTTCCCGCTGCCCAAGGTCGACCTGGGGCTGCGGCTGCACCCCTGGGGCATCCTGCGGCTCGCCGGCTATCTGCTGTACGACATGTACACCTCCGGCGTGAAGGTCACCCGGCAGATCCACGGCGGCCGTTCCCGCCGGGCCGCCGTGATCGCCGTACCGCTGCGGTGCCGTTCCGACCTGATGCTCGCAGCGACCGCGGTCACCGTGTCGAACGTGCCCGACGGCTCCGTCGTGGAGGTCCGCCGCGCCACCGCCACCGTCTTCCTGCACGTCCTGGACGCGGGCGACCCCGCCGAACTGGAAGCCGCCCGGCAGTCCGTCTGGCGCCTGGAGGAGCTGACCGTACGCGCCTTCGGCACCCCCGACGAGATCGAACGGGTCGCCGCTGCGCCCCCGCGGACACCGCACACCGGCCGACCGCCGGGAGACCAGGAGGACGGCCGATGAGCGCCCCCCAGACCGTGGACCGGGTGCTGCTCGTGGCGGCCGTCGTCCTGATCCTCCTCGCCGGTGTGCTGCTGCTCGCGCGCATCTGGCGCGGCCCCTCGATGCTCGACCGGGCCATCGCGCTCGACGTCTGCGCGGCGCTCATCATCGCCGGGCTCGGCGCCAAGTCGGCATTCGCCCGCGACCCCTTCTACTTCCCGATCATGCTGGTCCTCGCCATCCTCGGCTTCACCGGCTCGGTCGGCATCGCGCGCTTCATCGCCGTACGCGACCGGCCGCCGGGCCGTCCGCACCACCCCCGCGAGCGACGGAACGGCGGCTCCGCCTCATGAACGTCTGGCTCCAGATCCTGGACACGGCGGGCGCCGCCCTCGTGCTGCTCGGCGCCGCGATCTGCCTGCTCGGGGTGTTCGGCATGCTGAGACTGCCGGACGTGCTCTCCCGCGGCCACGCGGCGACCAAGCCGCAGGCGCTCGGCATGCTGATCGTGCTCGCCGGGGTGGCGCTGCGGCTGCGCAGCGGCATGGACCTCGCGACGCTCGCGCTGATCGGCTTCTTCCAGATGATGACCGGCCCGGTCGCCGCCCACCTCGTCGCGCGCTCGGCGTACCGGACGGGCCAGGTCGACCACGCGGAACTGCTCTTCGACGACCTGGACCAACAGCTCACCGAGGAGACCTGAGAGACCGGTCATCTCACACCGGCGGCCCGGCCGGTGTGCGACGAGCGTTACCGCCCATGATCGGCCGGTGCCACACCGGCGTAACGGCGCCTTCCTACCGTCGGAGCACGATCCGATTCACGGAAGGTCTCCCCGGTGCCCCCACAGAGCTCGTCGGCCGACGCCACTCAGGTCCGTACGGTCTGCTCGTACTGCGGGGTGGGCTGCGGGATGGTCCTCGACATCGCCGCCGGGCCCGACGGCCGGCGCACGGTCCTCAAGGCGTCGGGCGACAAGGCACACCCCGCCAACGCGGGGCGGCTCTGCACCAAGGGCGCCACCACCGCCGACATGCTCGCCGCCCCCGGCCGGCTGACCACCGCGCTGGTACGGCCCGAGCGCGGCGCGGAGCCCGTCCCGGTGGGCGTGGACGAGGCGATCGCGGCCACCGCGCGGCAGCTGCGGGCGGTCATGGACACGCACGGACCGGACGCCGTCGCGTTCTACGTGTCCGGGCAACTGGGCCTGGAGGCGCAGTACCTCGCGAACAAGCTGGCCAAGGGGTTCGTCCGCACCAGCCGCGTCGAGTCCAACTCCCGGCTGTGCATGGCGAGCGCGGGCAGCGGCTACAAACTGTCGCTGGGTGCCGACGGGCCGCCCGGCTCCTACGACGACCTGGACCGCGCGGACGTCTTCCTCGTCATCGGCTCCAACATGGCCGACTGCCACCCGGTCCTCTTCCTGCGCCTCCTGGACCGCGTCAAGGCGGGCGCCAGGCTGATCGTCGTGGACCCCCGGCGCACCGCCACCGCCGACAAGGCCGACCTCTTCCTGCGCGTGAACCCGGGCACCGACCTGGCCCTCCTCAACGGCCTCCTGCACCTGCTCCACGCCGACGGGCACACCGACCCCGCGTTCATCGCCGCGCACACCGAGGGCTGGGAGGAGATGCCGGAGTTCCTGGCCGACTACCCGCCCGCCACCGTCGCGGAGATCACCGGCATCCCGGAGGAGGACCTGCGCCAGGCCGCCCGGTGGATCGGGGAGGCCGGGGAGTGGACGAGCTGCTGGACGATGGGGCTCAACCAGTCCACGCACGGCACCTGGAACACCAACGCGCTGATCAACCTCCACCTCGCGACCGGAGCGATCTGCCGCCCCGGCAGCGGCCCGCTCTCGCTCACCGGCCAGCCCAACGCGATGGGCGGGCGCGAAATGGGCTACATGGGCCCCGGACTGCCGGGGCAGCGCTCGCTCCTGGACGACGAGGACCGGGCCTTCACCGAGGAGCTGTGGGGCCTGGCCCCCGGCACCCTCCGCAAGGACGAGTGCGGCCGGGGCACGGTCGAGATGTTCGAGCGGATGGCGGCCGGAGACATCAAGGCGTGCTGGATCATCTGCACCAACCCCGTCGCCTCCGTCGCCAACCGCCGCACCGTCATCGAGGCCCTGGAGGCCGCCGAACTCGTCATCACCCAGGACGCGTTCGCCGACACCGAGACCAACGCCTACGCCGACGTCGTGCTGCCCGGCGCCCTGTGGACCGAGGCGGAGGGCGTCCTCGTCAACAGCGAACGCAACCTCACCCTCGCCCGCCCGGCCGTCGAGCCGCCCGGCGAAGCCCTCGCGGACTGGCAGATCATCGCCCGCGTCGCCTGCGCGATGGGCTACGAGGACGCCTTCTCGTACGGGAGCGCCGAGGAGGTCTTCGAGGAGATCAAGCGCGCCGCGAACCCCCGCACCGGCTACGACCTGCGGGGCGTGACGTACGAACGGCTGCGCACCGCCCCCGTCCAGTGGCCCGCGCCCACCCCCGACGGGCCGGACCGCAACCCCATCCGCTATCTCGCCCCGGACGGCGGCGGGCCGGCCTTCCCGACCCCGACCGGACGCGCCCGCTTCTTCGCCCGCCCCCACATCGCGGCGGCCGAGATGCCCGACGACGACTACCCCTTCCTGCTCAACACCGGGCGGGTCCAGCACCAGTGGCACACCCTCACCAAGACCGGCAGGGTCGGCAAGCTCAACCGGCTCAACCCCGGACCCTTCGTGGAGGTGCACCCGCAGGACGCGGCACGCCTCGGGCTCGCGGAGGGCGACCAGGTCGAGGTCGAGTCCCGGCGCGGGCGGGCCGTGCTGCCCGCCGTGGTCACCGACCGCGTGGCGCCCGGCTGCTGCTTCGCACCGTTCCACTGGAACGACCTGTTCGGCGAATACCTCAGCGTCAACGCGGTGACCGGGGACGCGGTGGACCCGGTCTCCTACCAGCCGGAGTTCAAGGTGTGCGCGGTGACCCTGAAGAAGGTGGCCGCCGCCCCCGCCGCCCCCGCCGCCCCGGTGCCGCTGCCGGTGGAGGCGCCCGCGCAGGCGCCCGCCGCCGTCTTCGGCCTGGAGACCTCCCCGCCCCCGGTCCTCGCCGAGCACGAGCGCCAGTACCTCGTCGGCTTCCTCGCCGGGCTGCCGCTGGGCAACCCCGGCGTCCCCGTCCTCCCGCCCGGTGCCCCCTTCAGCGCCGAGCACGCCCGCTGGGTCAACGGTGTCCTGGCCGGCATGTACTCGCGCACCGGGCCGCCCGCCGACGACCCCGCGCCCGTCCCCGCCGCCGAGGCCCCCGGCCGCGAGGTCGTCGTGCTGTGGGCCTCGCAGACCGGCAACGCCGAGGAGTTCGCCGTCGCCACCGCCGACCGGCTCACCGCCACGGGCCTGCGCACCCGGCTCCTCGGCATGGACCAGGCGGACCCGCGCGCCCTGCCGCCGGCCGCCGACCTCCTCCTGATCACCAGCACCTTCGGGGACGGCGACGCGCCCGACAACGGCTCCGGGTTCTGGGAGGCCCTGACGGCGGCGGACCTCCCGCCCCTGGACGGCAGGCGGTACGCCGTACTGGCCTTCGGCGACTCCTCGTACGACGACTTCTGCGGGCACGGGCGCAGGCTCGACCGGCGCCTGGACGAACTCGGCGCCGTCCGCCTCGCCCCCCGCACCGACTGCGAACCCGACTACGAACCGTCCGCGCTGAGCTGGCTCGACCAGGTCCTCGCCGGGCTCACCGCCCCGCCCGCCGACCCGGCCCCGGCGCCCCCGCCCGCCCCGGCGCGCACCCCGAAGCCCGCGCCCGTCACCGCCCGGCTGGCCGGGAACCGGCTGCTCGGACTGCCCGGCTCCGGCAAGGAGGTCCGCCGCTTCACCTTCGACACCAGCGGCACCGGGACCGCCCTCGACTACGCCGCCGGTGACGCGCTCGGCGTCCACGCCGCCAACCACCCGGACCTGGTGGCCGAATGGCTCTCCGTCACCGGCCTCGACGCCGACGCGGAGATCGAGGTCTCCGGCCACGGCGGCCTCCGGCTCGGCGACGCCCTCCGCACCCACCTGGACGTCACCCGCCTCACCCCCGCCCTGCTCGGCTTCGTCACCGAACGCACCGGCGACCGGGACCTGAAGAAGATGCTGCGGCCCGACAACAAGGGCGAGCTGGCCCGCTGGTCCTGGGGCCGTCAGGCCGTCGACGTCCTCGCCGAATACCCGGTCAAGGCCACCCCCGAGGAGTGGGCCGCCGTCCTCAGACCCCTGCAGCCGCGCCTGTACTCGATATCGTCCAGCCCGCTCACCGACCCCGACCGCCTCTCCCTGACGGTCTCCGTCGTCCGCTACGAGAACACCCGCGGCCGCCCCCGCGCCGGGGTCTGCTCGCCGTTCCTCGCGGACGCCGCCCCCGACACCCGCGTCCCGGTCTTCGTCCGCCGCGCCCCGCACTTCCGGCCCCCGGCCCGCCCCGACGCACCGATGGTCATGGTCGGCCCCGGGACCGGCGTCGCCCCCTTCATCGGCTTCCTGGAGGAGCGCCGCGCCCGCCGCGCCCCGGGCCCCAACTGGTTGTTCTTCGGGGAACAGCACCGGGCCACCGACTTCTACTACGAGGAGGAGCTGACGTCCTTCCTCGCGGACGGCACCCTCACCCGCCTGGACACCGCCTTCTCGCGCGACCAGCGCGCCAAGGTCTACGTCCAGGACCGGATGCGCGAGCACGGGGCCAAGCTGTGGTCCTGGCTGCGCGACGGCGCCCACTTCTACGTGTGCGGCGACGCGGCCCGGATGGCCAAGGACGTCGACCGGGCGCTGCGGGACATCGCCGTCGCGCACGGCGGGCTCGACCCGGAGGCCGCCGCCCTCTACGTGAAGCAGCTCGCCGCCGACAAGCGGTACGTCCGGGACGTCTACTGAGACTCAGAGCGCCACGAGCGTCACTTCGGTGGCCTTGACGCTGGTCCAGACCCGCGCCCCGTCCGCGAGGGACAGCTCGGCGGCGGCCTGCGGGGTGATCTCGGCGACCAGGTCCGGCACCTGCTCGGAGCCCACCAGCACGCGGAGCCGGCTCCCGCCCGCCGTGATCTCGCGCACCGTCCCCGGCCACACGTTGCGCGGGCTCCCGGACGGCTTCTCCCGGTGCACGGAGACGGCCTCGGGCGCGATGACCGCGAGCGCGGGCGCCCCGGCCGGCAGCGGGTCGGCCGCGACGAGGTGACCGCCGCCCGAGGGGGCCAGGCCGTCGGCGGTCGCGGTGCCGGGCCAGGCGTTGCGGCCGAGCATCCGGGCGACCCAGGGGGAGCGCGGGTGCCGGGTGACCTCGGCGGGCGGGGCGTACTGAAGCGTGCGGCCGTCCTCCAGGACGAGGACCCGGTCGGCGAGCGCGACGGCCTCCACGGGGTCGTGCGTGACGATGAGGCAGACGCCGCCGAAGCCGTCGAGATGGCGGCGCAGGGTGTGCCGGACCCGGGACCGGGTCGTCTGGTCCAGCGCGGCGAGCGGTTCGTCGAGCAGCAGCAGGCGCGGACGGGCGGCCAGCGCGCGGGCCAGCGCGACGCGCTGCGCCTGGCCGCCGGAGATCTGGGCGGGGCGGCGGGAGGCCAGCTGCCCGACCCCGAGCCGGTCCAGCCACTCCTGTGCGGTGCGGCGGGCCTCGGCGCGCGGGACGCCTTTCGCGCGCAGCCCGTAAGCGGTGTTGGCGAGGGTGCTCAGGTGCGGGAACAGCGCGCCGTCCTGCGGGACCCAGGCGACGCCCCGGCGGTGGGCGGGCAGGGCGGTGACGTCGGTGTCGCCCAGCAGGAGGCGGGCGTGGGAGCGTGGGGTGAGGCCGAGCAGGGCGCGCAGCAGGGTCGTCTTGCCGGCGCCGTTGGGGCCGACGACGGCGATGGTGGTCCCGGCCTCCGCGTCGAGGGTCAGCTCGTTGAAGCCGGTGACCTCGGCGTGCAGCGGCCGGGGTTCGCCACCGGACGGCTCCAGGAGGGGCTGCTCGCGTACGGGGGCGGGGTCCTCGGCGCCGGTCTCCCGCCGCACACGCTCCGGCGGCGTCCCCGTCCACCGCCCCCGCAGCGCCAGCAGCACCCCCATGGCGATGACGAGCAGCAGCAGCGACACCGAGGTCGCGGCCTCCGGGCTGTCCTGGAGCAGCAGGTAGACCTGGAGGGGCAGGGTCTGGGTGGTGCCGGGAAGGTTCCCCGCGAAGGTGATGGTCGCCCCGAACTCGCCGAGCGCCCGCGCCCAGGTCAGCGCGGCCCCGGCGGCCAGACCGGGCGCCACCATCGGCAGGGTGACCGTGAGGAACACCCGTACCGGCGAGGCCCCCAGGGAGGCCGCCGTCTCCTCGTAACGGGGACGCAGCCCGCCCAGCGCGCCCTCCAGGCTGATGACCAGGAACGGCATGGCGACGAAGGTCGCCGCGAGCACCGCGCCCGAGGTGTGGAAGGGCAGCGTGATCCCGAACCAGTCCTCCAGCCACGGTCCGAGCAGCCCCCGGCGGCCGAAGGCGAGGAGCAGGGCGACCCCGCCGACCGTGGGCGGCAGCACCATCGGCAGCAGCACCAGCGAGCGGACGAACGCCTTGCCGGGGAAGTCGACCCGGGCCAGGAGCCAGGCCAGCGGCACCCCCAGGACGAGGGAGAGGGCCAGCGCCCAGCCGGAGACGATCAGCGACAGCGTCAGCGCCCGGGTGGTGGACTCGCCGGTGAGGTGCGTGCCCAGCTCGCTCCACGAGGTCCGGGCCAGGATGCCGGCCAGCGGCAGCAGCAGGAACGCGACGGCCAGGAGCGCGGGGAGGGCCAGCACGATCGGCGCGCGGCCGCGGGGTCGGTTCATCGGCGTTCCTTGTCCACGCTACGGCTGCTGGAAGCCCGCACCGGTCAGGATCTCTTGTGCCTCGGGCGAGGACAGCCACTTTACGAACGCCTCGGCCGCCGCGCCGTGCTCGCTGTTCCTCAGCGTCGCCGCCGGGTACGAGGCGACGGCGTTCTGCCCGTCCGGGATGTCGACCGCGTCGACCCTGCCGGCGGCCGAGGCGACATCGGTCCGGTAGACGAGCCCGGCGTCCGCCTCGCCCAGCTCGACCTTGCTGAGCACCGCGCGCACGTTCGGCTCCTGCGAGACCGGTTTCACGGTGATCTTCCGGGCGTCCAGGATCTGCTTGCTGTACCGGCCCACCGGCACCTCGGGCGCGGCGAGGACCACCTTCAGCCCGGTGTCGGCCAGGTCCTCGAGGCTCCCGACCTTCTCCGGGTTGCCCTTGCCGGTGGCGATGACGAGACGGTTCTTCGCGATGACCGTCGGGGTGCCGGTGTCGCGCTTCAGCCCGTCCATCGTCTTGGTGTCGGCCGTGACCAGCGCGTCGGCGGGGGCGCCCTGCTTCACCTGAGCGGCCAGCTCCTGCGACCCGGCGAACGAGAACGTCACCCTCGTGCCCGGGTGCTCCTTCTCGTACGCCGCACCCGCCTCCTTGAACACATCGGTGAGGGAGGCGGCGGCGAGGACGGTGAGGTCGGCGGCCGTGTCCCCGGTGGTGCCGTCGTCCCCGCCGCAGGCGGTGAGGGGAGTGAGCAGCAGGCCCACGACGACCAGGGCCGCGGCGGCGCGCCGCTGAGGAGAGGCAGAAGTCATGGAGAGCAGCATGTGCCAAAGAGTATGGCTGATCACATCGCATTTACAGCTTTCCATGGGAAAACACATGGCAGGTGCGGTACGTCCTGGAGGAAGCTCCCAGCCGCCTCCGGGCCGCCCGTGACCGGCCAGTAGAGTGCGGATGCGCGCCAGCCCCCGAGACCGAGGTACCGTCCGTGACCCCCGAGCACCCCCGCCCGCCCGCAGTCACCGTGGCCGGCATCGGCGCCGACGGATGGGCCGGGCTCACCGGACCGGCGCGCGCGGCACTGACCGACGCCCAGGTCCTCATCGGGGCCGAGCGCCAACTCGCCCTCCTGCCACCGCAGTGCGCGGGCACCCGCGTGCCCTGGCCCTCGCCCCTGCGCCCCGCCGTCCCCGGCCTGCTCGCCGCGCACGCGGGCCGCCGCATCGCCGTCCTGGCCAGCGGCGACCCCATGTTCTACGGCATCGGCCGGGCCCTCACCGAAGTCCTGGGCGCCGACCGGCTGCACGTCCTGCCGCACCCCTCGTCCGTCTCCTACGCCTGCGCCCGGATCGGCTGGCCGCTGGAGGACACCGAGGTCGTCACCCTCGTCGGCCGCCCCGCCGCCCGGCTCGCCGCCGCCCTCCACGAAGGACGCCGGCTCCTCGTCCTCAGCGCCGACGCCACCACCCCGGGCACGGTCGCCGCACTGCTCCGCGACCACGGCTTCGGGCCCAGCGGCATGCGGGTCCTGGAACAGCTCGGCGGCGAGGGCGAGTCGTGCGCCGAGGGCACCGCGGACACCTGGGACCACCCGGCGGGGGACCCGCTCAACATCGTCGCCGTCGAGTGCCGGAGGGAGCCCGGGGCGCTGCGCCTCGGCGCTGTACCGGGCCTGCCGGACGAGGCGTACGCGCACGACGGACAGCTGACCAAGCGGCATGTCCGGGCCGTCACGCTCGGCGTGCTCGCCCCCGCCCCCGGCGAACTCCTCTGGGACATCGGCGGCGGCTCCGGCTCCATCGCCATCGAGTGGATGCGCGTCCATCCCTCCTGCCGGGCGGTCACCGTCGAACGCGACCCCGTACGCGCGGCGCGCATCGCGGAGAACGCCGACCGGCTCGGCGTGCCCGGCCTCCGCGTCGTCACCGGCCGCGCCCCCGACTGCCTGGACCGACTACCGCCCCCGGACGCCGTGTTCATCGGCGGCGGCCTCACCGCGCCCGGCCTCCTCGACACCTGCCTCGACGCGCTCCCGCCCGGCGGCCGGCTGGTCGCGAACACGGTCACCCTGGAGTCCGAGGCGCTGCTCGCCGCCCGGCACAAGGCGCACGGCGGTGAGCTGACCCGCCTCGCCGTCTCGCACGCCGTGCCGGTCGGCACGTTCACCGGCTGGCGGCAGGCCATGCCCGTCACCCAGTGGTCCGTACGCAAGGCCACCCAACTCCCTGGAGACGACAGATGACCGTGTACTTCATCGGCGCGGGCCCCGGCGCCGCCGACCTGATCACGGTGCGCGGCGCGCGCACGCTCGCCGCCTGCCGGGTGTGCCTGTACGCGGGCAGCCTGGTGCCCCGCGAGCTCCTGGCCGAGTGCCCGGACGACGCCCGCCTGGTGGACACCGCACAGCTCGACATCGACGCGATCACCGCCGAACTCGTCGCCGCGCACCAGGCCGGCCACGACGTGGCGCGGCTGCACTCCGGCGACCCCTCGGTGTTCAGCGCGGTCAACGAACAGATGCGGCGCCTGGACGAGGCGGGCGTGCCGTACGAAGTGGTCCCGGGCGTGCCCGCGTTCGCCGCCGCCGCGGCGGCCCTCAAGCGCGAGCTGACCGTGCCGACCGTGGGCCAGACCGTCATCCTGACCCGGATCGCCCAGCGGGCCACCGCCATGCCCGAGGGCGAGGACCTGGCGACGCTCGGCCGCAGCGGCGCCCTGATCGTCCTGCACCTCGCGGCCCGTTACGTGGACCGCGTCGTGGCGGAGCTGCTGCCGCACTACGGGGCGGACTGCCCGGCCGCCGTCGTCGCGATGGCCTCACGCCCCGACGAGCTCGTCCTGCGCGGCACCCTGGACGACATCGCCGGGCAGGTGAAGGCCGCGGGCGTCATCCGCACCGCCGTGATCATGGTCGGCCGCACCCTGGGCGCCGCGCAGTTCCACGACAGCCACCTCTACTCGCCCGCCCGCGACCGCCACACCTGCTGACCGGGGCCGGTCACCGCCCGGGCGGGTCAGCGCACGGGACTGCGCCCCACCACGGTCCCCGCCCGGTCGACGCAGATCACGTCCACGGCCACCGGCGCGCCCCGCAGCACCGACAGCGCCTGGTCCCGCGCGGCCACGGCCACCAGATCACCCAGCGGCACCCCGTGCGCCTGGCACAGCTGAAGCGCGGCGAGACCGGTGTTGGCGACGGCGATCCCGGCGGCCAGGGCCTCGTCGGCGCCGCCCCGCCGGGCCAGCTCCGCCAGGTACGCCTTGTCGACCTGGGAGCGCCCCGAGTGGAGGTCCAGATGGCCGGCGGCCAGCTTCGACAGCTTGGCGAACCCGCCGCAGATCGTGAGCCGGTCCACGGGATGGCGGCGTACGTACTTGAGGACCGCGCCCGCGAAGTCGCCCATGTCCAGCAGCGCGATCTCCGGCAGCCCGTACTCGGCGACCACCGTCCTCTCCGAGGTGGACCCCGTGCACCCGGCGACATGGGTGTGCCCGGCCGCGCGCGCCACGTCCACGCCGCGCCGGATCGAGTCGATCCACGCCGAGCAGGAGTACGGCACCACGACCCCGGTCGTGCCGAGGATCGACAGGCCGCCCAGGATGCCCAGGCGCGGGTTCCAGGTGGAGCGGGCGATCTCCTCGCCGTGGTCCACGCCGATCGTCACCTCGACGTCCCCGGACCCGCCGTGCGCCGCCGCGACCCGCGCGACGTGGTCCCGGATCATCTGACGCGGCACCGGGTTGACCGCAGGTTCGCCGACGTCCAGCGGCAGCCCCGGCAGCGTCACCGTGCCGACGCCCGGGCCCGCCCGGAACACCACGCCCGAGCCCGGCGGCAGCGCCCGCACGCTCACCCGCACCAGGGCCCCGTGCGTCACGTCGGGGTCGTCGCCCGCGTCCTTGACCACGCCCGCCGTCGCCCGCCCGTCCGCCAGCTCCTCCACGGCCAGCGCGAACGCCGGGGTCTCGCCCCTGGGCAGGGTGATGGTCACCGGGTCCGGGAAGTCCCCGCTCAGCAGCGCCGTGTACGCGGCCGTCGTGGCGGCCGTCGCGCAGGCACCGGTCGTCCAGCCGGGCCGCAGACCGGTGTGCTTGAGTTGGGCGCCGCGCCCGCCTTTCGCCTCACTCATGGATGGACCCCGTGCACGTACTGATTCTGGGCGGGACGACGGAGGCCCGCCGCCTCGCCGAACTGCTGGTGGCCTCGCTGCCCGCCGGAAGCAGGGTCACCAGCTCGCTCGCGGGCCGGGTGGCCCGGCCGAAGCTGCCGCCGGGGGAGGTCCGGACCGGGGGCTTCGGCGGGGCCGACGGGCTCGCGGACTGGCTCCGCTCGCACCGGGTGCACGCGCTCATCGACGCCACCCATCCTTTCGCCGGGACGATCACCTTCAACGCGGCCGCCGCGGCCGCCGCCGCCCATGTTCCCCTGCTCATGCTGCGCAGGCCCGGCTGGGTGCCCGGTGCCGGTGACGCCTGGCACCCGGTCGGCTCCCTCGCCGAGGCGGCAGACGCGCTGCCCGCGCTGGGGCGGCGCGTCTTCCTCACCACCGGGCGGATGGGGCTCGCCGCCTTCGCGGGCCTGGACGGGCTGTGGTTCCTGACGCGGTCCGTGGACGCCCCGGAACCGCCGTTCCCGGCCCGGATGGAGATCCTGCTCGACCGGGGTCCCTTCACCCTGGAGGGCGAGCGCGAGCTGATCCGCCGCCACCGGATCGACGTCCTCGTCACCAAGGACAGCGGCGGCGCCGCCACCGCCCCCAAGCTGACCGCCGCCCGTGAGGCCGGCATCCCCGTCGTCGTGGTCCGCCGGCCACCGGTCCCCGAGGGGGGCGCGGTGGCCGGCACCCCGGAAGAGGCCGTGGCCTGGCTGCACCGGCTGATGGATCAGCCCTCCGGGTAGCGGCGCGGCGTCCACACGATCTGCGCGCCGTCGCCCCGCCGCCCCCACCGGGTCTGCGACGACCCGACGATCAGGATCGTGCGCATGTCCACCTCGGCCGGATCGAGATCGGCCAGGCGCACGGTCCGTACGCTCTCGGACGGCCCGCCCACGTCCCGGCCGAGGACCACGGGCGTGTCCGGCGAGCGGTGTTCGAGGAGCAGGTCCCGCGCCTTGCCGACCTGCCACGTCCGGCTCCGCGAACCGGGGTTGTACAGGGCCAGCACCAGGTCCGCCGCGGCGGCCGCGGACAGCCGGCGCGCGATGACCTCCCACGGCTTGAGCCGGTCCGACAGCGAGACCGTCGCGTAGTCGTGGCCCAGCGGCGCACCCGCCCGGGCCGCCGCCGCGTTGGCCGCCGTCACCCCGGGCAGCACCCGCACCGGCACGTCCGCGTACTCCTCCTGCGACGCGGCTTCGAGCACGGCCGTCGCCATCGCGAAGACCCCGGGGTCCCCGCCGGACACCACGGCGACCCGACGCCCGCGCCGGGCCAGGTCGAGCGCGAACTCCGCCCGCTCCGACTCCACCTTGTTGTCCGAGCCGTGCCGTGTCTGCCCCGGCCGGACCGGCACCCGGTCCAGGTACGTCGTGTAGCCGACCAGGTCGTCGGCGGCGGCCAGCGCCCCGCGCGTCTCGGGCGTCAGCCACAGCGGACCGGCCGGACCCGTGCCGACGACGGCCACCTCGCCGTCGCCCGGGGCGCGTTCCGGGCGTGCGTCGATCCGGCTCGGCAGGACGGCGACCGCGAAGTACGGCACCGAACCGGCGTCCGTCTCCGCCAGCTCGCCCAGCCGCTCCCCGGCCATCGTGGCGCGCTCGACATAGCGGGCCTCGGGCAGCCGGCCCGACGCCTCGAACGCGCGGCGCACGGCGGGGAAGGTGCGGCCCAGCTTCATAACGACCGCCGCGTCGGTCGCGGCCAGCCTGGCGGTCAGCTCCTCCTCCGGCAGGGTGCCGGGCAGGATCGTCAGGACCTCCTCGCCCTCCGCGAGCGGGGTGCCGAGCCGGGCGGCGGCCGCGCTGACCGAGGTCACCCCGGGGATCACCTCGGTCGGATAGCGGTCGGCCAGCCGCTTGTGCATGTGCATGTACGAGCCGTAGAACATCGGGTCGCCCTCGGCGAGCACGGCGACCGTGCGCCCCGCGTCCAGGTGCACGGCGAGCCGGGCCGCCGCCTCGGCGTAGAAGTCCTCCATCGCGCCCCGGTAGCCGCCCGGGTGGTCCGTGGTCTCCGTCGTGACGGGATAGACCAGGGCCTCCTCGATGTGGTCGGCGCGCAGGTGCTCCGCCGCGATGGACCGGGCGATCGACCGGCCGTGCCGGGCGCTGTGGTAGGCGATGACGTCCGCCTCCGCGATGACCTCCACGGCGCGCAGGGTCATCAGGCGCGGGTCCCCGGGGCCGAGCCCGACCCCGTACAGCCGTCCCGTCTGCTGCTCGCTCACGGTCACTCTTCCTCGCTGGCGATGGCGTTGAGCGCGGCGGCCGCGATGGCGCTGCCGCCCCGCCGGCCGCGCACGATCAGGTGGTCGAGCCCCGACGGGTGGGCGGCCAGGGCGTCCTTCGACTCGGCGGCCCCGACGAACCCGACCGGGACACCGATGACGGCGGCGGGGCGCGGGGCCCCCTCCTCGATCATCTCCAGCAGCCGGAAGAGGGCGGTCGGCGCGTTCCCGACGGCCACGACCGCCCCGTCGAGCCGGTCCCGCCACAGCTCCAGGGCGGCCGCCGAGCGCGTCGTGCCCAGCTCCGCCGCGAGCCCGGGCACGGCCGGGTCCGACAGGGTGCACACCACCTCGTTGTCCGCGGGCAGCCGCTTGCGGGTGACCCCGCTGGCGACCATGGCCACGTCGCACAGGATGGGCGCGCCGGCCCGCAGCGCGGCGCGGGCGCGGGCGACCGCGCCGGGCGTGTAGCCGAGGTCGCGTACGAGGTCGACCATCCCGCAGGCGTGGATCATCCGGACCGCGACCTGGCTCACGTCCGCGGGCAGCCCGGCGAGGTCCGCCTCCGCCCGGATGGTGGCGAAGGACTGGCGATAGATGGCCGGTCCGTCCTTCTCGTACTCGTACACAGTGGTGTCGCTCTCTTCTCAGGGCGGGGGGTCGGACAGAAAAAGTGAGGGGTGGTCAGGTGCGGGGCATGCGGGCGGCCGTCACGGCATCGGCCAGTGCGACGGGGTCGCCGGCGACGCGGACCGGAGCCCCGGGCCGCCCGCCGTCCCGCACGACGGACACGCGGTAGCCGCCGTCCGGCCCGGCGACGACGTCGACCCAGGCGCCGCGCGGATGCCCGCACCGCCGTTCGCACCCGGACCAGTACACGGGCAGGGCGTCCACGGACGGGGCGCCCCGCAGTGCTGACGCGGCGTCACTCCGCACGTCCGCAAGGGACTTCGCGCACCCCGGCCGCCCGATGCACGCCCCGGCGCCGGTCCACGGCGAGCGGTCCCCGGTGACGAGCCCCACGGCCTCCAACGCGTCGAGCGCCTCGGACGCCCGCTCCCGCCGCACACCCGGCACGACGACTCCGCGCCACGGGGTGAGCCGCAGTTCGCCGGCGCCGTGGTCCCGGGCGAGCTCCGTCAGCGCCCGCCACCGCACCGCGTCCGCCCGCCCGAGCGGCAGTCCGACGGACAGCGCGTCCGTGTCCCCGGACCCCGTCACCACACCGAGCGCCGGGGGAGCGCCGTCAGGCACCGGTACGGTCCCGAGGGCGACGGGCCGCCCGGCCGCACCCCACCTCCGTACCACCGCGTCGAACAGGGGCCCCGGGCCCCCGGGCAGCTCGGCCACCCGCCACGCGCCGGAACCGGCAGCCATGGACAGGAACACCGTCGCGGCGAGCAGCGCGGCGCGCGGCGCCTCGTCCGCCGGAACCAGGGCCACCGATTCCAGCGCCCCGATCCGCAGCTCCGCGTCCCCGTCCGCCCGCGCCCGCAGCGTCACATCCGCGCCCAGCGCGTCCACGTCCCCCCGGCCGTCGTCCAGCGCGAACAGGAACCGGCCCGACAGACCGGCCGCCTCCTCGCTCGCGCACACCAGCGCGTCCAGTGCGGTCAGCCACGGACGGACGTTCCCCTCCCCGCGGCCGTCGAGCCCGGACAGCGGGGAGGCCACCACATTACGGACCCGCTCATGCCGCTCCGAGGGCAAAAGTCCCATTTCATACATCCGGGAGGCCAGTTCGCCCCCGCACTCCTCGCCCAGTCCCCGCAGCTGCACGTTGCCGCGCGAAGTGAGATACAGCTCACCGTCGCCCAGGCGTCCGGCCAACTCCCGGAGCCCGTCCGCCTGGTCCACGGCGAGCACACCACCGGGCACCCGGACCCGCGCCAACGCCCCGTCGTCCGCCCGGTGCAGCCGCAGCGCGCCGGGGCAGGCGTCGCCGCGCGACCGGAAACGGGCGTCGTCGGGCTGGGCGAAATGGGGGGCTGGGGGAGGCATGGCGGCGAGCATACCGACCATCTCATCCGATCCGTATGACCCGTCGGCCGCCCCGGCCCGTACTATGCCTGCGGGGCCCGTCTTCACGGACGGACCCCGGCGGGCCTCCGGGTCCGTCGTCGCCACAGACGGCGACAGGGGAGGAAGCCCGGTGCGATTCCGGCGCGGTCCCGCCACTGTGAGCCCGGCCCCACCAGGCCGGGCGAGTCAGGAACTCCCTTCCCCGCACGTTCGGCAGGTCCGAGCAGGGGAGCTCTCGACACCGCCCGGGGCGTGGACACCCCGAGGAAGGCCAGACGCCGCATGATCCTGCTCCTGTCGACGTCCGACACCGACCTGCTGAGCGCCCGCGCCTCCGACGGACCCGTCCGCTACCGGTACGCGAACCCCTCCCGCCTCCCGCTCCAGGACCTGCCCGCGCTCCTGGACGGCACCGACCTCGTCGTCGTACGCCTCCTCGGCGGGGTCCGCGCCTGGCAGGACGGCCTCGACCAGCTGCTCGCCACCGGCCGCCCCGTCGTCGTGCTCACCGGCGAACAGGCCCCCGACGCCCAGCTGATGGCCGCCTCCACCGTGCCCATCGGGATCGCCGCCGAGGCCCACGCCTACCTCGCGCACGGCGGCCCCGCCAACCTGGACCAGCTCGCCCGCTTCCTCTCCGACACCGTCCTGCTCACCGGCCACGGCTTCGAACCGCCCGCCGCCGCACCCTCCTGGGGCCCTCTGGAACGCACACCCCGGGAGACGCCGGACGGCGCCCCCACGGTGGCCGTGCTCTACTACCGCGCCCACCACATGAGCGGCAACACCGCCTTCATCGAGACCCTGTGCCGGGCCGTCGAGGCCGAGGGCGCCAGGGCCCTCCCGCTGTACGTGGCATCGCTGCGCGCCCCCGAACCCGAGCTCATCGAGAGCCTGCGCGACGCCGACGCGATCGTCACCACGGTCCTCGCGGCGGGCGGCACCCGGCCCGCCGAGGCGTCCGCCGGCGGCGACGACGAGTCCTGGGACGCGGGCGCGCTCACCGCGCTCGACGTGCCGATCCTCCAGGCGCTCTGCCTCACCGGCTCCCGCACCGACTGGGAGAGCAACGACGAGGGCGTCTCCCCGCTGGACGCCGCCAGCCAGATCGCCGTGCCCGAGTTCGACGGCCGCCTGATCACCGTCCCGTTCTCCTTCAAGGAGATCGACGAGGACGGCCTGCCCGCCTACGTCGCCGACGACGAACGCGCCGCCCGCGTCGCCGGCATCGCCGTCCGCCACGCCCGCCTGCGCCACATCCCGAACGCCGACAAGCGCGTCGCGCTCGTCCTCTCCGCGTACCCGACCAAGCACTCCCGCATCGGCAACGCCGTCGGACTCGACACCCCGGCCAGCGCGGTCGCCCTGCTGCGCCGACTGCGCGAGGAGGGCTACGACTTCGGCACGGACGAAATCCCCGGCCTCGCCTCAGGCGACGGCGACGAGCTGATCCGCGCCCTCATCGAGGCGGGCGGCCACGACCAGGCATGGCTCACCGAGGAACAGCTCGCCCGCAACCCGGTCCGCATCCCCGCCGCCGACTACCGCCGCTGGTACGCCACGCTGCCCGCCGAACTCCGCGAGGACGTCGAGGAGCACTGGGGCCCGCCGCCCGGCGAGATGTTCGTGGACCGCTCCCGCAACCCGGAGGGCGACATCGTGCTCGCCGCCCTGCGCCGGGGCAACCTGCTGATCCTCATCCAGCCCCCGCGCGGCTTCGGCGAGAACCCGATCGCGATCTACCACGACCCGGACCTGCCGCCCTCGCACCACTACCTGGCCGCCTACCGCTGGATCGCCGCCCGCGCCGACGACAACGGCTTCGGCGCCGACGCGATGATCCACCTCGGCAAGCACGGCAACCTGGAATGGCTGCCCGGCAAGAACGCGGGCCTGTCCGCCGCCTGCGGCCCGGACGCGGCCCTCGGCGACCTGCCGCTGATCTACCCGTTCCTCGTCAACGACCCCGGCGAGGGCACCCAGGCCAAGCGCCGGGCGCACGCCACGCTCGTGGACCATCTGGTGCCGCCGATGGCCCGGGCCGACAGCTACGGGGACATCGCCCGCCTCGAACAACTCCTGGACGAGCACGCCCAGATCGCCGCCATGGACCCGGCCAAGCTGCCGGCGATCCGCGCCCAGATCTGGACCCTGATCCAGGCCGCGAAGCTCGACCACGACCTGGGCGTCGAGGACCGCCCGGAGGACGAGGGCTTCGACGACTTCATCATGCATCTCGACGGCTGGCTCTGCGAGATCAAGGACGTCCAGATCCGCGACGGCCTCCACGTCCTCGGCAACGCGCCGACGGGCACCGCCCGGGTCAACCTGATCCTGGCCATCCTCCGCGCCCGCCAGATCTGGGGCGGCACGACGTCCCTGCCGGGCCTGCGCGAGGCACTGGGCCTGGACGAGTCGGCGGCGACCCGCACGGACGCGGACGCGGTGGAGGAGGAGGCGAGGGCCCTGGTCCAGGCGATGGAGGACGCGGACTGGGACCCGTCGGCCATCGGACCGGCCATTCAAGCCCCTGCGGCGATCGAGCAGCGGGGGCCGGGGCAGAGCCCCGAGCAGACGACCCGCACGCTGCTCCACGACCTCAGCCCGGACGTGGCGGCAATCCTCGACTTCGCGGCCAGGGAGGTCGCCCCCCGCCTGGCCGGGACCACGGACGAACTCGACCACTGCGTCCGCGCCCTCAACGGGCGCTTCGTCCCCGCGGGCCCCTCCGGCTCCCCCCTCCGAGGACTCGTCAACGTCCTGCCCACCGGCCGGAACTTCTACTCGGTCGACCCCAAGGCCGTCCCCTCCCGCCTCGCCTGGGAGACCGGCCAGGCCCTCGCCGACTCGCTCCTGGAGCGCTACCGCACGGACAACGGCGACTGGCCGGAATCCGTCGGCCTCTCCCTCTGGGGCACGAGCGCCATGCGCACCGCGGGCGACGACGTCGCGGAGGCGTTCGCCCTGCTCGGCGTCCGCCCGGTCTGGGACGACGCCTCGCGCCGCGTCACCGGCCTCGAACCGATCCCCGCGGCCGAGCTCGGCCGCCCCCGCATCGACGTCACCCTCCGCATCAGCGGCTTCTTCCGCGACGCGTTCCCGCACACCATCGGCCTGCTGGACGACGCCGTCCGGCTGGCCGCCTCACTCGACGAACCCGCCGAGCTCAACCACGTACGGGCGCACACCCAGGCCGACCTGGCCGAGCACGGGGACGAACGGCGGGCCACCACCCGTATCTTCGGCTCGCGCCCCGGCACGTACGGGGCCGGGCTGCTCCAGCTCATCGACTCCCGCGACTGGCGCACCGACGCCGACCTCGCCGAGGTCTACACGACCTGGGGCGGCTACGCCTACGGCCGCGACCTGGACGGCCGCCCGGCCCGCGAGGAGATGGAGACCGCGTACAAGCGCATCGCGGTCGCGGCGAAGAACACCGACACCCGCGAGCACGACATCGCGGACTCCGACGACTACTTCCAGTACCACGGGGGAATGGTCGCCACCGTCCGCGCGCTGAAGGGGACCGCCCCGGAGGCGTACATCGGGGACTCGACCCGCCCCGAGACGGTCCGCACCCGCACGCTGACCGAGGAGACCTCCCGCGTCTTCCGCGCCCGCGTCGTCAATCCCAAGTGGATCGAGGCGATGCGCCGCCACGGCTACAAGGGCGCCTTCGAGCTGGCCGCGACCGTCGACTACCTCTTCGGTTACGACGCCACGACTGGCGTGGTCGCGGACTGGATGTACGACAAGCTGACCGAGACCTACGTCCTGGACCCGGCCAACCGCGCCTTCCTCGAACAGGCCAACCCGTGGGCCCTGCACGGCATCGCGGAACGCCTCCTGGAGGCCGAGTCGCGCGGCATGTGGGCCGAGCCCGACCCGGCGGTCCTCGAGGCGCTGCGCCAGGTCTTCCTGGAGACGGAAGGAAACCTGGAGGGCGAGGACTGAGCGACCGCGGCCCTCAGCCGGCGGTCCCGGGCTTCACACCCCAGACGTACACGACGTCGTCGAGCGCGAGCAGATCCCACAGCTTCGCCGCGTCGTCCACGGTGAGGTTGACGCAGCCCGCCGAGCCGCCGCCGTCGTACAGGTCGCCCGGGTGACCGTGCAGCGCCTGACCGCCGTCGAAGAACTGCGAGTACGGCATGGGGGCGTCGTCGTAGAGGTCGGAGACGTGGTCGCGGTCGCGCCAGTAGATGGTGTGCCGCCCCGGCCGCGTCTCCTCGGCGTCGCGGCCGGTACGGACGGCCACGGGTCCGAAGACGACCTTCTTCCCCTTCTGCACCCACAGCAGCTGGCGGTCCATGTCGACGCAGGTCACCCGGCCGGTCTCGACGGGGCAGTTCCCGGCGGCGTTCGGGTCCGGCGTGGCTTCGACGACGAGCACCGCGCGGTACGTACCGAGGTCGGCGAAGCCGTCCGGGTGCGGGCGGCCCCGCTCGGTCTGGAAGGACCGGATCGCCCGGCAGTCGGCGTCGGACTGACGGCCGTCCACGGGCAGCCCGAGGTGGGCCTCCAACTGCCGCTGGTACGGACCGGCCGGCGCGGTGCACGCGGCGTCGCGGCCGGGGAGGGCGGCCGACGGGGCCGCGGTGCACAGCAGCGCCATGGCCGCCGTGGCGACGGTGGCACCGATGAGGCGGTGGGAACGGGACACGGCCGGACCTCCTGCGGGATCAACGGGAACGGTGTGCTGCCGAGCCAATCAGCGGAAACGCCCGGCCGCCCACGAGTGGGCGGCCGGGCGGGTGACCGTGTCAGCCGCGAGCGGCCTTGTGCGTGTCGTCCTTGCAGTCCTTGCCCTTGCAGGGCTCACCGCGGTGGTTGGCCAGCTCCACGGTGACGCCCTCCTCGCTGTTCTCCTCCGTCACCTCGTACGGACCCGAGACCGGGTTCGCCGGAAGGACATAGCCCTCCGGGACGGCGATCTCGCGGAGGTAGTACTCACCGAGCGGCAGGTCGTCGAAGGTGCACTGCCCGTCCTGGTCGGTGGAGCAGCCCGCGTCCGCGAGCGTGTCCGGGTTGGTGCCGCCCGTCTGCAGGCCGGGCACGTCGTTGGTCTCGCGCCACAGCTCGAAGACGGCCCCGGGCAGCGGCTCCCCGTTCTTCGCGTCCGTCTTGTCCAGCGTCAGCGAACCGGTCACCGGCGGGACGGGGGTCTTGGTGTTGACGGCCTCGGCCTGGACGCCGTCCTCCGCGTTGTCCTCGGTCAGGACGAGCGGTCCGAAGACGTTCGGGTCGGGCAGCTCGTAGCCGTCCGGGGCCGCGGTCTCGCGCCAGTAGTAGGTGCCGGGGACCGTCGTCGTGGTGCAGACGCCGTTGGCCGGGGTGGTGCAGTCCGAGACGTGGGTGTCCGGGTCGGCGCCGTCGGTCTGGAGGCCGGGGGTGTCGTTGGTCTCGCGCCACAGCTCGAAGTCGGCCCCGGCCAGCGGGTCTCCGGTCTCGGCGTCGGTCTTCTGCACGCGGACCTCACCGGTCACCGGTGGCACGGGCGTCTGGCTGTTGACGGCCTCGACCTGGACGCCCTGGTCCGCGTTGTCCTCGGTGAGGACGAGGGGTCCGAAGACGTTGGGGTCGGGCAGGTCGTAGCCGTCGGGGGCCGCGGTCTCGCGCCAGTAGTACGTACCCACGGTCGTGGTGTCGGAGCAGACGCCGTTCGCCGGGGTGGTGCAGTCCGAGACGTGCGTGTCCGGGTCGGTACCGTCGGTCTGGAGGCCAGGGATGTCGTTGGTCTCGCGCCAGAGCTCGAAGTCGGCCCCGGCGAGCGGGTCGCCGGTCTCGGCGTCGGTCTTCAGCACGCTCACCGCGCCCGTGACCGGCTGCGGACCACCGCACTCCGGAAGGTCGCCGTCGAAGGGGTAGGCGTGGAACTCCACCCCGGCGTTCTCGCTGGTGTGGGTGAGCGAGCCGGTCGTGAAGAACCTGCCGTTCATGCCGGGCAGGCTCACGGTGGTCATGGACGCCTGCTCGCCCACCAGCACGCTGCCCTGGAACTGCCCGGACCCCTCGAAGGACGCCGTGGTGGCGTCGGGCAGGTTCCACAGCAGCCGCTCGCGGTACTGGCCCAGCGTGGCGCTGCCGCTGGTGGTGTTGATGACGCGGTCCTCCCCGACCACGTTGACCAGGATCGTCGCGTCGGCGGGGATGCCCGTGAACTCGAGGTCCTGGCTGCCGCTGGGGGAGTTCGGGTTGACCAGGTCGAAGTCGACGTTGAACACCTGGAGGCTGGACGTGCCGTCGCCGGTGAACAGTGTCCGGTAGCCCTCGTTGACCGCGGTCCCGGTGGGCGTCCGGGTCTCGCCGTCCGGCCGCGCGTAGCACTGGCTGGCCGCCGTCAGCTCGTCGCGCAGGCCCACGTAAGGGGCCGTCGCGTCGTCGTCCTGGACGGTCGTCCCGGTGACGTTCCCGGTCAGCGCGCCCGCGTAGCGCACGGTGCCCAGCTCGTCGACGAGGCCGCCCGTCGTGTCCAGGGTCTGCCCGGCGGCGATGGTCACGTCGCCGCCGGCGGCCAGGAAGTCCGACTCGCGGGGCGGCGCGACGCGCGACCCCACCCCGACGATCCCGAGGTTGTACAGCGTGCTGCCTGCCGTGTCCTTGTTCTGGTCGAAGTCGTCGAGCACGACGACCCGGCCCTCGGCCTCCGCCGCACGCCCCCGGACGAGGAAGTCGTCACCCACGAAGATGTTGATCCCGTCGTCCCGGCCGGCGATCGGTCCGTTGTTGACGTCGGGAAACGGGTCGGGACAGTCGCCCGGCACACAAGGGCCGAGCCCGCCGGGCAGGGGGGCGGCGGCGGCCGGCGTCGTGCCCAGGCCGAAGGTGACGGCGGGGACGACGGCCGCCAGGACGGCACAGGCCGCACCCGTGGTGCGGGCACGTGAGCGCAGCGCGGCCAGGCGCTGCTTGGGCATGGGTTTCATGGCGGCATCCTGGGAGGCCCGCACCCCGGCCCCGCGCGCGCGACACGAGCCGTTGCGCCGCGCGGCGGGGCGGGGTCACCCGGATGGCGGGGCCGGGCGTCCCGTCAGACCGGGAGGGTCCAGAGCTGGTTGTCGGTGCCGTAGCAGGTCCAGAGCTGGAGCCGGGTGCCGTTGGCCGAGCTGGGGCCGGTCGCGTCCAGGCACTTCCCGGACGCGGGATTCACCAGCTCACCGGTGCTCCGGTGCTGCCAGAGCTGCGCCCCGGTGCCGTTGCAGTCGTAGAGCTGCACCTTCGTGCCGTTCGCGGTCCCGGCCGCTTCGACGTCCAGGCACTTGCCGAGCGCCCGCAGGGTGCCGTCGGCGGCGGTCGTCCACCGCTGGGCGTCGGTGCCGTTGCAGTCGTAGAGCTGGACCGCCGTGCCGTTGGCGGAGCTCGCGCCCGCCACGTCGACGCACTTGCCGCCGTATCCGGTGATCCTGCCGGTGGCGCCGTCGGGCGGGGTGACCGGGCCGCCGTCCTGGCCGGCGGCCCAGGCGATCTCCTGGAGCAGGAGCTGATTCTGCCGGTCGCTCGCGAACGTGGAGGACAGGGCGGTGTCCGTCGCGTAGTCCATCGCGTTGTGCCCGAAGTTGTTGTAGACCATCCGGTAGTCGCGGTTCGACCACACGATCGGGTAATCCCCGCTGTACCAGGTCTGGTTGGGGTCGGTGCCGATGGGGAACGTCGACGGCGCCATGGAGGCGAGGACGTCGATCGCGGGGTTCTTCCGCAGGTCGTTCTGCCAGCTGTACCACTCACTGACCGACGAGGTGATGGTGGCCGGGAGCCCCGCAGTGGCCGGGTGCCCGGGGTCGTCCACGCGCAGCGTCTCCTGCGTGGGACCCCAGGTGTTGGACCGGAACGTACCGGTGCCCAGGAAGGTGTCGTGGTACCAGGGCCAGTCGCTGGTGTCCGTGTTGAACGCGGAGACGTGGAAGCCGACGAACCCGCCGCCGTTGCTCACGTACGACTGGAAGGCGGAGCGCTGCGAGGCGGTGTGCGGGTAGTTGTCGAGGAACATCACGACCTGGTAGCCGGACAGTTCGCTGCTGTTGAGCCGGTTCCAGTCGGTGGTGGCGGTGTACGTGAATCCGTGGGCGGCGCCCTGCTGGGCGAACCAGGCGTTGGCCTCGCGGTCGAAGCTGATGTGCGCCGCGTCGTATGTGCCGTCGTAGAAGGCCAGCACCCGGAACGTACCGGCGGCGGCGGGAGCGGCGTGGGCCGGGGCGGCCTGCAGACCGAGCACGAGGGCGGCCAGGGCGAGGAGCCGGAGCAGGCGGGCGGTGCCGTGTCTGACGCGCATGGGGGACTCCAAGGTGGGCGGAGGAGCGCAGCGGCCGAGCAGACCGGAGTCTGCGCGTGTACACGACAGCCCGTCAAGGTTTCTGTCAGGAAACCTTCCTGGCAGAAAACCGCGCACAACTCGAACGCTGCACATCGGTGCTGCTGACCTGCGACTTCAGAAGGCGTACGAGCATCCTGCGGTTACGCGAAATCGCGGGCCGATTGCCTATAGAAGGTGAAATACCGGCCTGTACAAGGGGGTTGACGTGCAGTCGGCGACGCCTCTAGCTTCACGGCTTGAAATAAGGCGCCCGGCCGAGCTCCTGTCATGCACCTGCCTCTGCATCCCCCACCACAGGAAGGCTCCCCATGCCTCGTTCACCCCATCGCCGCAGACGGCGAACCGCCGCCCTGGCCATGGCGCTGTCCGCCTCGCTGGCCGCCGCCGGGGCCCTGGTCGCCCTCGGCTCGGGGACCGCCGGCGCCGCGACGCCCGGCGCCCTGACCAACACCGGCAACGGCAAGTGCCTCGACGTCACGGACGGCTCGACCGCCGACGGCACGCCCGTCCAGATGTGGACCTGCTACCCCGGCAGCCAGAACCAGAGCTGGACCCTGAACAGCGACGGCTCGGTGACCGCGAAGGGCAAGTGCCTCGACCTGGCCGCGAACGGCACGGCGAACGGCACCGCCGTCCACCTGTGGACCTGCTACGGGAGCCTCGCCAGCCAGAAGTGGCGGCTGACCTCCGCCGGAGACCTGGTCAACACCGCCGCGGACAAGTGCCTGGACATCAAGGACAACAGCAACGCGGACGGCGCCCGCCTTCAGATCTGGGACTGCGCGGGCACCGGCAACCAGAAGTGGAGCTTCTCCGGAGCCGTGGACCCGAGCGACCCCACGGACCCGCCCACCGGCGACAACCCGGACCTCGGCCCGAACACGGTGATCTTCGACCCGTCCATGTCCGCCTCGTCCATCCAGTCGAAGCTGAACAGCATCTTCAGCCAGCAGCAGTCGAACCAGTTCGGCTCCCAGCGCTACGCGGTCCTGTTCAAGCCGGGCACGTACAGCGCGGACGTCAACGTCGGCTTCTACACCCAGGTCGCCGGCCTCGGGCTGTCCCCGGACGCCGTGAACATCAACGGCGCGGTCCACGCCGAGGCCGACTGGTTCCAGGGCAACGCCACCCAGAACTTCTGGCGCGACGCGGAGAACCTGTCCGTCACGCCGAACGGCGGCAGCGACCGCTGGGCCGTCTCGCAGGCGGCACCGTACCGGCGCATGCACGTGCGCGGGAACCTCAAGCTGGACGACGGCGGCTGGTCCAGCGGCGGCTTCATCTCGGATTCCGTGATCGACGGGCAGATCCAGTCGGGCAGCCAGCAGCAGTTCCTGACCAAGAACAGCCGCATGGGCTCCTGGTCCGGCTCCAACTGGAACATGGTCTTCGTCGGCGACCAGGGCGCCCCCGCCCAGTCCTTCCCGACCTACACCACCGTCGCCTCGGCCCCGGTCAACCGCGAGAAGCCCTTCCTGTACGTGGACGACGCGGGCGCCTGGAAGGTCTTCGTCCCCGCCGCACAGACCAACGCATCGGCCACCACCTGGAGCGGCAGGAACCAGGCGGGCTCCTCGCTGCCGCTGGACGACTTCTACATCGCGAAGCCCGGTGCGAGCGCGGCCGACATGAACGCCGCCCTGGCCGCCGGCAAGAACCTCCTCATCACCCCGGGCGTCTACCACCTCAACCAGACGCTCAACGTGACCCGCCCCGACACCGTCGTCCTCGGCATGGGCCTCGCCACCCTCATCCCGGACAACGGCATCACCGCGCTCACCACCGCCGACGTGGACGGCATCAAGATCGCCGGAGTCCTGGTCGACGCAGGCACGGTCAACTCCCAGACCCTGATGCGGATCGGGCCGGACGGATCGTCGGCGAGCCACGCCGCCGACCCCGTCACGCTCAACGACGTGTTCTTCCGCATCGGCGGCGCGACCGTCGGCAAGGCGACCCAGTCGCTGGTCGTCAACACCAACGACACGATCATCGACCACACCTGGATCTGGCGCGCCGACCACGGCAACGGCGGCACGGTCGGCTGGACCACCAACACCGCCGACACCGGGCTCGTCGTAAACGGCCGGAACGTCACCGCGTACGGGCTGTTCGTGGAGCACTACCAGAAGACGCAGGTCATCTGGAACGGCAACGGCGGGCGCACGTACTTCTTCCAGAACGAGCTGCCGTACGACCCGCCCAACCAGAGCGCCTGGAAGAACGGGAACACCAACGGCTACCCCGCCTACAAGGTCGGCGCGTCCGTGACCAGCCACGAAGCCTGGGGCCTCGGGAGCTACGCGTACTTCAACGTCAACCCGTCAGTGGTCGAGGACCACTCCTTCGAGGTGCCCCAGACCTCCGGCGTGAAGTTCCACGACATGGTCACCGTCGTCCTCGGCGGCGCCGGAACGATCAGCCACATCATCAACGGCACCGGAGCGGCCGTCACGCCCAGCAGCAACGTCGCCTACCTCACCACCTACCCGTAAACCGGAGGGACCCCCCCATGCCCAGATCCCGCAGCAGATGGCTCACCGCCCTGCTCGGCGTCGTGCCGCTGGCCGCCGCCGGCCTGGTCGCCACGGCCGCCGCCCCCGCCTCCGCCGCCGCCAACCCCGGCCCCGGCTTCCCCGCGCACTACGCGGCTCCGTACGCGGAGATGTGGAACAGCCCGTCCAGCCTGATGAACGCGTACAACGCGACCGGCAACAAGTACTACACGCTGGCCTTCATCGTCAGCCAGGGCACCTGCAACGCCACCATCAACGGCGACACCCCGGTCACCGACACCGGCTGGAACAACGCGATCAACAGCCTCCGCGCGGTCGGCGGCGACGTCATCGCCTCCTTCGGCGGCGCGAGCGGCAGCGAACTCACCTCCTGCGGCACGGTGTCCGCGATGCAGGCGCAGTACAAGAAGGTCATCGACCAGTTCAACCTGACCCGCATCGACCTGGACATCGAGGGCAGCACCCTCGACAACACCGCCGCCAACGACCGCCGCAACCAGGCACTGGCCAACCTCCAGAAGGACTACGCGGCCCAGGGTCGCAAGCTGGACGTCGACTTCACCCTCCCGGTGAGCCCGAGCGGCCTGGAGTCCAACGGCATCGCGCTCCTGAAGAACGCCAAGAGCCACAATCTGAACGTCAACCTGGTCAACATCATGACCATGGACTACGGCCCCGCCATGGACATGGGCCAGGCCGCGATCAGCGCCGCGAACGGACTGCACGGCCAGCTCGGCCAGATCTGGACCGAGAAGTCCTCCGCCGAGCTGTGGGCGATGGAGGGCAACTGCCCGATGATCGGCGTCAACGACACCGCCGCCGAGGTCTTCACCGTCCAGGACGCCCAGGAACTCGAAGCCTTCGCCGCGAGCAAGGGCATCCAGGAACTCACCTTCTGGTCCCTGGGCCGCGACAACCAGGGCCAGAGCGGCACCCCGCAGAGCACCTGGCAGTTCACCAACACCTTCAAGGCCATCACGGGCGGCGGCGGCCCCGTCGACCCACCGGCCGGCACGACCGCCATCAAGGGCTACGGCGGCAAGTGCGTCGACGTCGCCGGAGCCAACAGCGCCAACGGCACCAAGGTCGACCTCTACACCTGCAACGGCACGTCGGCCCAGCAGTGGACCCGTGACGGCACCACCTTCCGGGCGCTGGGCAAGTGCCTCGACGTCGCGGCGGCCGGCACCGCCAACGGCACGAAGGTCCAGCTCTACGACTGCAACGGCACCGCCGCCCAGTCCTGGACGACCGGCGCCAACGGCAGTCTGGTCAACACGGGTTCGGGCAAGTGCCTCGACGTCACGGACTGGAGCACCACGGACGGCAACCAGCTCCAGATCTGGACGTGCGGCGGCACGGCGAACCAGTCCTGGACCCTGGCCTGACCGGCCCGGCCCGGCGCGACCGGCCTCACCCGCCCCGGTGATGCTGATCGCGCCAGGCCCGTGGCGACATCCCGTACGCGTCCTTGAAGACCTTGCTGAAGTGGGTGGCGTTCACGAAGCCCCAGCTCCGCCCGATCGCCGCCACGGTCCGCGTCTGCCCGGCGGCCCCGGCCAGCTCCCGCTTGCACGCCTCCAGCCGCCGGGCCCGTATCCAGTCCCCGAGGCTGATCCCCGCCCGGGACAGCACGGTGTACAGATGCCGCACGGAGATGCCGTGCGCGGCCGCGATCCGCGCCGCCGACAGGCCGGGCTCGGCCAGATGCTCCCGCATGTAGTGCGTGATCCGCAAGGCGAGCGTCGCCTCCATCGGCTCCCTCGCCGTCGCGGCGTCCGCGTGCCGGGAGACCAGGGCGGCGCGCAGCAGCTCCACGCTGGGCGCCAGCACGGCCTCGGCCCGGTCGCTGCGGTGCAGCTCCTCGCTCCGGGCGAGGTGCGAGAAGTACGTGTACGCCAGCCGCGCGAGCGGGTCCCCGGCGCCGAACGTGAGCGTGGTGGTGTCCCGGATCAGCCGGTCCGGCAGCGCGAGCGCGGAGAGGGGCAGCCGCAGGAAGTGGTGGTCGACCCCCTCGTCGAAGAGCAGCGTGTACGGGGCGTTCGACCGGAACACCGCGAACTCACCGGGCCCGACGACGCATTCCCGCCCGTTCTGCGCGCCCATGCTGGTGCCCGTCACCTGGAGACTGAGGAAGAGCGAGGGCTCCTCGTCCTTCCGCACCAGCTGCTCGGTCCGCCGCAACGTCACCGCCGTCGACCGGGCCGATGACACGCGCAACGCTCCGACCGACCTCACGTCCATCCGGGCCCGGATCTCCCCGTCGGGTGCCCGGTGATCGATGTCCACCGGGACGACGGAATCCCACACCGCGTGCCGGATGATCTCCTCGCGGTCCTGCGGCGGTATGTACGCGGTGTCCAGTGCCGGACTCATGCGCGCCCCCTCGACATGAACGGTCGCAGACGAGTGTGGAGTACACGCTCCCACGGTGCAACGGCTGTGACGCGTGGGGGACATGACGCGGACGCACGCGGGACAAAGGACTCCGCACACACGACAAAGTCACGCGGCCCCGACGCCCCTAGGGTCCTACCACCGTCAACAGGGGGTCTCATGTCCACAGGGACGATCAGGAAGATCAGGGCAGCCGGAGTCGTGACAGCGATGGTCACCGGTCTCCTCGGAGGCGTCGCGGTGGCACCGAGCTCCGCGGCGTCGTGGGAGTGCGACCGCGGCATCTGGGAGTCGAGGGGAGGCGGCGACTACATCAAGATCCCCCACGAGTGGGAGCCGATCATGGTCAACACGAACTGCTACGTGCACAAGGGCGCCCGTGGGGGCGAGGTCGATGCGATCCAGCGCGCGCTGGTCAAGTGCTACAGCCAGAGCATTTCCATCGACGGTGTCTTCGGTGACAAGACCTTCGCGGCCCTGAAGAACGCCCAGCGGGTGGCGGGAGTGACCGCCGACGGCGCGTACGGGCCCAAAACCCGCGACGCGCTGAAGTGGCCCCTCTACAACGAGCCGACCGGCAAGTTCAAGGGCTGCACGAGGCGATGACCGGAGCGGGGGTGCCGTGCGGCACCCCCGCTTCCGCGTACGTGAGGAGAGGGAAGTTGAGACGCCGCAGCACGCACACCCGCCTGCGCGCCGCCGCAGCCTCGGCCGCCGCCTTCGCGGTCGCGGTCGGGATCGGCCTGCCGCAGGCATCCGCCGACAGCCCGCCGCCACGGGCGGCCGACGGCTGGTCCGCCGAGACGGAGGCCGCGCTCAGGGACGACGACGCGGTCAAGGACGCGCAGTCCGCGTTCAAGCCCTCGGCCGTGGCGAAGGACCGCCGCGCCGCCGTACTCGGCGCGGACTACGCCGGTTCCTCGGACCGGGCGTTCACCACCTCCGGCGATGCCACCGGCTTCCACGTGATGGTGGCCGAGGAGAAGAAGGGGTACGGGTGGCGGACCGCGGCCACCCTGTCCGAGGCCGGTTTCGACACGGACACCTGGGTCGGCAACGCCTGCGTGACGGAGTCCGGCAGGTACGCCGCCGTCGCGTACGCGCCCCGGACGTTCACCAACAAGCCCGACCTGATGAGCCGCGGCGCCTTCACCGCGGTGGTCGACCTCGACACCGGAAGCGTCCGCAAGCTGCCCTTCCAGGCGACCCTGGGGTACTTCTCGCCGGGCTGCGGCAGGGGCGAGGAAGCGGTCTTCTCCCAGTTCACCGATGAGGTGTCCTCGGACACCTCCGAGACGCGGCTGATCACCGTCGCCGCGCCGAGCGGGACGACGCACAAGACCCGCCTCGGCGGGCAGATCACCTCGGCCGTACCGGTGGGCGGACACATCGTCGCCGCCCAGGGCCACCGGATCGTACGGATCGACGGGCGGAAGGTGCGGGTGGTCGCCCGGACCCACGGCGTCCCGTTCCAGCTCAAGCCGGACGCGGACGGCGGCGTCACGTTCATCGACCGGCTGCCGGGCGCGGCCCGGTCCGCCGCCCAGGCCGACGCCGAGTCCGAAGCCGCCGTCGCACGTGTCACCGCCGCACAGCTGCGCTCACCGGCGGCGAAGAACACCGCGCAGAGGCTGGCGAAGGGCAAACTGACCGCCTTCGACCTGGCCCGAGCGGCGGACGGCACGGTCTTGGTCACGGGCACGGCTCGTACGGAACCGGGCCGGAAGCTGCCCGGATCGGTGCGGAATCCGGGCGGGATCGCCAAGGACGTGCGGGTCTCCAGTCACGGGCGTGCCGTGCTGTCCACCGGACAGGCGGACGGCAAGGACTCGCCCGCGCACCCGGAGGACGCGCTGTCCGCCCGCCCGGCCCGCATCACACTGACGTCGCTGGGCACCGGCGAGAGCGTGACGCTCGACACCGTGCCGGACCGGCGCGTCGGAAGCGCCACGGCGCAGCGGACCTCCGTCACCGCCAGCCCGGCCCTTCCCGGACCTGCCGCTGCGGGGGCGACTTCATCGGCGATGCCGCCGGTCGAATCCGACCGCACGTGCTCGGTGCCGCGCGGTGACGTCAAGCTGCAGGCGTACCAGCCGACACCGCGGCAGATCGAGTGGGCCGTCGACCAGGCCGTCGTCAGCAATCTGAACGCGAAGGCGAGCCGGCCGGCCGACTGGCGGAACACCGGGATGCCCGCGTACTCCCCGCAGTCGCTGTTCCCGCTGAGCCCGCTGAGCGGCGGAACGGGATCCGACTGGCGGATTCCCGCGCAGATCCTGCTCGGCATCACCGCGCAGGAGTCCAACATGTGGCAGGCCACTCGGTACGCGGTCCCGGGGGTGTCCGCCAACCCGCTGATCGGCAATTACTACGGCGTGAGCTACGCATCGGACGGCGAGCAGGGTGATCCCTGGGCCATCAACTGGTCGGAGGCGGACTGCGGCTACGGGGTCACCCAGGTCACCGACGGCATGCGGCTGCCCGGCAAGGGGCAGCCGACCCTGTCCGAGACCCAGCAGCGGGCCGTCGCGGTGGACTACGCCGCGAACATCGCTGCCGGGGCGGACATCCTCGCCGACAAGTGGAACCAGACCCGCGCGGACGGCCTCGTCGTCAACAACGGCGAGCCCAAGTGGATGGAGAACTGGTTCTACGCGCTGTGGGCCTACAACAGCGGCTACTACCCCAAGGCGGAGGCGGCGGCCAAGAGCGGCAAGTGGGGCGTCGGGTGGACCAACAACCCGGCCAATCCGCTCTGGAAGGAGAACCGCCTGCCGTTCCTGGAGGCGTCGAACGGTGACGACGACTACAGCCACGCCTCGCACCCGCAGGACTGGCCGTACCAGGAGAAGGTCATCGGGTGGGCGGCCCGGCCGATCTCGGCCATGTTCCGGCCCGGCGACTACCAGCCCGGCTACCGCCAGGCCACCTGGAACCAGGTGGAGTACCGGACGATGGCGAAGCCGCCGATCAGCCTCTTCTGCGACACCACCAACGACTGCGACCCGTCGAGGATCGACGAGGGCGCGACGAACGACACCGGCGGCGGCCCGTGCCTGCTGCCGGGCGACAGCTCCGACCCGCTGTACCTGAAGTGCTGGTATCACCAGCCGGTGACGTGGAAGGAATGCGGCAGCGCGATGCGCGCGTGCGGCTACCCACTGCACCGCTTCAACACGACCTATCCGGAACAGGACGACCCGAATCCGCCCGTGTACCCGCCGCGCTGCTCGGCCGAGCTACCCGCGGGCACCCTGATCATCGACGACGTGGCGGACGGCGTCACCCCCACCGGCGCGTCCACGGCGACATCCACCGGCCCGCCGCCGCGCAGCTGCGGCGCGGTGACCTCCAAGGCCGGTACGTTCGGTTTCGACTTCCCCGACCCGTCGGGCCGGATGGACCTGCACCAGATCGGTGCCGGACACGAGAACCACTTCTGGTTCTCCCACACCTACCGCCAGTACGGCACCGAAGCACCCAGGACGAAGGTCACCGGTACCTGGACGCTGGGCACGGCCCACCGGGGCTGGATGCGGGTCTGGGTGCACCTGCCCGACCACGGCGCCCATACGCGTCAGGCCCTCTACACGGTCTCCGGGACGGACTCGACCAGCCCGCAGCGGGCCAAACCGCAGCGGGTGATGTCCAACAAGTGGGTCTCCCTGGGGGTCTTCAACTTCACCGGCACACCCCAGGTGTCCCTGTCGAACATCACCAAGGACGGCAACGGCACCGAAGACATCGCCTGGGACGCCGCCGGGTTCGAACCGCTGGACCGCAAGCCGGCGCACCAGATCGTGACCATGGGGGACTCGTACGCGTCCGGTGAGGGCGTGACCGAGGGTCCGGGCGGCGTCGACTACTACCCGGAGAGCGACTACTACGACGGGAGAACCGAGGCGACGAAGAACTCCTGCCACCGCTCCACGAAGGCCTGGTCACGGCAGGCGGCCCTGCCCGGGACGTCCACGTCGATCGGTGCGCGGGCCGATGCCATGGACCCGGCACTGGACTTCCAGTTCGTCGCCTGTTCAGGAGCCCGGCACTACCACATCCTCGGTGAGGGGCAGAACGGGGAGCTGGGCCAGATCGAACAGGGCTACCTCGATCAGCACACCACCATGGTGGCTTTGTCGATCGGCGGGAACGACATGCGGTTCGCCGACGTCGTGGCCTCCTGCATCAACCCTCTGGTGCTCGACTGCCGCAATACGTCTCTCGCGGCCGTCGATCCGAGCACAGGGGAGAAACTCTCCTACGAGACGGGGCCACTGAGTCTGTGGGCTCCCGATTGGGCCCACCAGATCATCCGTCCGCGTCTGGCAGGCATGCTGCGGACGATCCAGGAACAGGCGCCGAACGCGCGCATCGTGCTGATGGGGTATCCGCGGCTGCTGTCCCTGGATGTGTGCCTGGACCTGATCACCACCGACGAGAAGGTGTGGCTCAATCATCTGGCGGATGTGGTGGCCGCCGAGATGGCGGGAGCTGTCGACGACGCGAATACGCGCTTCGGCACGAACGCCGTGTTCTCGGACCCACGCGACGAGTTCGCGGGGAAGGGCATCTGCGGCAACCCCGAAGGGCTGCACGGCATCATCCTGACCGGCCATTCCGAGGCGGACAGCCGGCCGAACTCGATGAAGTCCTTCCACCCGACCGTCGTGGGCGCCCGGCTGTATGCGGACAGCCTGGAACAGACGCTCAGCGGCGGCTGACGGCACCGGCCGCACGACCGCGGGAGTCCGCCTGTACGCGGACTGCTGGAAGCCACACCGAACGCTGGCTGACCCCAAGAGAAGGGAACTCTTCATGAACACACGCACACGACGGCTGAAGTCCTCCGGCGCGGTGACCCTGGCGCTGGGAGCGCTGCTCGGCGGCGCCCTCGTCTGGGCACCGACCGCGGCGGCGGTGGCGCCTTCGTGCACCGGCGTCTATAGCGCGTACGAGGGCTCCTACGTGACCTCGACCCCCATCGGATTCGACACGGCCGCAGGCAGATACACCTCCGCGTGCACCCTGCACGAGGGTGCGGCCAACGCGGCCGTGAAGTCGCTCCAGCGCAATATGAACGCCTGCTACCGCACGGGCCTGGACGTGGACGGCAAGTTCGGCGCCGCCACCTACGCGGCGGTGAAGTTCGTGCAGCGCCGGGTGGGTGTGACCGTGGACGGCAAGTACGGACCGCAGACCAGAAGTGCCATGGTGTGGGCCCATTGGTCGCGGACGACCGGAAAGATGGTCGCCTGCTTCTGATAGGGCGCGGCCGATGACGAGAGCCCTGCCGGTCCGAGGCGGACCGGCAGGGCTCTCGTGCGTACAAACGCCGCCTGTACTACTCCGCCGTGGCGAGCCCGACGAACCCGGCCCAGGCGTTCTGCGATACGCGGAGGACGGGGCCGGCCGCGTCCTTGGAGTCACGGACGTGTACGGCTCCGGCACCGGTCGCGACCTCAACGCACTGGCCGCCCTCGGTGCCGCTGTAGCTGCTCTTGAACCAGGCGAGGGGTTCGGTGTTGTTCATAGTTCTCCCAGCAACTTCTTGATGAACGCCAGTGACTCTCGCGGGCTGAGAGCCTGCGAACGGATGATCCCATAGCGTGCGGCAGCGAGGACCGTCTGCGAGGCATCGGTTGCCAAGGTGCTCGTGTTGAGGGCCTCGACGTACAGATACTTCTTGCCGTCCTTGCGCGTGATGACGGTGAACGGGCCGTTGACCCCGGCGTTGTCCTCGCAGTCGGTCGGCATCACCTGAAGCTCCACGTTGCCCCGCTCGCCGAAGAGCAGCAGGTGCTCCAACTGCCCCTTTACAACCTCTCGGCCGCCGTACCGGTGCCGCAGGACCGCCTCGTCCATGACGAAGCTCAGGAGCGGCGCAGGACGCCGGTCGAAGATGTCCTGCCTGGCCAACCGGGCTGCCACCCGCTGCTCGATCGTCTCCAGGTCCAGAGGCGGACGACGCATGTCGAGCAGCGCCCGCATGTAAGCCTCCGTCTGAAGAAGGCCGTTGACGACATGTGTGTCGTAGACCAGCAGCTCCATCGCCTGCTTCTCCAACTGCGCCATGCCCTGGAAGAACACCGGGTACTGCGCGTTCTCCACCGGCTCCTTCCACACCGCCAGCAGGTTGTCCGCGCCCAGCTCCTTGTCGGCCTGGTCGATCGCCCTCGGCGGCGGAATCCTCCGGCCCTGCTCGAAGGAGGCGATGGTGGACGCCGAGTAGCCCAGGCGTCGGCCCAGCTCGTCCCGCTGCATGCCCGCCCGTACGCGTAAGGTCTTCAGGCTCTGCCCGAAGGCAAGGACCACATCCTGGCCCGCCTTGTCCGCCGCCTGGACGCCGTCCATCTCCCCGGGGTCCACCTGCTCAGCCGTCATCGCACCCTGCCTCGCTCGATCGCGCCGCGTTCCGCCTACCGGTGCCGTCAGCGCGCGTACAAGGAGATCGCGTCGGTGCGTCACCACTGGTCACGCTACGCCACGGCGAGGACGCTCGTAGCCATGACGAGCAACATCGACAGCCCCCACCGCACCACGCAACCCACCCACCACTTCGCCCACTTGGGCACCCCGAGCTTCGACATGCGGTTCACCTCCACGCCCCGGGGCGCCAGGCTGGCCCGCCGCCTGTCGGCGGTCCGGCTGGACGCGTGGGGTCTGCCGTACGGGACGGAGCCGCACGAGGCGGTCGTCCTGATCACGGCCGAGCTGACGGCGAACGCGGTGCGGCACGGGCACGTGTCGGGGCGGGACTTCCACCTGCTGCTGCGCCTCGTGGAGCGCCCCGGTCCGACGGCCCGGATCGAGGTGACCGACACCCGGGGCGAACACGTCCCGCCCCGCCCCGGCAAGCTCCCGGACGCGGGCCTCGCGGACGACGGGCGCGGCCTGCTGCTGGTCGAGGGCCTGGCCACCCGCTGGGGCTGGTATCCCAGAACGCAGGCACCGGGGAAGACGGTGTGGGCTGAGTACGAGATTCCCCGGCCGGCTTGCGATTGACGCGGCTGTCAGTGCTCGGGGCTAGCGTGCGGTGCATGGGAGCGAAGACAGCGCTACTGGCGTACGCGGACGGGGACGTGGCCCCGGTACTGAAGGCGGCCGGTGAGCCGCGGGCACCGAGAACGGCGGAGTTGGTCGCCCGGGTGTTCCCGGGCCGGGGGCTGGTGTCGACCGAGGGGGATGTCCTGGCCGAATCGACGTATCCGCCGGATGGCATCACGTACGCGGCGAGCTTCACCGGAGTGGACGTGGTCTGCGACCGGCGGCTGATGTTCGACCGCCCGTCGGGACTCCCGGTGCACCACCTGGAGGCCGCCCAGGGCCGTCGCGTGATCCTGCACGCGATGCACAGCGTCTCGGACTGGCTGGCGTTCGCGGTCTGGGAGGAGGGCCGCCTCCGCCGCTCCCTGAGCCTGTCGCCGGACGGGGGCATCGTGGAGAACGTCGGCGACCCGTTCCCCTTCGAGGCGCCGTACTGGGCGGGCGACCGGGCGATGGAGGGCTACGCGCTGCCGTTCCACCCCCTGGAACTGGGCAACGAGGCGCTCCGGTCCCTCTTCGGCTTCCTGCTGGAGGGCAGCCCCTCGCCCGAGGACGTCGACGCGGACAAGGTCACTCTGCTCGGCTTCGCCCTCACGAACGATGGCGCGGTTCACCGCCCGAGGTCAGGTCGCTGAGGTGCCTCTCCAGAGGCGCGCACCGGCGGCGAAGACGATCGGGTCCATGGCGGACAGCTCCGCCCGCACCCGGGCTTCGAGCTCGGTACGTGCATGGGCCGGGAGGGCGTCGAAGCAGGCGCGGGAGCCGTGGGAGAGCCCCCAGTCCCAGAACGTGTCGGCGTCCGGAACGGGGAGGCGTTGGTCGGTGGCGGTCTCACCGATACCGGTGAACCCCGCAGCCGAGAGCTGCCGCTCCGCGTCCAGGGGCCGACTGAGCCGGCCGCGACCGTCGGGGATCAGGGGCTGGAATTCCCGGAAGAGGGCCCCGTAGAGCTCCCACTCCGGCGCGTCCTCGACGTCGCCCGGGACGGAGAAGGAGAACACCCACCGGGAGCGAGCACGCGCCGGACCTCCTGGACCGCAGTAGCTGGATCATCGAGCAGATGGACGACGAACCCTGCGCAGACCAGGTCGAACGAGCTGTCGGGATACTCCAGCCGGTGAACCTCCATCACTCGCGCCTCGCGCACCTGCGGGTACTGGACCGCCAGTCGCTCGACCATCCCGGGAGCGCAGTCCACGGCCGTCACCCGGCAATCTCGGCCAAGCGCGGCAGCGGTCAGCGCGCCGCGCCCGGCCCTCAGGTCGAGGACCCGGGTACCCGGCACCGGAGCGAGCCACGCCATGTGCTGCTGGGCGAACGCCGGCCGCGCCGACCGCTCCAAGCCGCGGTGTAGTGCCGCGGCCGGAAAGGTTCGCCGGGTCGGCGAGGTGCGTCGCTGGATGGCCAGTGACGCCTGATCTGATCGCTGGAGGCGTTTGGTACCGCAGTCGCGGGGCACGGCTCTTCCCCGGCGAATCCACCCTCGGTTATCGTCCGTCCTGTGCCCGTAAACCCAAGCCTGCTCGTTGGTTTCCTGACTCTGTCGGCGTTGCTGTCAGCGATCCCGGGACCATCTGTCCTGCTTGAGACCGGCAGTGCCATCACCTCGGGGCGTCGATCTGCGATGTGGATCGTGCTGGGGAATGCCCTGGGCGGTCTGGTACTTCTGGTGTTGGTGGTCGCTGGCCTTGGAGCAATCGTCGCGGCATCGGCCAAGCTCTTCATGGCGGTCAAGGTCGTCGGCGCGTGCTACCTGTTCTGGCTGGGCTTCAGTGCGCTGCGCTCCGCCCGGTCCAACTCCGTTAACGAGTCCTCCGCCACAGCCGATGTCCCGAGCAGTTCGTGGACGCGATCGGTACGGCAGGGCTTCCTGGTCGGTGTGGCCAACCCGAAGAGCATCGTGTCGCTGATGGCCGTACTACCTCAGTTCGTTGACCACTCGCGCGGGAACCTCGTTCTCCAGATGCTGGTCATCGGCCTCGCCGGAGGCGTGGTCCAGGCACTCATCGAAACCGTCTGGGTTTGTGCCGCCGGAGCCATGCGTACCTGGTTTCAGGCGAAAAGTCGCCGTATCCGGGTGCTGAAGGCCAGCGGCGGAGTTGCCATGATCGCATTCGCCAGCAGGCTCGCAATCGAAAGCCCGTAGAGCCTCCGCTGCCACGACCATGCCGGCCGGCATGTACGTCATGGCGTCAGTGCCGCCGGTGCTGTTTGCGGGACCAGCCGTGCTCCCCAGCAAAGGCCCTTCTCACTGCGGATGCGGGCGCGCTCACGTCGTTGAGCGGCCAGCACGTCGGGATGGCGAGCGTTCTTGTTGCGCCAGCGCAGACAGGCGTGCAGAGCGAGCGTCTGGGCGGCGTGGTTGCGGTGGTTGGAGTTGGCGACCGTGAACTGCCGCAGCGGTCCGAAGCGGGCCTCGCGGATGGACCAGCGGTTGAAAGGCTGACCGAGCTTGGTCGGGCGGGTGATGGCCGTCTCGATGACGAAGTCCTCTTCGTCACGGTTGAGCAGGCGGGGACGGCCTCCCGCCCTTCGAGGGTCCAGGCAGTCAAGTCTGATCTCGTTGAACCGGTGGATCACATCCCGGACGGTGTCCTCGTCGGCCTGCACCGGCTTCGCGATCACCGGGATCCGGTTGCCGCCGGCCGAGGCGAGCAGCATCACCGCGCGCCGGTAGCCCACTGAGCCGGCGCTGCCCCGGCGCACGATCTGCTGCAGTTCCTGCCCCTCCTGGTCAGTCAGCCTGCGTACACGTACAGGCTCAGCCGCCCCACACCTCCAGTACCCGGATGGACGTCTCAGGACATCCAACCGCCGGAATGACATACCCGGCGAACCTTTCCGGTCAGAGCACTAGCCGATCGAGAAGGTGGCGCCGGGGGCGGCGTGATCGACGGAACCGCCGAACCGCGCCGAGGCACGAGCCACTGCCTGCTGGGGTGTGAGGAAGCGGCCGACGTGCGTGACGATCAGTCGGCCCGCCCCGGCCTTATTCGCGGTGTCGCCGGTGTCCTCGGGCGTGTGGTGCACCTGTTCGCCCTCCGACGGTGCCTGCGCACTCTCGGCTTCGCACAGCAGCACGTCGCATCCCTCGGCCAGTTCCGTGAGGCTCGGGCACGGTGCCGTGTCTCCGGAGTACACCAGTGATCTGCCTGCCGCCTCGATGCGCACGGCGAAGGCCGGCATGCCGTGCGACACCGCCCGGCTGGTCAGGCGGAGCGAGCCGACGGCCGCCTGGTGCCCGTCGTGCAACTCGGCGACGGAGAAGGCGGATTCGATAGGGCTACGGGCTGGAGTGTGAGTGAGGAAGCCGGCCAGCCGGTCGGCGATTCCGGGCGGACCGTAGAGGGGGATAGGCGCTGCGAGGCGGATGTCTGCGTACAGGGCTCCGTAGTACGCGGTGAGCAGGTCCGCGCTGTGATCGGCGTGCAGATGCGAGATCCAGATCGCGTCGAGTTCATCCAGCCGCACGTGCCGCTGCAGTGGGCCGAGCGTCCCGCTCCCCGCGTCCACCCAGATACGGGTGTCCCCGCTCGACACCAGATAGCCGGAACAAGGATTGTCCGCGCTCGGGTAAGGCGTCGCGCAGCCCAGGACCGTGAGGCGAAGAAGCTCGTCACTCATCCCGAGATCCTAGGGCGTGTTTCGAAAGTCCCGCCTGTCCGGCGACGCCTGGCACGCACGCTCGCCGCGTTGTCGGGATCACCCCGATACACCCAGTATCGGGGCGACCCTCCGCCTTGCGATCGCACGCACCAGACGCCGCCGGACCCGCCCTGCGGGCGGACGGCGCTACTTCCGAAACACGCCCTAGAACAGAGTTACGGGAAGCGACGTCTGGAAGACAGCTGCCCCGCAGCGCGGTTCTGTGCGCGTGCGGCCCGAACAGCGAGTGCGCCCGCCGCCCGACGCCACGGCTTGCCGTTGACGTAACGGCAGCTTCTACGGTCGTGGGACAGGGCCGGAAACACCGGCCCGGAACGGCGAAGCGCGGGGTGACGGTGGTGGAGTGGTCGATCGCTGAAGTGGCCCGGATGTCCGGGGTGACCGCGCGGACGCTGCGGCACTACGACGCGGTCGGGCTGTTGCGGCCCGCCCGGACGGGGGCGGGCGGGCTGCGGTACTACGGCGAGCGCCAGCTCCTGCGGCTCCAGCAGATCCTGGTCCTGCGGGAGCTGGGGCTCGGGCTGGAGGACATCGGCCGCGTCCTGGCCGAGCAGGTCGACGCGGTGGAGGCCCTGCGCGGCCACCACCGGCGGCTGCTGGCCGAACGGGACCGGCTCGACACCCTGGCCGCCACCGTCTCGCGCACGATCGCCGAACTGGAACAGTCCAGGAAGGACGACGCACCCATGACCATCAACCGACCGGAGAACCTGTTCGAGGGCGTACAGCCGACCCAGTACCAGGAGAGCCTGCGCGACTTCCCCGCCCACGCCGAGCGGGTCGCCCAGCACGTCGCCGCGATGAGCCCGGAGGACATCGCGGCCGGGCAGCGGGACCGCACGGCCCGCATGATCCGCCTCGCCGAGCTCCGGGCCGCCGGACACGCGGCCGACTCCGCACCGGTCCAGGCCGAGATCGAGGCCCACTACCGGCTGCTCTCCGCGCTGCGACCGGTCGCCGCCGACGAGCACCTGGCCATGGGGCGCTCCGTCGTGGACAACCCCGAGTGGCGAGCGGCCTACGAGGCGATCGCCCCCGGCCTCGCGGCGTTCCAGCGCGACGCCATCGAGGCGTACACGGCCGAACACCTCGCCTGAAAGCGGACGGGGGCCGCCCCGGCGGACGGGGCGGCCCCTCGGAGCCGTAAGGCCAGGTGCGGGCCGATGTGCGACGATCGCTCGAATGACGGGCGTGAGCGGGGATTTCGAGCTGTCCATGGCCGAGCTGCGCGTCGTGGCGCGGTACGCCGCAGAGTCGGCGCAAGGAGTCCTGGCGGTGTTCGAGGACGCCCACCCCGACGACGGCAGGCCGCGGGCCGCCCTCGCGGCGGCCCGGGAGTTCATCGACGGCGCGCCCCGGAGCAGGCTCCAGCGCGTCACGTCGATGGACGCGCACCGCGCGGCGAAGGACGCGGCCACCGAAGCCGCACGCCTCGCCGCGCAGGCGGCGGGCGACGCCGCGTCCGCCGCCTACCTGCATCCCATCGCCAAGGCCCACCAGGTCGGCCACATCCTCCGGGCCGCCGCGAACGCGGCCCGCATCGCGGAGATCGAGGCGGGGGAGGACCCCGAGGCCGGGAACCGGGTACTCGAAGGGGCCCGCGAACGGGCCACGCCCGTCCTGATCGACGTCCTCCGCCGTTACCCGCCCGCGCCCGGCGGCAGGAGTCGCGCCGCGCACCTCATGGCCGCGCTGGACGCCTCCCTCCGCCGGGCGCCGTGACCGCTTGCCCGCGCCTCCGCTCAGCAGCCGACGCTGCCCCGCCGCAACGCGTGCCCGCCGTCATTCGCGTCGTCCGACCAGTACACCGGCTTCGAGCCCGACACGCACTCGCCGGCGCCGGACAGCGCGAAGCCCTCGTTGTTGTAGTTCGGCATGCCGGACGGGCGGTTGTACGTGCCGGTCACGGCGAATGCGCCCGCCGCGTTGACCGTCAGCGTCTGGTGGCGGCCGTCGCACGTGTCGTCGCAGACCGCCCAGAGGCGGGAAGCCTGGGGCTCCCACTGGAGCTCCATCACGCCGGACAGGCCGCTGCTGAAGGAGGCGATCCGGGTGTACGAACCGGAGTCGGCGAGGACGTAGCCGTACACCATGCCCGTGCCCTCGACGCCGACAAAGAAGACGCCGTTGCCGTGGGCGCCGTAGTGGGCCGGGTCGTACGCCGCGCCCGTCGAGGCGTCCTTGAATCCGGCGCCCGTCAGCGACGCGTCCGGCACCCAAGTAACCGCCTCCAGGCCCAGGTTGGAGCCGGTCGACGGGAGGTCAGAGGTGAGGTTCCACTCCTTGGCGGCCGTCAGCGACGAGCCCGTACCGCTCACGTCGTACCGCAGCACCGACAGGCGGCTCGTGCCCGAGGCGTCCCCGTTGCGCTCGCTCGCGACGAAGACACCGGCCGGGGTCGCGGTCACCCCCTCACTGTCCGGGCTGCCGGAGCCGCCCGGGAAGCGCAGGGACTTGCCCGAGGACCAGCCGTTCGCGGTGTCGGGCTTCCAGCCGCCCGAGCCGTCCCGCACCAGGCGCCACAGCTTGCCGCTGTTCTGCGCCGCCCACAGGACGCTGCCGTCCTGGTAGAGCCCGCTCAGGTCCTCGCCGAACACGTTCGAGCCGTCCGCGGTGGCGACCGAGCTGCCGCCCGGCCACGCCACGGGGGCGGTCGAGCCCTCGCCCGGACCGCAGTCGTTCGCGCCGCCCAGAGTCACCGACGCCGCCTGCGCGAAGGACCCCGTGCCGTCGGCGCAGCGCGACCAGGACGGGGCCGAGTGCGTGCTCCACGAGAAGCCGTCCACCTGCGTCCCGCCGTCCGCCAGGTAGAGCCGGGCCTGGTCCGCCGAGCCGAGACCGAACGCGCCGCTGACGTCGAAGGCGCGGAAGCCGCCCGGTGCCAGCGTCGTGCCGGAGGGGATCTTGTACGAGTGGCCGTTGTCGTCGTCCTTCAGAATCCAGCCCGACACGTCGACCGACGCGGTGCCCTTGTTGTACAGCTCGACCGAGTCGTTCACGGCGCCGGTCGTCACCACCTCGTTGATCCGTACGTCATCGGCCGGGGCCGCGTGAGCCGCCGGGACGCCGGTGAGCGCACCGGCCGCCAGCAGCGGCGCGGCGACGAGGAAGCGGGCGAGGGCGCGGGGCCGCCGGGGGCGGGAGGGCGATGCGGTCACGTGGGTCCATCCTGAGGTCGTCGGGGTCGGGCGGCCCGACGCTCCCGGCCCAGCCCGAACGGGGAGCCGCCCCGCAGGAAGACTTCCCGCGAACGCCGGACGAATTCTGCGGGGCGCGGCCCGACGACGCCCGATGCGTGAATGCGCTTCCATGCTGCGTCCCCTCATGTGGGAACATCTCCCCACCACAGGGGAAGAGAGGTGACGCGGCGCGATGAGTACTCCGACGGTGTACGACGTTGCCGAGCGGGCGGGGGTCTCCATCGCCACGGTGTCCAGGGTGTACCGCAGCCCGGAATCGGTGCGCGGCGAGACCCGCGAGCGCGTGCTGGCCAGCGCGCGCGAACTGGGCTACGTGCCCAGCGGCAGCGCCCGCGGCCTCGCCAGCCGCAGCACCGGGGTCCTGGGCCTGTGCTACCCGGACTTCCACGACGCGGAGGCCGACAGCGCGCCCGCCGCCGAGCCCGGCGAGGTCACCCTCTACTCCGACGAGGTCATAAGGGGCATGGAGCGCGCCGCGCGGCGCCACGGCTACGCGCTGCTCATCGCCTCCTCGCACGCCGACGACGCGGGCGCCCGGCTCACCGAGGTCGCGGGGCGGGTGGACGGACTCGCCGTCCTCGCCCAGGCGGTGCCCGACGAGACCCTGGAGATGGTGGCCAGGCGGGTCCCGGTCGTGCTCCTCGCCGGGGAGCCGTACGACGGCATCGACCACGTGAAAGTGGCCAACTTCGACGGACAGCTGCAGATCACGAGGCACCTGCTCGGCACCCACCGGCTGCGGCGGCTCGCGTTCGTCGGAGGGCCGGAGGACTCCCCGGACGGGGAGGCCCGGTTCCTCGGCTACCAGGCCGCCCACCTCGAAGCCGGCCTCCCGCTCCCCAAGGCCCCCGACCTGCGGGGCGACCTCACCCAGGCCGCCGGACGCCGGGCGGTGGAGACGCTGTTCGGGGCGGCGGGGGAGGGGGCCCGGCCTCAGGGCCTGGTGTTCGCCAACGACCAGATGGCCGTGGGCGCGCTGCACGCCCTGGAGGCACGCGGCATCGACGTGCCCGGGGACATCGCCGTGACCGGCTTCGACGGCATCCCGCTCAGCAGGCTCGTGCGGCCGGCGCTCACGACGGTCCGGCAGCCGATGGGACAGCTGGGCGTGGAGGCCGTCGAACTGCTGGTGGCCCGGCTCTCCGAGCGCGAGAGACCCCCTCAGGAACGGCTTCTGCCCGTCTCCGCGGTGCTGCGCCGCAGCTGCGGCTGCCCGGCGGACGCGTCGGCGTAGGCCCCGCCGCCGACTTTCCGCCGGCCGGGCGCGGGGCGCCGCAAGCGAAGGGAACGGGCCCGTAAGTGCAGGTCAGGGGCGCTTCCGCGGGACCGGGTGCCCCTCCTTCGTGCGCCCGGAGCTCACTCCCGTACACCTCCGGTCAACCCCGCCACCCGCCACGTTACCCAAGCGTTATCCCATCCCTCTTGAGCGATCCGGACCCGTATTGCAGAGTCCTGTATGCGCTTTCAGATAGCGCATACAGGCTCAAGGAGGAGCATCCATGGCACGCCCCGCCAAGACCGTCGCAGGCATCTCCGTCGCAGTGGTCGCCGCGCTGTCCCTCACCGCCTGCGGTGGCGGCGGCGGCGCGCAGCAGTCCGCCGACGCCAAGCAGACCCTGACCGTCTGGGGCATGGGCGAGGAGGCCAAGCGGCTCGCCACCGTCGCCGAGGACTTCGAGAAGGCCAACCCGAACATCACCGTCAAGGTGACCCCCATCGGCTGGGACGTCGTCGGCCAGAAGATGACCGCCGCCGCTGCCGCCGGGAAGCTCCCCGACATGGCGCAGATGGGCTCCACGATGATGGGGCAGTACATCGCGCTCGACGTGCTGGAGCCGGTGGACACCAAGACCTTCAAGAAGTCCGACTTCTTCCCCGCCACCTGGAACAGCAACGTCGTCGACGGCACCGCCTACGGCGTCCCCTGGTACGCCGACGTACGCGGCCTGTACTACCGCACCGACCTGGCGGAGAAGGCCGGCGTCGACAAGGCCCCGGCCACCTGGGCCGACCACCACAAGCTCGCCGAGGCGTACCAGAAGGGCGGCGCCCAGTGGGGCACCGCGCTCCAGCCCGGCAACACCGGCGCCTGGCAGAGCTGGCTCCAGTTCCTGTACTCCGAGGGCGGCAGCCTGGTCGACGCGGACGGCAAGTCCGCGCTCGATTCCCCCGAGGCCGTGAAGGCGTTCGAGACGTGGGGCAGCTACTTCAAGGACGGGCTCGCCAAGAAGAACTTCGTGCCCGGCGCGGACGTCGCCAAGACCTTCGCCAAGGGCGAGGAGCCGACGTTCATGTCCGGCCCCTGGATGGTCCAGAACCTCAACGAGCAGCAGCCGCAGCTCAAGGGCAAGTGGAAGACCGCCCCGCTGCCCGCGGGCCCGAAGGGGTCCGTCTCCTGGGTCGGCGGCGCCTCGCTCGTGACCTTCAAGGACAGCGAGCACAAGGCCGCCGCCGAGAAGTTCACCCAGTACCTCACCACCCCCGAGACCCAGGCCGCCTGGTACGGGGCGACCAAGTCGCTGCCCGCCAACAAGGCCGCCTACGACCTCCCGGAGATCAAGGACAGCGCCGAGGCCGACAGCCTGAAGGTCTTCCGCCAGGCCCTCGACACCGGCAAGGAGATCCCGGCCCTGGAGAAGTGGAACGAGATCGCCGCCGCCATCGAAGGCACCCTGGAGAAGATCGCACAGGGCGGTGACCCGGCCGCCGAGGCCAAGAAGCTCCAGGCCGTCACGGAGGGGCTGATTTCCCAGTGAAGACCGCCGCCACCCGGGCCGGAGCCGGCCTGGACCGCGCCCCGGCCCAGGCCGGCGGCCCTCCCGGACCGCAGCAGGAGCTCCGCCGCGACCGGCTCTCCCGGCAGAACCTCGCCGGCTGGCTGTACTCCACGCCGTTCCTGGCCCTCTTCCTGACCTTCATGGCCTTCCCGATCGTCGCGACGCTCCTCATGAGCTTCACCGACTTCGGCCTGCGCAACGTCACCCACCCGCTCGACGCGAACTTCGTCGGCTTCGACAACTACACCGCGCTGTTCGACGACCCGAAGTTCATGAGGGCGCTCTTCAACACCTGCTACTTCGTGGTGCTGGGCGTCCCGCTCACCATCGGCAGCGGCCTGGTCGCCGCCGTGCTGCTCAACTCCGGCATCGACCGCCTCCGCACCTTCTTCCGGGTCGGCTTCTACGTCCCCGTGGTCACCGCCATCGTCGCGGTGGCCGTCATCTGGCGGTTCGTGCTCGACCCGTCGGAGGGCCTGATCGCCGGTCTCGGCGCACAGCTCGGCTTCTCCACGCCGGACTTCCTCGCCTCCAAGGCGCTCGCGATGCCCTCGCTGATCGTCATGGCCGTCTGGCGCAACATGGGCACCGCGATGGTCCTCTTCCTCGCCGGCCTCCAGGCCATCCCGGCCGAGGTCCGCGAGGCCGCCAAGCTGGACGGCGCCGGCGTGTTCCAGGAGTTCCGCCGGATCACGGTCCCGCTGCTGCGGCCCACCATGCTGTACGTCGCGGTGATGACCACCATCGGCTTCCTCAACGTCTTCGAGGAACCCTTCGTGATGACCGACGGCGGACCCGGCGACAGCACCCTCACCGTGTCCCTGCACATGTACAAGGAAGGCTTCAGCTTCTTCCACATGGGCTCCGCGAGCGCCATGGCCTACGTCCTGTTCACGATCGTCCTGGCCGTCACGCTGCTCCAGTTCCGCCTGCTGAAGGACAAGACCTGATGAGCGCCACCGACCTCCCCACCAAGAGCGCACCGGCCCGGCGACGCACCGCCACCTCGCGCAGGCCGGGCACCACGGCCCTCACGTACACGCTGCTCACCCTGGGCCTGATCGTGATGGCCGCGCCCTTCCTCTGGATGGCGGTGTCCGCCTTCAAGACCCCCCAGGACCTGGGCGCCAGCCCGCCGGTCTGGATTCCCACCGAGTGGACCCTCGCGAACTTCCGCGAACTGCTCGACCTGATGGACATCGCGCGGAACTTCCTCAACTCCGCGGTGGTCGCCGTCGTCGTGACCCTCTGCAACCTGGTCTTCTGCTCGATGCTCGGCTACGCGCTCGCCAAGCTGAACTTCTTCGGTAAGCGGGGCGTGCTCGCGATCGTGCTGGGCGCCCTGATGGTGCCGGGCAACCTGATGCTGCTGCCCCAGTTCGTGATGATGAGCAAGATGGGGCTGCTCGACAGCTACGCCGGGCTCATCCTGCCCTTCGCGGCGGGCGCGTTCGGGGTCTTCCTCATGCGGCAGTTCATCTCGGCCATCCCCGACGAACTCCTCGAAGCGGCCCGCATCGACGGCGCCGGCGAGTGGTACATCTTCTGGCGGATCGTGCTCCCACTGGTCAAGCCGGCCCTCGCCACGCTGACGATCTTCGTGTTCCTCGGCTCGTGGAACAACTTCCTGTGGCCCCTCGTCGCGACCAACGACCCCGACAAGTACACCCTGCCCGTCGCCCTCGCCACCTTCGCCACCGACCCCACCAAGGCCGCCGGGTCCAACGGTGTGCTGATGGCCGGCGCCTTCCTCGTGGTGCTCCCCGTCGTCGCCGTCTTCATCGCCCTCCAGCGGCACTTCACCCAGGGCATCGCGACCTCCGGCCTGAAGTGAACGCGCGCCCCGGCCCCGCGGGCGTACTGCCCCCGCACCGGACGGTGCTGCGGTCCCGGGACGGCATCGGCCACGTGCTCCTGGACTGGCTCCCGGCACCGAGGACGGCCGGATACCTCGTACACCGTTCCGACCACTACGAGGGACCGTACGAGCCCCTGCACACCGGCCCCGTCCTCCCGCCGTACGCGGACACGCGCGCCGAGCCCGGCCGCGGCTACTGGTACCGGATCGCGCCCAGGACCGCCGAGGGCCCCGAGCCGCCGCTGCCCGGCCCCGTACGCGGCTGCGCGCTCGCCCCGGGCAGCGCACCCGCCCGCGTCCGGGTCCGCGTCGACGCCGGGGCCCCGCACCGCGCCGCGCACCTCACCGGCGACGGAGCCCACGCCCTGGTGACCGCCACGGTCACCGCGCGCGACGGCACGGTCGAGGTGCGCGTGGTCAACGCCGCCGCCGACCGCCCGCGCGCCGTACCGGTCCCGGTGCTGGGCCGCCGCGTCACCGTGGAGGTCGCCGGCCTCGAACCGGAGGCGTGCTACCGGCTGCGCCCCGCCGGTGACAGGGGCCCCGGAGCCCTCGTGCACACCGGCCCGGACGGCCTCGTACGCACCACGCTCGACCTACCCATGCCGGGCAGCCGAACCCTGCGGCTCGCTCGTGATCCCGCACCAGCCAAGGAGGACCCCGGGCCATGAGTACCACCGGCGCCGAGCGCCCCAGCCTCGTGTTCTTCATGACCGACGACCACGCCGTGCCCGCGATCGGCGCCTACGGCAGCGTCATCAACAGGACGCCCGCCGTCGACCGGCTGGCCGCCGAGGGCATGCGCTTCGACAACGCCTTCTGCACCAACTCGATCTGCTCGCCCGCCCGGGCGTCCCTGCTGACCGGCACCTACAGCCACGTCAACGGCATGACCACCCTCGAACAGCCGGGCCAGAAGTTCGACGCCACCCAGCCCTCCTTCCCGAGCATGCTCCAGGAGGCCGGCTACCAGACGGCGATCATCGGCAAATGGCACCTGGGCCACGGCGGCGACTCCGACCCGGTCGGCTTCGACCACTGGGAGGTGCTGCCGGAACACGGCGTCTACCACGACCCGACGTTCGTCACCCGCGACGGGGAGCGGCAGCACACCGGCTACGTCACCGACCTCATCACCGACCTCGCCCTCAACTGGCTCGACCGCCGGGACCGCGACAGGCCCTTCGCGCTGTTCATCCAGCACAAGGCCCCGCACCGCGCCTTCGAACCCGCCGAACGCCACCGGCACCTGTACGAGGACGTGGACATCCCGGCGCCCCGCACCCTCCACGACGACTACAGCCACCGGGCGAGCGCCGCCGCCGAGGCGGAGATGCGGATGCGGGACCTGCTCCCGGAGGACCTCAAGGCGCCCGTGCCCGAAGGGCTGGACGAGCGCGCGGAACGCGAGTGGCGCTACCAGCGCTACATCAAGGAGTACCTACGGGTCATCGCGGCACTGGACGAGAACGTCGGCCGGGTCCTGCACTACCTCGACATCACCGGCCTGGACCGGAGCACCGCGGTCGCCTACACCTCGGACCACGGCTTCTACCTGGGCGAACACGGCTGGTTCGACAAGCGGTTCATGTACGAACCGTCGCTGCGCATCCCGCTGGTGGTGCGGTGGCCCGGCGTCACTCCGCCGGGCAGCAGGTGCGACGAGCTCGTGGTCAACGTCGACTACGCCCAGACGATCCTGGACCTGGCCGGAGTGGAAGCGCATCCACGGATGCAGGGCCGCAGCCTCGTCCCGCTTCTCAGGGGCGAACGGCCGGACGACTGGCGGCAGTCGGTGTACTACCGCTACTTCGAGCACTTGGACGTCTGCCACAACGTGCAGGCCAGCTACGGCGTCCGCACCCACACCCACAAGCTGATCCACTACCCGGGCCACGGCTCCGGCCAGCCGGGCGCCAAGGACGAGACCCGTGCCCCCGAGTGGGAGCTGTTCGACCTGGTAGCCGACCCGGACGAGCTGCACAACCGCTACGACGACCCGGCCTGCCAGAATCTCGTCGCGGAGCTGACCGCCGAACTGGCGGCGCTGCAGGCGCACTACGGGGACACCCCAGGCTGACGTACGGCTTCCGCCCCCGCCCGGTCCCGGGCGGGGGCGCACCGGTCAGCCCGCGTCGAGCGTGAAGATCCCGAAGCCGAAGCCCTCGGCCCGGACGCGGCCGTCCGCGACGGTGACCCCGCGGGCCTCCACCGGGGTGGCCCGGCCGCGGGGCGCTGCGGTGGAGGCGGCCTCGGAGCGCGGGTTGACCACGACCAGATGGCGCCCGCCCCGGACGTACACCAACGGATACCCGTCGTGCAGCACCTCCGTCGTGCCCCCGCTGCCCAGCTCAGGGGTGGCCTTGCGCAGCGCGATCAGGCGCCTGACCAGGTGGAGGAGGGAGCCCTCGTCGGCGCGCTGGGCGGCGACCGTCGGGCGGTCCGGGTCCGGGTCGATCGGCAGGTACAGGGCGTCGGCGGGGGCGGTGGAGAAGCCCGCGTTGGGCGAGTCGTCCCACTGCATGGGCGTACGGGACCCGGCCCGGTCGTATCGCGGGCCCAGTCGGCTGCCCTCGCGGGTGGGCGTGCCGGGCACGTACCGCATGCCGATCTCGTCCCCGTAGTAGATCGCGGGGAGCGTCGGCCAGGTCAGCTGGAACGCGAAGGCGGCGGGCAGCTGTTCGGCCGTACGCGGGCCCGTGGCGAGGCGCGAGAAGTCGTGGTTGGACGTGGGCAGCGAGATGAACCCGGCGTCCCCGATCACCTCCGTCGCCTCGCGCCAGGCGTCGAGGAAGGTGGTGAACCCGCCCTCTCCCCGGGCCCCGAAGTACGGCTCAAGCGGCTCCCAGGGCTCGCTGACGGTGCCCTCCCAGTTGTTCCAGAGCGACCGGAGCGGCAGCCCGTCGCCGCGCGGACCGAACTGCAGGAAGAAGTCCGCGTGGAACCCGGCCGGGACGGAGACCTGCGGGTCGCCCCACTCGGAGAGCAGCGCCGCGCCCGGGTGCGCCCGGTCCAGCCAGCCGCGCAGCTCGGTCCAGAGCTTCGCGGTCTCGGCCTGCCCCGGATCGTCCTTGACCAGCGAGGCGGCCATGTCGACCCGGAATCCGGACAGGCCGAGGCCCAGCCAGTGGTCCATGATCTCGCGCAGCGCCTGCCGGTTGGCGCGGGGCCCCTCGGCGTCGACGGGCAGCCGCCAGGGCTCCGCCGGGTCCATGCGCGCGTGTCCGAAGTTGAGCGCGGGCTGCGACTCGAAGAAGTTCGGCTGGTAGAAGCCGGACCGGCTGCCGGGCGAGGCGACGAACCCGGGCGGCGCCTGCTCGGTGTCGGCCCAGATGAACCGCTGGTCGGCCGGGTCGTCGGCGGACGCCCGGAACCAGGGGTGCTGGTCGGAGGTGTGCCCGGCGACCAGGTCGAGGAGCACTCGGATGCCGCGGCGCCCGGCGGCCTCGGTGAGCCGGGCCAGATCCTCGTTGGTGCCGTAGCGCGGGGCGACGGCGAGGTAGTCGGCCACGTCGTAACCGGCGTCGTCGAACGGCGACACGAAGCACGGGTTGAACCACACGGTGTTCACCCCCAGCCACTGGAGATGGTCGAGCCGGGCCTCGATCCCCGCGAAGTCCCCGATCCCGTCGCCGTTCGAGTCGGCGAAGGACTGCGGGTAGATCTGGTAGAGCACGGCGTCGGCAAGCCATTCGGCCGCCGGACGGGGGGACGTCATACGGGTTCCTCCTGCAAGGGTGTACGGGGCGGTCTGCGTGAACGCGGCTCAGCGCGCGACGGGCGCGGGCTCCAGCTCGATCAGGGCGCGCACGGGAAGGTGGTCGCTCGGCGCCGTCGCGCCCGGCAGCACCGCCGACGCCTCCCGTACCCGCGTACCGCGCGAGGCGAGGATCCAGTCGATGCGCGGGCCGTCCGCGACCGGAGCGCGGTAGTCGTGGAAGGTGGCGTACGCGGGCCCGCGCTCCTCGGCCCGGTCCCAGGTGTCCTCCAGGCCGCCCTTCGCGAGCAGCACGCCGTGCACATCCGGGTCCCCGGCCGGGGTGTTGAAGTCGCCGGTGACGACGACCGGCAGGCCGGGCGCGAGTGCGGCGCACCGCTCCACGAGCAGCCCGGCCGCCCGGGTGCGTGCGTAAGCGCTCACATGGTCCAGGTGGGTGTTGACGGCCAGGAACTCGCCCCCGGCGGCCAGGTCCCGGAAGCGGACCCAGGTCGCCATGCGGGGGCAGCCGCCGCCCCAGGTCTCGGATGCGGGCACGTCGGGCGCGTCCGAGAGCCAGAAGTCGCCCCGTTCCAGCGCTTCGAGGCGTGCGCGGTCGTGGAAGAGGGCCGTGTGCTCGCCGGTCCCGTCGCCGTCGCGGTCCCGGCCGGACTTCGCGTAGCCGGGCCCGAGGGCGGTGAGCACGTCCGCGATCTGGTGCGGGCGGCCCTCCTGCGTGCCGAGCAGCTGGGGCCGTTCGGTCCGGAGCACCGCAGCCACCGCGTCCCGGCGCCCGGACCAGGGCCGGGGCGAACCCGCCCAGTCCACATGGAGGTTGAAGCTCATGACGCGCAGGGCCGACGCGCTGTTGGCCATGGATCTCTCCCGTGCTGACTCATCGATTCCGTCACGAGGGACCAGGATTCCTTGCCCCCGCATCTGAATGCGCTTACATTTTGCTGCGAGCGACGTTAGCCCGCCGTTGTTCCGTCCGGCAAGGCTCCCGGCAGGGAGCCCGCTCGCCCCCGCTATCCGGTTACGAAGGACCCGACATGCTCCGATCGCACGACGACAAGGTCAAGGAACTCCTCGGCCGCATGACGACCGAGGAGAAGCTCGGCCAGATCCAGCAGCTGACCTGGACCGGGGACACGGGACCGGGTGGCGGCCAGACGAAGGAGATCGAGGCGCTGGCCCGCGCCGGGCGGCTCGGTTCGGTGCTGAACCTGCACGGGGCGAAGTGGACCAACGACCTCCAGCGCCTGGCGGTGGAGGAGTCCCGGCTCGGCATTCCGCTGCTCTTCGGCTTCGACGTCATCCACGGCTTCTGGACGACCTTCCCGATCCCGCTCGCGCAGGCGTCCGCCTTCGACCCGGCCGTGGCGGAGACCGACGCCCGGGTGTCGGCGGCCGAGACCCGCTCGCAGGGCGTGCGCTGGACGTTCTCGCCGATGATGGACGTGACGAACGAGCCGCGCTGGGGCCGGATCGCCGAATCGAGCGGCGAGGACCCGTATCTGAACGCCGTCCTGGCCGTGGCGAAGGTACGCGGCTACCAGGGCCCCGCCGACGGCTCGGGGCTCCGGTCCGCGGAGCGCGTCGCCGCCTGCGCCAAGCACTTCGTGGCCTACGGCGGCGCCGAGGGCGGCCGGGACTACAACACCGTGGACCTCTCGGAGCAGCGGTTGCGCAACCACTACCTGCCCCCGTTCAAGGCGGCGCTGGACGCGGGCGCGGCGACGGTGATGGCCGCGTTCAACACCGTGGGCGGCGTCCCCGCGCACGCCAACAGCCACACCATGAACAGCATCCTCAAGGGCGAGTGGGACTTCGACGGCTTCGTGGTGAGCGACTACACGGGCGTCATGGAGCTGGTCGCGCACGGCTACGCGGAGGACGCGGCCCACGCCGCCGAACTGGCCCTCATGCACGGCTTGGACATGGAGATGGTGTCCACGCACATCGCGGACCACGGCGCGGACCTGCTGGACGCGGGCCGCATCAGCACGGAACGGCTGGACGACGCCGTCACCCGCATCCTGCGCCTGAAGTACGCCCTCGGCCTCTTCGACGACCCGTACACCGACGAGGCGGCGGAGATCACCGGCCCCACCGCCGAGGCGCGGGCCGCCGCGCGGGAGGCCGCGGCCCGGTCGATGGTGCTCCTGAAGAACGAGGGCGGTGTCCTGCCGCTGAAGCCGGGCGGCACGATCGCCGTCGTCGGCCCGCACGCCGACTCCACGGACCAGCACGGCACCTGGGCGGGCCCCGGCCGGCTGGTGCTCGACACGGTGAGCGTGCTCGACGCGGTCCGCGCGGCCGCGCCGGACGCCGATGTCCGGCACTCCGGCGGCGACCCGGCGATGGCCGCGGCAGCCGCCTGGGCGGCCGACGTCACCGTCGTCGTGGTCGGCGAGGACTCCGCGATCAGCGGTGAGGCGGCGTCGCGCAGCGAGATCGACCTGCCCGCGGGCCAGCAGCGGCTGATCGAGGCGGTCGCGGCCACCGGCAAGCCCTTCGTGGTCGTCCTCGTCAACGGCCGACCCCTCACCATCGGCGGCTGGGTGGACAGGGCCCCGGCTGTCCTGGAGGCGTGGCACGCGGGCATCGAGGCGGGGAACGCGGTCGCGGACCTCCTGTTCGGCGCGGTCAGCCCGGGCGGCAAGCTCCCGGTCTCCTTCCCCCGCACGGTCGGCCAGATCCCGGTCTACTACAACCGCGAGTCGACGGGCCGCCCCTACGACGAGGCCGAGAAGTACGTCTCGAAGTACCTGGACCTGCCGGACGGCCCGCAGTTCGTCTTCGGCCACGGCCTGAGCTACACCACCTTCACGACCGGTGAACCGCGGCTGAGCCACGCCGAGATCGCGGTGGACGCCCTGGAACGCGGCGAGCGGGTCGAGGTCGCGGTCTCCGTCGCCAACACCGGTGACCGCACCGGCGACGAGGTCGTCCAGCTGTACGTCCACGACGTCGCGGCGTCGGTGGTCCAGCCGGTACGCAGGCTGCGCGCCTTCGAACGCGTCACCCTCGCCCCGGGCGAGGAGCGCCGCCTGCGTTTCACCCTGGGCGCGGAGGACCTCGGCTTCTGGACCAACGACCCGTCGGGCACGTACGTCCTGGAGCGCGGCCGGATCGACGTCTACACGGGCACGAGCTCGGCGGCGACGGCGCGGGGCAGCCTGCGGCTGGTCTGAGCCCCCGGAAGGCGGCTCCGGAGGGATGACTACTCTCATGCCCATGTCATCCCAAGGACGCAACGCCGGAGCCGCCGTCTGCATCGTCATGGCGATGCTCAGCATGATCGCGGCGGTGATCCTCGCCGCGGTCGCGATGTCCGATGCCTCGAAGGTCTCGGACAAGCCCCTGGACGAGTACGCCGGCGAACTCAGCCTGTTCGAGGACGCGGACTGCAAGCCCAAGCAGGAGGGCACCCCGCCCGACCAGCTCTTCCAGAAGTGCTACTTCGAGTACCAGGCCCAGACCCAGAAGGACGCGGCCCTCTGGTCCCGCGAGGTCGCGTCCCGCCAGTCGGCCGTCCAGACCAAGGGCTACCTGGCGATCGTCCTCGGCCTGGTGGGCGTGACGTTCGCGGTCTGCGCGGCGGTTCCGGCGGGGCAGGAGGCGACACCGACGGCGCCGCCCGGATCGTCGGCGTAGGGCAGGCTCGAGCGGACTACTGAACAGCTCAGTGAGAGACTTATCTGTGATGGCGCGACTGCACTCCGTCAACAGATCCTCGGCAACCCCTCCACATGCCGGTGGCACAGCCCGCCTTTGGAACGACTTGATCGACGGCCGTGGACGCGGCGATCACGCGCCCCACGCGGACGCGGTGCGGCGGGTGCTGCTGCTGCCGTCGGCTCGTTGGGGTGATCCTTCGAAAAGTCCCCGGCCGCACCGGGATGTTCGTCGCCCCTCACCGGTCCGCGCCGGCGGCGAACGACCGGAGGTGTCCGGTGGTCGAAGCAGGAAGCGCCGGTCGGTCCGACTGCCGGGCGACGCGGCCCGGACGTGCCGCACGGCGAAGACGGGATCGCACGTCGGTTCCCCCAGGGCGCGGGTCCATGCCACTGTGCTGCGTGACTGCCCTGACGAGGAACAGGGCCCGTGTGACGTTCGGAGTCCCCATGCCCACAATGCCCGCATCGATCAAAGTGGCCCGCGTGTTGGGAGCGTTCACCCTGCTCTGCACGCTCGGGGCCGTCCTCGCGGGGCTGGCGCCGACCCGGTCCGTGCCCAATGGGTACCTGCTGATCCTCGCGGCGGCGGCTGCCGTCTTCGTCGGCTGCTGGGTGGCCGTGTCCTGGGCCGCACTGCGACGGCGCACCATGGGCGGCGTCGACCTTGTCAAACATCCGGCGCAACAACGCCGGTGGAAGCTGCTGCGCACACTGGTTGCTCTGGTGTTCGCGCTGAGCAGCGGATCCGCGTTAAGCCAGGGCATCGGTCCCGACGGCGAGATGGCAGCGTGGGTGGACAAGGTCCAGCGGGCGGGCGGCGATACGTATGCCGTGCCCATCGACCGCGTCGTGGGCACGCCGGAACCCACCGGTGTGAACATCAACGACGTCGACCAGTACGCGACGACCGTAACCGTGTTCCTCAAGACTCCCGAGGGACGCAGGAAGTTCACCGTCGACGGCGTGCGGACGCGCGGTACGCCGCAACGCGGCGAGCAAGTACTGGTGATGTACGCGCCCGCCCATCCCGAACTGGGCGTGCGGGACGATCCGACCGGGTTCTTCGACGGTAGCTTCTTCCTCATCTTCATCTGGGCGTGGACGTTGGTCGCGATCCTTGCCGGGATGGGATTCATCGAGGAGGAGGACGTCGCGCTGTTGCGGCGCTTCAGCCCCCGCATCCATCTCCCGGTCATCGCGCTCTTCCTCCTCGGCGGCGCCCTGCTCCTCCCCCTGAAGCTGGGGTTCCCCCCGACGTTGGTCGGCTGGCTGCTCGCGCTGCTGGCGTCCGTAATGCCATGGCTCGCCCTGGTATGGGTGCGCAGGTCGGCGTAGCCCAGGGGCCGCCTCCCGCGAAGCTCGTGCACTGCCTGCACATGGAGTGTCAGGTGCTGACCTACGTCCCGGCGGAGAGGCCCCTGACCGCCGGGACGCCGCGAAGGGCGAAGCGAGACGCTGTGAGGGACGTCGAACTTCCGGCCGATCAGCGTGACCACCCGCGCGGCGGTCCGCACCTGGTCCTCCACCCAGCCGTGCGCGGCCGGTCCCGGGCCTCACTTTGAACGCGCGCCCACGCCGGAGCGGACAGCCCTGGCGCCCCGCGAACGGTGCGCAGTAAGGCGACAGGCGTGCCCGGCGGCATCCCGGGCCGGGAGAAGCGCCGCCGCCCCCCTCCAGCGCCGTCGAACAGCAGGCTGGAGGGGCGCGGCGGCACCTTCACCTCAGATGTCCCGGAAGATCTCGATCTGCGCCCCCACCGAGTTCAGCCGCTCCGCCAGCTCCTCGTAACCGCGGTTGATCACATACACGTTGCGCAGCACCGACGTGCCCTCCGCCGCCATCATGGCGAGGAGGACGACCACCGCCGGGCGCAGGGCCGGGGGGCACATCATTTCGGCGGCGCGCCAGCGGGTGGGGCCCTCGACCAGGACGCGGTGGGGGTCCAGGAGCTGGAGGCGGCCGCCGAGGCGGTTGAGGTCGGTGAGGTAGATGGCGCGGTTGTCGTAGACCCAGTCGTGGATCAGGGTCTGGCCGTGGGCGGATGCCGCGATGGCCGCGAAGAAGGGGACGTTGTCGATGTTGAGGCCGGGGAACGGCATCGGGTGGATCTTGTCGATCGGCGCCTCCAGCTTGGAGGGGCGGACCGTCAGGTCGACCAGGCGGGTGCGGCCGTTGTCCGCCGCGTACTCCGCGGTGCGGTCGCAGTCGACGCCCATCTCCTCCAGGACCGCGAGCTCGATCTCCAGGAACTCGATCGGCACCCGGCGGATCGTCAGCTCGGACTCCGTGACGACGGCGGCCGCCAGCAGGCTCATCGCCTCGACCGGGTCCTCGGAGGGCGAGTAGTCCACGTCCACGTCGATCTCGGGCACACCGTGCACCGTGAGGGTCGTCGTGCCGACGCCGTCCACGCGGACGCCCAGCGCCTCCAGGAAGAAGCAGAGGTCCTGGACCATGTAGTTGGAGGAGGCGTTCCGGATGACCGTGGCGCCGTCGTGGCGGGCGGCGGCCAGCAGGGCGTTCTCGGTCACGGTGTCGCCGCGCTCGGTCAGCACGATGGGGCGGCCGGGCGTGACGGAGTGGTCCACCCGGGCGTGGTAGATCCCCTCGGTGGCGGCGATGTCCAGGCCGAAGCGGCGCAGCGCGATCATGTGCGGCTCGATCGTCCGCGTGCCGAGGTCGCAGCCGCCCGCGTACGGCAGCTTGAACGCGTCCATGCGGTGCAGCAGCGGGCCGAGGAACATGATGATGGAGCGCGTGCGGCGTGCGGCGTCCGCGTCGATCGCGTCCATGTCGAGCCGGGCCGGCGGCACGATCTCCAGGTCGGTGCCGTTGTTGATCCAGCGGGCGCGCACGCCGATGGAGTTGAGTACTTCGAGGAGGCGGTAGACCTCCTCGATGCGGGCCACGCGGCGCAGCACCGTACGCCCCTTGTTGAGCAGGGACGCGCAGAGCAGCGCCACGCAGGCGTTCTTGCTGGTCTTGACGTCGATGGCGCCGGAGAGCCGGCGCCCGCCGACCACGCGCAGATGCATGGGACCGGCGTAGCCGAGCGAGACGATTTCGCTGTCGAGTGCTTCACCGATGCGGGCGATCATCTCAAGGCTGATGTTTTGATTGCCGCGCTCGATGCGGTTCACCGCGCTCTGGCTGGTGCCGAGCGCCTCGGCGAGCTGGCTCTGCGTCCAGCCCCGGTGCTGACGGGCGTCACGGATGAGCTTGCCGATACGTACGAGGTAGTCATCTGACATGGCGAAAGGCTATCTCAGATATGAGATTGCACCCGCGTGGGGGTGTGCCGTTCGGGTGAGAAGTGGTGAGAGGGGTGTGACTGAAGGGGCGGGGGAGTGAAGGGCGGTGCCCGAAACTCCCTCGCGCACGGACCCCGCCCCTCGTAGGGTCACGCCCCATGGATTCCCGCGGCACGCACGTGCTCTCCGTGAACATCGGCCGTCCCCGCCCCAACCCCTGGAAGGGGATCAGCGCGACCGGAATCGACAAGCGGCCCGTCGACGGGCCGGTCGCGGTGACCGCCCCCGGACCCAAGGGCACCGGAGCCGTGGGTCTGGCCGGTGACCGCGCCTACGACGTGAAGCATCACGGCGGCACCGACCAGGCCGTCTACGCCTACGCGCGCGAGGACCTCGACGGCTGGGAGGCCGAGCTCGGCCGGCCGCTCGCCGGCGGGGAGTTCGGCGAGAACCTGACCACCGTCGGCGTGGACGTCAACGGCGCCCTGATCGGGGAGCGCTGGCGGATCGGGCCGGACGTCGTCCTGGAGGTGTCGTGCGCGCGGATTCCGTGCGCCACGTTCCAGGGCTGGCTGGAGCGGGAGGGGTGGATCAAGCGGTTCACCCGGGCCGCCCTGCCCGGCGCGTACCTCCGGGTGATCGAGCCCGGCGAGATCCGCTCCGGCGACCGCCTGGAGATCGTCCACCGGCCCGCGCACGACGTGACCGTCGCGCTGGAGTTCCGGGCCATGACCCTGGAGCCGGAGCTGCTGCCGCGCCTGCTCGTCGCCGACGCGCTGCCCGACGAGAGCAAGGACATGATCCGCCGCCGCACGGGCGCCACGCGCCCCGACCGGGGTCTTCTGCCGTAGCGAAGGCTGAGCGGTCCTCGCCGAAGTCCGAGTGATGGCGCGTGGGCTCCTGGGCGCCCTACTCGATGTCGCTCGATCGCTCGGCGGAGTGGGAGCGTCGGTGCGCTGCGACTCGCTCGCGGGTCGCGCACCGGCGTGAGCAGTAGCGGCGTTCCGGACCGCTGCCTTGGGTGACGAAGACGTTCCGGCAGCTGAGCGAGGCGCAGATCCTGCCGGGCGGGCGTTGACGGTCCCAGACGAGGACGGTCAGGGCCATGCACGACGAGGCGAGGAGCCACTCGCCCCAGGGCGCGTTGTCGTCGCGGTCGAGGTGGGGATGCCAGGGGGTGCTGCCGCCGTGCGAGGTCAGGCGGAGCGGTCCGGTGTGGTCGTGCAGGAGGCGGTTGAGGGTGGCTGCGGCGTCATCGGCGTGCTCGGCGGCGAAGACCTGCCGCAGCAGGGCGGCGGCCGCGCGCATCTCGGTGACGTCGCGGTTGGTGAGGTCGAGGGGGTCGGACTCACCGTATGCGCGGAGCACGTCGGCGACTTCGGTCGGGTCGGGGCGGTCGTCGGCGAGAGCATTGATCAGGGCAGCGGTCCGTCGGGCCGTAGTCAGCACGGAGTGTCGGGTGGACCAGTCGTCGCCGTTGGAGAGCACCCGCCCAATGTAACGCATCTTGCTGACTTTTGAGTTACTTCCGTAACGTCTGGTGAATGAGAAGGCGTTACTCACTGCGCTTGTATCTCGCCGGAGCAGTGGCAGCTCGTTCCGGGGACGAGATGTCAGGACCGGCGCTGATGCTGGCGGGATTCGCCGTGGCCGGATCGGCTGTCGAGGCGTCGCTGCTGCTCGCGGGCATCACGGTCTCCGCCGCCGTGGGCGGGCCGGTGCTCGGGGTGCTCCTCGACAGGGCAGGACGGCCGGGACGCCTGCTGGCCGGGGCCCTCGTCCTGTACGCCGCGGGGCTGGGGATGATTCTCGTAGGGCTGGGCTGGTTGCCATTCGGCGTCACGATGCTGATCGCCGTGGTGACGGGGCTGCTGGGGCCAGCTCTGTCGGGCGGATGGACGGCCCAGCTGCCGCGTTTGGCGCTTGGCGACCGCCTGCCGCGGGCGAACGCGCTCGATGCCATGACGTTCAGCGGGGCGAGTCTGGCCGGTCCGGCTCTCGCCGGTGGCGTGGCGGAGGCGTGGGGAGCTTCGTCGGCCGTGGTGGTCTCCGCGGCGCTCATCGCCTTGGCGCTGCCCGCCGCGTCGATGCTGCCCACTCGTCCTGGTCGGGCGCGGGGAACTCGGACGACCTCGCTGATCAGCGACCTCGCTGCCGGAACGCGGGTCATCGTCGGAAAGGCGGCTCTGGCGCGGGCGACCCTCAGCTCGGTTGTTTCCTGTGTCGCCCAGGGCATGCTGACGGCGTGCATCCCGCTCCTGGGCGAGCGCGTCCTGGGCGGGGCCGGCCGCGGCGCGGTGCTGCTCTCCTGTGCGGCGGTCTCCGCCCTGGCGGCCAACGCCGTACTCGCCCGGTTTCCGCGTGCGGTCGCCCCCGACACGATCATCTGGGCCAGTGCCCTTGTCCAGGCTGCCGCGTCGGCCCTGGCCGCCGTGGGGTCGCCCTTCGTGCTCGCCGTGGCCGTACTCGTAGCGGGCATCGGTGAAGGCCCCCAGCTGGCTGCCTTGTTCGCCATTCGTCACCGGGAGGCCCCGGATCACCTGCGGGGCCAGATCTTCACCACGGGTGCCAGTCTGAAGATCACTGGGTTCGCCCTGGGGGCAGCGGTTGCCGGCCTCGTGGTGACGTGGTCGCTTCCAGGCGCTTTGACGCTCGCGGCGAGTGTGGCGGTACTCGCGGCACTGGCCTTCTTCGCGGTCCCGTCGGCGCCTGCCGACTCGTCCGCCGGGCGGCACGATCTCGCTTGAGCGTTCCCGGGGGAGGGGCCGGCTGCCCCTCCGGCCACGACCCATAGCCCCCATGGCCGCCCCTCGTCACCGCGCACCCACACGGAGCCCAACACAGTGCGCAGCCTCCGGTGACAACGCTCGACCTTCGCGGCGAGAGATCATCGGGGCGCCCGAACATGACCCTTCCGCGGTCATGTACTAGAGTTATCTCGACATCGAGATATATGCCGAAGGCGCACAGCGAGCCGCCCGAGGTAAGGGTTACCTAACTAAGCCTTACCTTAGCGGATGGCCCGGTGGTCCGAGGCGGCACCACGCGGCGCCCGCCGTGGTGAGGCGCGGCGCGGAGTTACGCGCACATTGATGAAGGAGACTGTCGTGTCGGCGAACAGCTTCGACGCCCGCAGCACGCTGCGCGTGGGCGACGAGTCGTACGAGATCTTCAGGCTGGACAAGGTCGAGGGCTCCGCGCGCCTCCCTTACAGCCTGAAGGTGCTGCTGGAGAACCTGCTCCGCACGGAGGACGGCGCGAACATCACCGCCGACCACATCCGCGCGCTCGGCGGCTGGGACTCCCAGGCGCAGCCCAGCCAGGAGATCCAGTTCACGCCGGCCCGCGTGATCATGCAGGACTTCACCGGTGTGCCCTGCGTCGTGGACCTCGCGACCATGCGCGAGGCCGTCAAGGAGCTCGGCGGCGACCCGGAGCGCATCAACCCGCTCGCCCCGGCCGAGCTGGTCATCGACCACTCCGTCATCGCCGACAAGTTCGGCACGAAGGACGCCTTCGGGCAGAACGTCGAGCTGGAGTACGGCCGCAACAAGGAGCGCTACCAGTTCCTGCGCTGGGGCCAGACCGCGTTCAGCGAGTTCAAGGTCGTCCCGCCGGGCACCGGCATCGTCCACCAGGTCAACATCGAGCACCTGGCGCGTACGGTCATGGTCCGCAACGGCCAGGCGTACCCCGACACCCTCGTCGGCACCGACTCGCACACCACCATGGTCAACGGCCTCGGCGTGCTGGGCTGGGGCGTCGGCGGCATCGAGGCCGAGGCCGCGATGCTCGGCCAGCCGGTCTCCATGCTCATCCCGCGCGTCGTCGGCTTCAAGCTGACCGGCGAGCTCCCGGCCGGCACCACCGCCACCGACCTCGTGCTGACCATCACCGAGATGCTCCGCAAGCACGGCGTCGTCGGCAAGTTCGTCGAGTTCTACGGTGAGGGCGTGGCCGCCACCTCGCTCGCCAACCGCGCCACCATCGGCAACATGTCGCCGGAGTTCGGCTCCACCGCCGCGATCTTCCCGATCGACGAGGAGACCCTCAACTACCTGCGCCTGACCGGCCGCGACGCCCAGCAGGTCGCCCTGGTCGAGGCGTACGCCAAGGAGCAGGGCCTCTGGCTGGACCCGGCCGCCGAGCCCGACTTCTCCGAGAAGCTGGAGCTCGACCTCTCCACGGTCGTCCCGTCCATCGCCGGCCCGAAGCGCCCGCAGGACCGCATCGTCCTCGCCAACGCGAAGGCCCAGTTCGCCCAGGACGTCCGCAACTACGTCGACTGCGTGGACGAGGCGGGCAAGGAGTCCTTCCCGGCCTCCGACTCCCCGGCCATCGGCGCCGCGGGCCCGACGAACCCGGTCACCGTCACCGCCCCCGACGGCACCACGTACGAGCTGGACCACGGCGCCGTCACCGTCGCCGCGATCACCTCCTGCACCAACACCTCGAACCCGTACGTCATGGTCGCCGCGGCGCTCGTGGCGAAGAAGGCGGTCGAGAAGGGCCTGACCCGCAAGCCGTGGGTCAAGACCACCCTCGCCCCGGGCTCCAAGGTCGTCACCGACTACTTCGACAAGGCGGGCCTGACCCCGTACCTCGACAAGGTCGGCTTCAACCTCGTCGGCTACGGCTGCACCACCTGCATCGGCAACTCCGGCCCGCTGCCGGAGGAGGTCTCCAAGGCGGTCAACGAGCACGACCTGGCCGTGACCTCGGTGCTCTCCGGCAACCGCAACTTCGAGGGCCGGATCAACCCCGACGTCAAGATGAACTACCTGGCGTCCCCGCCGCTGGTCGTCGCGTACGCCATCGCCGGTTCGATGAAGGTGGACATCACCAAGGACGCGCTCGGCGTCGACCAGGACGGCAAGCCCGTCCACCTGGCCGACATCTGGCCCTCCGAGGCCGAGGTCAACGACGTCGTGGCGAACGCCATCGGCGAGGACATGTTCAACAAGTCCTACCAGGACGTCTTCGCGGGCGACGCCCAGTGGCAGGCGCTGTCCATCCCGACCGGCAACACCTTCGAGTGGGACTCCGAGTCCACCTACGTGCGCAAGCCCCCGTACTTCGAGGGCATGACCATGGAGACCTCGCCGGTCGAGGACATCACCGGCGCCCGGGTCCTGGCCAAGCTGGGCGACTCGGTCACCACCGACCACATCTCTCCGGCCGGTGCGATCAAGGCCGACACCCCGGCCGGTCAGTACCTCACGGAGCACGGCATCGAGCGCCGTGACTTCAACTCCTACGGCTCGCGCCGCGGCAACCACGAGGTCATGATCCGCGGCACGTTCGCCAACATCCGCCTGCGCAACCAGATCGCGCCGGGCACCGAGGGCGGCTTCACCCGCGACTTCACGCAGGACGGCGGCCCGGTCTCGTACATCTACGACGCCTCGCAGAACTACCAGGCGGCCGGCACCCCGCTGGTCATCCTGGCCGGCAAGGAGTACGGCTCCGGCTCGTCCCGCGACTGGGCGGCCAAGGGCACCGCGCTCCTCGGCGTCAAGGCCGTCATCGCCGAGTCCTACGAGCGCATCCACCGCTCGAACCTCATCGGCATGGGCGTCCTGCCGCTCCAGTTCCCGGAGGGCCAGACCGCCGAGTCCCTCGGCCTGACCGGCGAGGAGACCTTCTCCGTCACCGGCGTCACCGAGCTGAACGACGGCACGACCCCGCGCACGGTCAAGGTCACCACCGACACCGGCGTGGAGTTCGACGGCGTCGTCCGCATCGACACCCCCGGTGAGGCGGACTACTACCGCAACGGCGGCATCCTGCAGTACGTGCTGCGCAGCCTGATCCGCAAGTAGGGATCAGCGGCGGTACGACGAGAGGGCCGCATCCCCGGTGACGGGGGTGCGGCCCTCTCTCATGCTCCGGTAGGAGCTGCCGTGCGGATCAGAACAGGAACTTGTAGCTGTCCCAGCCGCTCGTGCCGATCTGCTTCTTGGCCTTGTACGGGGCCGTGGCGTTGCCGGTGCCGCTGTACAGGTACAGCTCGCCGCCCTTGCGGGCGATCAGGTCGGTCTTGCCGTCCAGATCGATGTCGCCCGTGGAGATCAGGCGGTTGTACTGGTTCCAGCCGCTGCCGATCTTGGTGCGCTTGGCGAACGGCGCGCTCTGGTTGCCGGTGCCCTTGTACAGCCACAGGACGCCGGACTTGTCGCGCGCGACGACGTCGTTCTTGCCGTCGCCGTTCAGGTCGCCGTTGCCGGCGATCTCGCTGTAGATGTTCCAGCCGTAACCGGCCTTGATGCGCTTGGTGACGGTGCCGTCGCCGTACCCGAGGTAGACGTACAGGTCGCCCTTGCCGTCGACGGCGAGGATGTCACCACCGGCGGCTCCGCCGATCTGGCCGGGGGAGACGAGCTTGCTGTAGATGTCCCACCCGTAGCCGATCTTGACGGCCGACGAGTCGAACTTCAGGTAGCCCATGTTCCCGTTGGTCTCACGGAACCAGAGGCCGTCGCTGTCACCGTCGTTCTGGTGGTCGACCTGCATCATCGAGGTGACGCCGGTCCAGCCCTGGCCGTACTGCTCGCGGGCGGTGAGGCCGCCCTTGCCGTTCGGGCCGTACGCGTACGCGATGCCCGCGGAGTTGACCGCGTACAGCGAGAAGTGCGGGTTGCCGGCAGCGGCGGCAGCGGCGGGAGCCGCCGCCGGCTGGTCGGCGGAGGCGCCGAGCGAGGGCTGCGGGGCGTCGGCGGCCACCGCGGAGGTGCCGGTGGCGACGAGGGCGGCGGTGAGCGCCGCGGCTGCCGCGCGAGCGGCTATGCGCATGTGGTGCCGGCCAGTGGTTTTGGCCACAAGTACTCCATGGATCGTGAAGTGGGAGTGGCCCGCCGCACGTTGGCGACGGGCCACGGTTTCAGCGGAATCGTGTCACGATTTCGTACGTGAAACCTTCACGTTTCGTCATGAGTGTGTAACCGCTGTGACCGGACCGGCTCAGAAGAAGAGGCGGTACGTGTTCCAGCCCGAAGTGCCGATGAGGGCCTTCGGCTTGTACGGGGCGGCTCCGTCGCCGGTGCCCGCGTACAGGTACAGCTCACCCTTGGCGTTGCGGGCGACCAGGTCGGTCCGGCCGTCCATGTTCAGGTCACCGGCGGCGAAGAGGGTGTTGTACTGGTTCCAGCCGCTGCCGATCTTGGTGCGCTTGGTGTACGGGGCCTTCTGGTCGCCCGTGCCCTTGTACAGCCACAGGACGCCGGACTTGTCGCGCGCGACGAGGTCGCCCTTGCCGTCGCCGTCCAGGTCGCCGTTGCCCGCGATCTGCGTGTAGATGTCCCAGCCGTAGCCGACCTTCAGGCGCTTGGTGACCTTGCCGTCGCCGTAGCCCAGGTACAGGTAGACGTCGCCCTTGGTGTCGCGGGCGAGCAGGTCGCCGCCCTCGGCTCCGCCGAACTGGCCGACCGAGACGACGGTGTTGTAGATGTCCCAGCCGTAACCGACCTTCGTGGCCGGGGCGTTGCCCTCGTAGTACCAGAGGTTGCCCGACGTGCCGAGCTGCCAGCGTCCGTCCGCGAGGTTGTTCGCGTCGTTGTCCACCAGCCCGACGAACGCGAGGCCCGTCATGCCGGTCTCGAACTGGACGCGCGGCGAGATGGTGCCGTCGCCCTGCGGCACGTAGGTGTACGCGGTGCCGGAGCTGTCGAGGCCGTAGAGGCCGAACATGGGTGCGTCGCCGACGTCGGCGGCGGAGGCGGAAGCGGCGGCAGTGCCGGTGGCGACCAGGGCCGCGGTTATCGCGGCGGCGAGACGGGCGGCAGTCCGCCCGCGCCGCAGGCCAGAGATCTTGGCCACGTATTTCTCCATGGATGGTGGGAGGTGGCGCGACGCGCCGCGGGATACGGGGACACGCCACGGAATTGAGGGTGATCCTTTCACGACTCCTCCACGTCTCCAAGGGTTTGTCGAAATGAGGCCAACCCCACGCCTTCGCCCCGGTATGCGGACACCGCGAGGGCCCGATGGGGGCCGATCGCCCTTCGTCCGGAGAGACATGCGTACACCGGTGCGTGCCGGGAAGGCGGAAGTCAGCTTCCCGAAACCAGTCGGACAGCGGTAGAAGAGGAGTTGTCGTGTCATTTCTGTGGGCCATCATCGCGGGACTCATCATCGGCCTGCTGGCCAAGCTGGTCGTCCCCGGCCGTCAGCCCATCCCCCTGTGGCTGACCGTCCTGCTCGGCATCGTCGGCGGACTCGCCGGCAACGCCCTCGCCAGCGCCTTCGGTGTGCGTGACACCGGGGGCATCGACTGGATCCGCCACATCTTCCAGATCGGTGTCGCCGCCGTGCTCATCGCCTTCGTCAGCCCCGTGTGGGCCCGGCGACGCGCCTGACCGGAGCGCCCGTACGACGAACGCCCTGTCCACCGCACGCAGCGGTGGACAGGGCGTTTCGTCGTGCCGCTCAGGCCCGGTGCGCCGCGATCAGCGCCTGATACCAGCGGTAGCTGTCCTTCGGGGTGCGCTCCAGGGTGTCGTAGTCGACCCGGACGATGCCGAACCGCTTCGCGTACCCGAGCGCCCACTCGAAGTTGTCCAGCAGCGACCACACGTAGTAGCCCCGCACATCGACGCCCGCGTCCATCGCCGCCCGCAGCGCCGTCAGATGCGTACGCAGGTACTCCACCCGGTCCGCGTCCCGCACCGCACCGTCCGGCCCCACCGTGTCGAACTCCGCCGAACCGTTCTCCGTGATGTGCACCGGCGGCAGCGCGTCCCCGTAGGTGTCCTTCAGCGCGGTCAGCAGATCGGTGAAGGACTCCGGCACGACCGGCCAGCCCATCGCCGTCCGCCGCACGTCGGGGTACTGCCCCTCGGCGTACCGGTTGTCCGTGGCGACCCGCAGCGCCGGGTCCGGCTCGCGGTACGGGGCGTCGGCCACCACGATCGGTCGGTAGTAGTTGATGCCCAGGAAGTCCAGGGGCTGGGAGATCAGGTCGAGGTCGCCCTCGCGCCGGAAGTCCTGGCCGGTGATCAGCTCGCCCCAGGTCTCCTCCTCGGTGGCCGGGTAGCGGCCCGCGAGGATCGGCTCCGTCCACACCAGGTTGTGCTGGGTGTCGGCGCGGACCACCGCGGCCCGGTCGGCGTCGGTCGGCGCGGCCGGGACGTTGCGGTCCAGGTTCAGCGTGATGCCCGCCTCGCGGACCCCGGCGGCTCGCAGCGCCTTCATCGCCAGGCCGTGGCCGACGAGCAGGTGGTGTGCGGCGGCCAGGGCACCGCGTCCCTCCTTGGCGCCGGGCGCGTGCCGCCCCACGGAGTAGCCGAGGAAGGCGCTGCACCACGGCTCGTTGAGGGTGATCCAGCGCGGCACCCGGTCGGCCAGGTGCTCCGCCACGACCGCGGTGTACTCGCCGAACCGCTCGGCCGTCTCCCGTACCCGCCAGCCGCCCCGGTCCTCCAGGGCCTGCGGCAGGTCCCAGTGGTAGAGGGTGGCGGCCGGCTCGATGCCCGCCTCCAGGAGCTCGTCCACCAGCCGGGAGTAGAAGTCGAGCCCCTTCGGGTTCACCGCGCCCGAGCCCTCCGGCAGGACGCGCGACCAGGCGATCGAGAAGCGGTACGAGCCGACCCCGAGCTCGCGCAGCAGCGCCACGTCCTCCCGGTAGCGGTGGTAGTGGTCGCAGGCCACGTCACCCGTGTCGCCGCCGTCCGTCTTCCCGGGCGTGTGGCTGTAGGTGTCCCAGATGGACGGGCCGCGTCCGTCCTCCCGCGCGGCCCCCTCGATCTGGTACGAGGCCGTCGCCGCGCCGAAGACGAAACCGGGCGGGAAGACCGGGAACTCACTCATGGATACCCCTACTTGACCGAGCCGCCGGTGATCCCGGCGGCGATGTACTTCTGCGACAGGACGAGCAGCACCGCGGCCGGCACCGCGGACAGCACGGAAGCGGCCATCACCGAGCCCCAGTCGCCGACATGGGCGCCGATGTACTGGTAGATGCCCAGCGTGATCGGCTTCACGTCGTCCGTGGTGTTCAGCGTCAGTGCGAACATGAAGTCGCTCCACGCGTACAGGAACGAGAACAGCCCGGCCGTGATCAGCGAGTTGCGGCTCATCGGCAGCACGACCTGGACGAACGTCCGGAAGCGCCCGGCCCCGTCGACCTCGGCGGCCTCGATGACCTCGCGCGGGATCGCGACCATGAACGACCGCATCAGCACGATCGCGAACGGAATCCCCAGCGAGGCGTCGGCCAGCATCAGACCGGCGTACGAGTTGACCAGGCCGAGGTCCACGTACGCGCTGTACAGGGCGTTGGCGATGACGATGCCCGGCACCATCTGGGTGATCAGCGTGCCGAAGACGATCGTCCGGGTGCCGCGCAGCTTGAACTGCGCCAGCCCGTAGGCGGCGGGCGCCGAGATCGCCAGACAGATGACGACCGCGCCGAGCGCCACCGCCAGCGAGGTCAGCAGATTGCCGCCCTGGTCGGTCAGCGCCGAGCGGAAGCCCGACAGGTCCAGGCCGTGCGGGACGGCATCGACCTCCAGCAGCCCGGACTCGGGCTGGAGCGCGGTGTTCACCATCCAGTACAGCGGGAACAGCATCACGCACAGCACCAGGACGCCGAAGACCGTGGCGCCCCAGCGCCGCTTCGGCCGGCCGGTGGACCGCGTGGGCGCGGCGGGGGTACGCACGGTGCTCGCCATGCCGGTCACTTCCCCTCGTTGCGGTTGGCCCGCAGGTAGAACACCGCGAAGACGGCGGAGATCAGGATCAGGATGTTGCCGACCACGGCACCCGCTCCGAAGTCCAGCTGGACGAAGGAGTTCTGGTAGGTGAGGGTGCCCAGGGTCTGGGTGGAGTCGGCGGGTCCGCCGTCGGTGAGCGCCAGGATCAGGTCGAGGATCTTCACCGTCGACATGAAGCCGAGCACCAGGACCACGGTGATCACCGGCCGCAGCATCGGCAGGGTGATCGAGCGGAACGTCCGCCAGGCGGAGGCGCCGTCCAGCGAGGCGGCCTCGTACAGCTCCTTGGGGACCTCCTGGAGCCCGCCGTAGAGGATCACCATGTTGAACGGGATGCCGATCCAGATGTTCACCAGGATCACCGAGATCAGCGCCATGCTCGTGCTGGTCAGCCACGGGGTGTCGCCGCCGATGCCGATCGTGCCGAGGAAGGAGTTGAGGACGCCGGTGTCCTGGTCCAGGATGCGCCGCCAGACGACACCGGAGACGACCATCGGCACCAGCCACGGCAGCAGGATGAGCGACCGCAGCACCCCGTTCAGCGGGAAGCGGCGGTTGAAGAAGACGGCGAGGCCGAGGCCGATGCAGAACTGCCCGATCAGCGATCCGATCGTGAACAGGATGGTGTGCCACAGGGCCTTGCCGAAGAGCTCGTCGTTGAAGACCTTGCTCCAGTTGTCCGTTCCGTTGAACGGGGACTCGCCGGTGAAGAAGGTGGACGGCGAGTAGTGCTGGAAGCTCATCACGATGTTCCGGACGAGCGGGTAGCCGAAGAACAGCGCCATGAAGATCACGGCGGGGGCGATGAAGCCCCACTGGGCGAGCCGCCTGCGGCGCCGGATCCGGGCGGGGTTCGGCGGCTTCGCGGTCTTCGCGGTCGCGAGCGCCGGGGCTGCGGTGGTGGTCGACATGGTTCGGATACCTCAGTTCCCGCTCGTCGCGCGCTTCTGGGCGCGGGTGAGGGCGGCCTCGCTCGACTCGCCGGTCAGGGCGGACTGGAACGCGCTCTGGAGCGCGAGGGAGACGGACGACCACCGCGCGCCGAGCTTGGCGGTGCGCGAGCGGGCCGTGGCGACCTGGTCGGCCAGGGCGTCGAGCTCCGGCACCTTCGTGCGCCACTCGGCGGCGGCCTTCGCGTTGGCCGGGACCATCCAGCTGTTCAGCGCGTAGGTGATCTGCTCCTGCTCGCCGGACATGCAGCCGATGATCTTCGCGGACATCTTCTCCCGCGCCTCGTCACCGGTGTTGGGCACGGTCAGCACGCCGCCGCCCAGCGGGCCCACCGAGTCGTCGCCGGCCTTCGGCACCGGGATCTCGGCGATGCCCCAGTTCAGCCCCTTCTTGGAGTTCAGGGTCTCCACCTGCCAGGGGCCGTTGATCATCATCGCCGCGTTGCCCGCCATGAACTGGTCGTTCACGTCGGCCTGGGTCCAGTTGACCGTCGACTTGGACAGCGAGCCGTCCTTGAGGAGGCTCTTCCAGTAGTCCAGCGCCCCGGCCACCTCGGGGCTGTCGAGCTTCGTCTCGTCGCCGCCGTTGGACCACATGAAGGGAGTGAACTGGAAGACGCCGTCCTCCGCGCCGCCCGCGCTGAGCGCCAGGCCGTACCGCTTGCCGTGGGTGAGCTTCTTCGCGGTCTCGCGCATCTCGGCCCAGGTGGTGGGGACCTTCAGGCCGGCCTTGTCGAGGGTGTCCTTGTTGTAGAAGAGCGCCAGCGTGTTCACCGTGCGCGCGGCCCCGTAGTACTTCCCCTCGTACGAGCCGAAGTTCACGATGCCCTCGGGGATGTCCTTCGTGGTCAGCCCGAGGTCCTTCAGCGGGATCAGCCCGCCCGCCTCGGCGAACGTCGGCATCTCGGAGGCGTCCAGCTGGAGCACGTCGGGCAGCGACTTCGAGGACGCCATCCGCAGCGCCTTGGTCATCACCTGCGCGGCCGGGACGCTCTGCTGCTCGATGGTCACCCCCAGCTGCTTGCTGCACCGGGCCAGCGTCTCGGCGTCCCAGCGGTGGTACGACTCGTCGGTCGAGGAGTTCAGAACGGTGTACACGTCCGGGTCCCGCTGCTGGCCGCAGCCCGACAGGACCACACCGCCGATCAGCGCGGACACGACGGTGAGCGGGACGGCGACCCGTGGGGTGAAGCGGTTCGACATTCAGCTGCCTCTTGTCGGCAAGGGCCCGGGCGGCTGCGCTGCCGTCCGACCGATTTGTTTGCTGCCAGTACTAATACGGCATGTGGCCGTCCGTTTCTAGACCGTCCTGGTGACGTACAGGTCACACAGGGGCAACATGGCCGCTCGGGCGGGGCGTTCGAGCCCTTGTCGTGGCGGATTCGTGGGCCTCGGAGGGTGAATCGAAGCGCTTCGAAAAATATTTGTTTTGTGTACGATCAAAATCAGGAACCACAGGAACGGACCCCCCATGAAGTTCACCGACGGCTTCTGGCAGATGCGAGACGGTGTCCACGCCTCGTACGCCACCGAGCTCCGCGACCTCCGCCTCGGCACCGACCGCCTCACCGCCTACGCGGCGGTCCAGCGCGTGACGCGGCGCGGGGACACCTTGAACGCCCCGCTGATCACCGTGGAGGCGTACGCCCCCGCCGAAGGCGTCATCGGTGTCCGCGTCACCCATCTGGCGGGCAAGCGCCACCCCGGCCCCGACTTCGCCCTGCCCGGCGCCACCGGTGACCCCTCGGCCGTCACCCGCGAAGACGCCGGGGCCGCCGAGCTGACCAGCGGGCCGCTCACCCTCCGCATCCCCGCCGACGGCGGCTTCGGCCTGGAGTTCCGGGACGCGGACGGGCGCCTCCTGACCGCCGCCGGACGCAAGGGGACCGCCTTCGCCACCACGGGCGAGGGGGCCCACCACATGTTCGCCCAGCTCGCGCTGGGCGTCGGCGAGACCGTCCACGGGCTCGGCGAGCGGTTCACGCCGTACGTGAAGAACGGCCAGGTCGTCGACATGTGGCAGGCGGACGGGGGGACCAGCAGCGAGCAGGCGTACAAGAACGTCCCGTTCTACCTTTCCTCGCGCGGCTACGGCGTCTTCGTCAACCACCCCGGCAAGGTGTCCTTCGAGGTCGGCTCCGAGGCGGTCGGCCAGGTGCAGTTCAGCGTCGAGGACCAGACGCTGGAGTACTTCGTCGTCGCCGGGCCCACCCCCAAGGAGGTGCTGTCCCGCTACACCGCGCTGACCGGCCGCCCGGCGCTGCCCCCGGCCTGGTCCTTCGGCCTCTGGCTGACCACCTCGTTCACCACCGCGTACGACGAGGAGACCGTGACCTCGTTCGTGGACGGCATGGCCGAGCGGGGCATCCCGCTCTCCGTGTTCCACTTCGACTGCTTCTGGATGCGCGAGTACCAGTGGTGCGACTTCGAGTGGGACCCGGCCGTCTTCCCCGACCCGGAGGGCATGCTCACCCGGCTCAAGGACAAGGGCCTGCGGATCTGCGTCTGGATCAACCCGTACATCGCGCAGAAGAGTCCCCTGTACGAGGAGGGCGCGGCCCGGGGCTACTTCGTCCGCACCCGCGACGGCGACGTCTGGCAGTGGGACAAGTGGCAGGCCGGCATGGCACTCGTCGACTTCACCAACCCCGAGGCCACCGCCTGGTTCCAGGGCAAGCTGCGCACCCTCCTCGGCCAGGGCGTCGACGGCTTCAAGACGGACTTCGGCGAGCGCATCCCCACCGACGTCGTCTGGCACGACGGCTCCGACCCGGAGCGCATGCACAACTACTACACGCACCTGTACAACAAGGCCGTCTTCGAGCTCCTGGAGAAGGAGCGCGGCCAGGGCGAGGCCGTCCTCTTCGCCCGCTCCGCCACGGCCGGCGGCCAGCAGTTCCCCGTGCACTGGGGCGGCGACTGCTGGTCCTCCTTCGAGGCGATGGCGGAGTCCCTGCGCGGCGGCCTGTCGCTCAGCCTGTCCGGCTTCGGCTTCTGGAGCCACGACATCGGCGGCTTCGAGGGCACCCCGGACCCGGCGGTCTTCAAGCGCTGGCTCGCCTTCGGCCTGCTCTCCTCGCACAGCCGGCTGCACGGCTCCTCGTCGTACCGCGTCCCGTGGGAGTTCGGCGACGAGGCCGTCGAGGTCGCCCGGCGCTTCACGGAGCTCAAGCACCGGCTCATGCCCTACCTGTACGGGGCGGCCGTCGAGGCCCACCGCACCGGCGTCCCCCTGATGCGCCCGATGCTCCTGGAGTTCCCGGACGACCCGGCCGCCCGCACCGCCGACCGGCAGTACATGCTCGGCCCCGACCTGCTGGTCGCCCCGGTCTTCACCGAGGACGGCGAGGTCGAGTACTACGTCCCCGAGGGCACCTGGACCCACCTGCTCACCGGCGAGACGGTCACCGGCCCGGCCTGGCGCCGGGACACCTACGGCTTCGACAGCCTCCCGCTGCTGGTCCGTCCCGGCGCGGTCCTCCCGGTCGGCGCGGACACCTCCCGGCCGGACGGCGACTGGACGGAGAACCTCCAGCTCCGCGTGTACGCCCCCGAGGGCACCGGCGACGTCCGCCGCACGGTCACCGTCCCCGGCCTCACGGGCGAGCCCGCCGCCACCTACGAGGTGGTCCGCGAGGGCGGCACGCTCCGGGTCACCGCCGACACGGACCGGCCCTGCGAGGCGGTGGTCGTCACGGGCGGGGAGACCGCTCCCGCGATCTGACCCAGGCGGTGAACGCCTCGACCGCGTCCACCACCGCCTCGAAGCGGAGCGAGTGGTACAGGTCGAAGGCGTGGTTCCCGCCCCGCAGCTCGGCGTAGACGACCGGGCTCTCGGACGCGTCGCGCAGCCCCTCGGCGACCTCGCGGATGTCGGCGGCCGGCACCAGCGGGTCCAGGTCGCCGTGGACGATCAGCATGGGCGGCGCGTCCGGCCGGGCACGGCCGAGGGGGGACGACTCCGGGCCCTGGTGCCAGTAGGCGCCCAGGAAGCCGTTCAGCACGACGAGCCCGGTGACCGAGGTGTCGGCGTCCTCGAACCCCGGCTGGAACGCGGGGTCGTTCGGGGTCAGCGCGGCGATCGAGCCCATGTGGCCGCCCGCCGAACTGCCCGCCACGAACAGGGTCGACGGGTCGGCCCCGTACTCGTGGGCGTGCTCCCGCGCCCAGGCGATGACCCGCTTCAGGTCGATCATGTGCTCGGGGTGCCGGACCTGCGGCTTCAGCCGGTAGTTGGCGCTGATGGTGACCCACCCCCGGCTCGCAAGCCGGTACAGGAGCGGCAGCGACTGGCTGTTCTTGTGGCCGCCGCTGTAGTGGCCGCCGTGCATGTGGATCAGCACGGGCGCGCCCTGCGGGCGGTCCCGGTGGTGGTACACGTCGAGCAGATTGCGGCGGCCCGCCTCCCCGTACGACAGGTTGGCCACGCGCCGCACGTCCCGGCGGCGCTTGACGACCGGTATGAACAGGACGCGGAACCACGGGGGCCGGTGCCGCAGTCCTTCGGCGAGGTCCGCGTCGATGGCGGCGCGCCACCCCTCGCCGAGCCCCTTGGTCATCGCGCGCTCGATCCGGTCCCGCTCGCCCCACGCCCGGTGGGCGATCACGGCGAGCCCGGCCGAGGCCAGGGTCGCCAGCGCGACGATGAACCAGGCGCCCGGCGAGTCCATGACGTCGTCCTGGGCGAAGGCCATCGCCGTCGGGACGAACAGCATCCAGAAGAAGGCGGCGAACGGCAGCTCGTTGGCCGCCAGACCGAAGACGTAGGCGGGGCGGCCCAGCGGGTGCTCCCACCGCACCGGTCTCAGGGCACACCACGTGCCGATCGTGACGATGAGCACGGGGAACAGATATCCGACGGGCACGGCACCTCCTGGAACGGCAGCCGGGCCTGCCTGCTTGCGCGCACTCCCGGTCGAGGGCGGCACCCACCAGTCTTCCCCGACGCCCGCGGGGCATCAACGACGGGACTGGTAACGTCTTTTGACTCTGGACTAACAAATCCGGGGGGCCGGGCGTGGAGATGCGGGAGATCGAGATATTCCTGACGCTCGCGGAGGAGCTGCACTTCAGCCGCACCGCCGAGCGGCTGGGCGTCAGCCCCGGCAGGGTCAGTCAGCTGGTCAGGAAACAGGAACGCCTCATCGGCGGCCCGCTCTTCGACCGCACCACCCGCACCGTGCGCCTCTCGCCCCTCGGCGAGCAGCTGTACGAGGCGCTGAAGCGCGGCCACGAGCAGATCACCCAGGGCATCGAGGCCGCCAGGGCCACCGCCCGGGGCACCAGGGGCACCCTGACCCTGGGCACCATGGGCCCGTACGCCCTCCAGATCAAGGACACCCTCGGCCTCTTCCACGCCCGCCACCCCGACGCCCGCGTCCGGCACCGCGAGATCCAGCCCGCCTCACCGCTCGACCTCCTCGTGTCGGGCGAGGTGGACGCGGTCTACGTATGGCTGCCCGTCGACGGTCCGGGGCTGACCGTCCTGCCGACCGGGCACACCTCCGCGCTGTCCCTGATGGTCTCCGCCGGCCACCCCTTCGCGGAGCGCGAGTCCGTCTGTCTGGAGGACTTCGGCGACTGCGCCGTGGTCGAGGGCGGCTCGATCCCCGCCGGGATGGAGGAGGCCCTCAACCCCCGGCGCACCCCCTCCGGCCGCCCGGTCCGCCGGGGCCCCCGGGTCACCACCTGGCAGGAAGCGCTGAGCGTCGTCGCCGCGGGGCAGGCCACCGCCGCCGTTCCGGCCGAGACGCAGGACTTCTACGCGTGGCCGAGCCTGGCCTACGTCCCCATCCGGGACGCGCCCCCCTGCCGCTGGGCGCTGGTCTGGCGCACCGCCGCGGAGACCCCGCTCATCCGCGCGTTCGCCGAGGCGTCGTCCGACGCCGGACGGCTCAGGGACTGACGCCGCACGGGCGCGCCCGCCCGCCCCGCCCCGGCCGGAATGCGATCGTGGACCGGCGGGTTGGAGCCTGTACGGAACGTGAACACGAGCGGTAACAGCACCGAGAGCGGATGGCCTTCCATGGGCGAGTTGATCCTGATCCGGCACGGCGAGACCGAGTGGTCCCGCGACGGGCGCCACACCAGCCACACCGATCTGCCCCTGACCCCCCTCGGCGAGCGCCAGGCCCGCGCCCTGGCCCCCCTGCTCGCCGACCGGTCCATCGCGCTCACCCTGGTCAGCCCCCTGGTCCGGGCCCGGCGCACCGCCGAACTCGCCGGGCTCGCCGCGCCCCGCATCACCCCGGAGCTGCGCGAGTGGGACTACGGCGGCTACGAGGGCATCACCACGGACGAGATCCGGCGCACCCGGCCCGACTGGAACCTCTGGACCGACGGGGTCGGCGCCGGTCCCGCGGCCCACCCCGGCGAGACCCCCGCGCAGGTCGGGGACCGGGCCGACCGGGTGCTGGCGCAGGTCGCGGAGGCGGCCGGACGCGCCGGCGACGAGGACATCGTGCTCGTCGCGCACTCCCACTTCCTGCGCGTCCTGACCGCCCGCTACCTCCGCCTGACCCCGGCCGAGGGCACCCTGTTCCAGCTGGCCACGGGTGCCGTTTCCCGGCTGGGCCGGGAACACGGCAACCCGGTCATCACCGCCTGGAACGTCACCCTGCCGGAGAGCCTGTTCCCGGCGGCGGTCCCGGAGACACCCGAGCGGACCTGATCCCGGCGGCCCGGCCAGGCGGCCTCACTCCAGGCCGTCGGTCATCGCGTTGAGCAGGGTGCCCGACGCGTCGTCGTTCTCCAGCGAGAAGGCGAACATCCCGGCCAGCCCCTTGCTCTTGGCGTAGTCCGCCCGGGCCTGGATGGCGCGGGGCGTGTCACCGGTCCAGAAGTTGGTGCCGTCGTAGATCCAGGAGCTCTCGGTGACCGGGTCCCAGTGGGTCTGGGCCTCCGTCGCGTTCAGCTCCTTCCAGGCGGCGAGTCCCGCCTCCTGGCTCAGCTGCTTGGCGGGCGTGGGGCCGGTGGCCTTCTGGTAGAGCCCGTAGTTGTCACCGGCCGGCACCCCGGTCCAGCCGCGCCAGTAGAAGGGCACGCCGAGCACCAGCTTGGAGGCGGGGAAGCCGCCCGGGATGCCGTACGCGGGAAGCCCGTCGGTGTACGCGGTGACGGCGGTGTCGAGGTTGTACTTGGCGGTGCCCGGCGTGATCGGCGTCGTCGGGTCGGCGGGGCTGTCGTGCAGCGGGTCCTGGTGGTTGGTGGGCCCGGTGGCGTCCCAGGCGCCGTGCATGTCGTACGTCATGACGTCCGCGTAGTCCAGGTAGTCACCGATCCTGTCGGTCTCCAGGTAGGCGATCTTGTCCTGGCCGCTGGGCAGGGCCGCGGTGAGCAGGAACCGCTTGCCGACCGTCGCGCCGTACGCGTCGAGCTGCGTGCGGAACTCCTTGAGCAGCAGGGTGAAGTCGGCCTTGTCGGCGGCGGAGTAGTGGTTGCCGGTGTGACCGCCGGCCGAGCCCGGGTACTCCCAGTCGATGTCGATCCCGTCGAAGATGCCGGCCGCCGACGCGGGGCCGCCGGACGGGTCGCCCTGGACGTTCTTCGGCAGGTTGCCCTTCATGAACATGTTGATGCAGGAGGAGACGTACGCCTTCCGGGAGGCGTCGGTGGCCGCGGCGTCGGAGAAGTACTTGGAGTAGGTCCAACCGCCCAGCGAGACGGTGAACCGGAGGTTGGGGTACTTCGCCTTCAGCGCGCGCAGCTGGTTGAAGTTCCCCTTCAGCGGCTGCTCGTAGACGTCGGCGGTGCCGTCCACGCTGTCGGCCGCCGGGACGTCCGCCTGGTAGTCGGCGTACGCGTCACCGGCGCCGTCGCCCGCGTTCGGGTTGTCCTCGTTGCCCGCGTCGGACGCCTTGATCGCCTCGAAGCACTTGAGCGTCGTGGGGTGGATGTTCTCGAACGCGTAGGTGACCACGTCGAGACCGGCGGCGGCCCCGCTGGTGCCGATGTGCTTCGGGTAGTAGGCGTTCTCGTAGATGCCCCACTGGTCGAAGTAGGCGGAGGCGTAGGGCTTCGCGGCGGGCGCGGCCCGGGTGGTCACGGTGACCGCGGTGGACTGGGCGGAGGCGTGCGAGCCCTGGTAACCCTGCACGGTGAAGGTGTAGCTGTGGTTCGGCAGCAGCGAGCTGACGGCGACGGTGGTGCCCATGGAGGTGGCCACGAGCTGTCCGCCCGACCACACCTTGTACGAGGCCACGCTGCCGTCCTCCGACGAGGGCGTCGAACCCTTCCACGTGAGCACGGCGGCGTTCCCGGTGACCTTCGACGCGGTCAGCCCCGTGGGCGTGGTGACCTTGCCGTCACCGGCGGGCCCGTTGGGGTCGGTGGGCGGACCGGTCGGCGGGTCGGTCGGGTCCGTGGGGGGATCGGTGGGGTCGGTGGGCGGGTCGGTCGGGTCCGTGGAGCCGCCATCCGGTCCGGTGAGGCTGAGGTCGTCCGCGTGGTAGGCGCCCTGTCCGTACCAGCCGTGTGTGTAGACCGTCACCGAGGTGGTGTTCGCGCCCGTCGTGAAGGTCGTGGACAGCTTCTGCCACGAGGAGGCGGACGGCGCCCAGGCGCTCGCGTCCACCCCGGTGCCGGTGGCACCCAGGTAGACGTAGGAGCCCTGCACCCATCCGGACAGGGTGTACGAGGTGTTGGGCCGCACGGCCACGGTCTGGCCGCACTGTCCGGTGTCGGCGGCGGTGGCGTTGCCGGCCAGGCCGCCCGATCCGCTGTGCGCGGTGGAGGTGACCGAGGCGCCGTTCGCGCAGGTCCAGCCGTTCAGCGAGCCGGTCTCGAAGCCGGGGTTGGTGAGGAGTTCGGCGTCGGCCGCGGCGGCGTGGCCGGGGACGGCGGCCAGGGCGGCCCCGGAGGCGACCAGTACGGCGGCGACCGCCAGGGCTCCGTTGCGTCGTGCGCGGGCCGCCGGTCCGCGCACCTGCGCGGTCGGGGAGCCTGCTGGGCGTGCGGACATCGTGCCACCTCCGGGTACGGCGCGGTTTATGTGTGCATGCCAGACGGCCGTCTTCTACGGAGATTGGACTGGACCAATGCGCCGGGTCAAGCGCGGGGCGGGACTTGGGGGAAACTTGGTGTAGACCAATTTCGGCCGAACCCGCCGTACGCAGCACGACCGGGCGGGACCAGAAGGCCCCGCCCGGTCGTGCCGCTCGGTGCGGTCAGGCGATCAGCTCCACCTCCGCGAGCGACGCCTCACCGTCGAACACCAGCCGGTAGTGCGCGTACGAGCCGGGGGACTTCACGGAGAAGGCCCGCGTCTGCTTGTCCCAGGTGAAGGACTGGCCGGACCGCTTGTCGAGGTCCTTCCAGCTCTTGCCGTCCGACGAGCCCTGCAGCACCCAGCCGGCCGGTGCCGTCGCCCTGGCGGCCGAGGTCAGGGTGTACTGGACGCCCTTCGTGGCGGACGGGACGGGCAGCTCGACCGTGGCGGCGGTGCCGGTGGTGGCCGAGGTGTTGTCGAACAGCGGGCCCTCGCCCTTCAGCACGTCCTTGCGCGGGGACGGCACCTGGTCGTCCTTGGTGATGGAGACCGGCGCGGCGTCCTTGCCGGTGCCCCAGGCGGACGGCTTCGGTCCCATGGCGAAGTCCAGCGTCCCGCCCTTGGCCAGCAGGTCGTGCGGCAGCGAGGTGGAGGTCCACTTCTTGCCGTTCACCCGCAGGCCCTGGACGTAGATGTTCTTCGCGCTGTTCTCCGGCGCCTTCACGACCAGCGTGCGGCCGTTCTCCAGGTGCACCGTCGCCTTGGTGAAGAGCGGCGAGCCGATCGCGTACTCGCCACTGCCCATCACCAGCGGGTAGAAGCCGAGCGAGGAGAAGAGGTACCAGGCCGACTGCTCGCCGTTGTCCTCGTCGCCGTGGTAGCCCTGGCCGATCTCGCTGCCCGTGTAAAGGCGGCCCAGGACCTCGCGGACCTTCTCCTGCGTCTTGTACGGCTGCGAGGCCGCGTCGTACATGTACGTGACGTGGTGGGCGACCTGGTTGCTGTGCCCGTACTGGCCCATCCGCACGTCACGGGCCTCCGTCATCTCGTGGATGACGCCGCCGTAGCTGCCCGCGAACTCCGGGGTGCCGGTCTCCGGGGTGGCGAAGTACGTGTCCAGCTTCTTGGCGAGCCCGTCCCGGCCGCCGTACAGGTTGGCCAGGCCCTTGCTGTCCTGCGGAGCGGTGAAGGCGTAGCCCCAGCCGTTGGTCTCCGTGTAGTCGTAGCCCCAGACGCGCGGGTCGTAGAGGCCGGACGGCAGCCGCCAGTCGCCCTTGGCGTCCTTGCCCTGGAAGAAGCCGGCCTTGTCGTCGAACAGCTCCACGTAGTCGCGGGCCCGGTTCATGAAGTACTCGGACTCGTCCTTGTAGCGCTGCTCGTGCGTCTTCTCGTACAGCGCCTCGCCCATCTTCGCGATGCCATAGTCGTTGACGTAACCCTCCATCGACCAGGACATGCCCTCGTGGGTCGTGGTGTCGGCGTACCCGGTGAACGGGGACGTCTCCATGCCCTTGCGGCCCACGCCCGAGGACGGCGGGACGACCGTCGCGTTCTTCACGGCCGCGTCGTACGCCGCCTTCGCGTCGAAGTCCACGCCCTTCACGTACGCGTCGGCGAACGCCACGTCCGAGGAGGTGCCGGTCATCAGGTCCGCGTAACCCGGCGACGACCAGCGGGAGATCCAGCCGCCGTCCTTGTACTGCTGGACGAAGCCGTCGACCATCTCGCCGGCCTTCTTCGGGGTCAGCAGCGAGTAGGCGGGCCAGGTCGTCCGGTAGGTGTCCCAGAAGCCGTTGTTGACGTACACCTTGCCGTCCACGATCTTCGCGCCGGTGTGCGTCGGGGTGTCCGAGCCGGTCTGCGGCGAGAAGGGGGAGGCGTACTTGTCCTTGCCGTCGACCCGCTCGGAACCCGAGTTCGGGTAGAGGTAGAGCCGGTACAGGCTGGAGTACAGCGTGGTGAGCTGGTCGGCGGTGGCGCCCTCGACCTCCACCTTGCCCAGCAGGTCGTCCCAGGCGCCCTGCGCCGCGCCCTCCACCCGCGCGAAGGAGCGCGCGGCGGGAATCTCGGCGGCCAGGTTCTTCTTCGCCTGGTCGACGCTGATCAGCGAGGTCGCCAGGCGCAGGTTCACCGTGCGGTCCTTGCCGGCGTCGAAGCGCAGGTAGCCGGTGACGTCATCACCGCCACCGCCCGAGAGCTTGCCGCTCGCGGTGACCGGCGCGTCGAAGACGCCGTACACGAACAGCCGCGTCGCCCCGGTCGAACCGCCGCTCTTCACGTCGGAGAAGCCGGTGAACGAGCTCGTCGCCGGATGCAGGGTGAGCCCGCCGTCGTTGGAGACGTTGTCGAAGACGATGCTCGCGTCCTTGCCCGGGTACGTGAACCGCATCCGCGCCGCGTGGTCGGTCGGCGTCATCTCGGCCTTGAGGCCGTTCTCGAACGTCACGCCGTAGTAGTGCGGCCGCGCGGTCTCGTTCTCGTGCTTGAACGGCAGCGCGCGGCCCGTCCGCGAGGCGTCCGGGGTGCCGGAGGCCGTCGAGGGCATCAGCTGGAACGTCTGCCGGTCGCCCATCCAGGGGCTCGGCTCGTGGCTCGCCGCGAACGCCTGGAGCGTGGGCAGGTTGTCGTCGTTGTTGCCCCGCGCGTAGTCGTAGAGCCAGCTGGTCGAGCCGGCGTTGGTGACCGGCGTCCAGAAGTTGAACCCATTGGGCACGGCCGTCGCGGGGAAGTTGTTGCCGCGCGAGAAGGAGCCGCTGGAGTTGGTGCCCCGCACGGTCGACGCGTAGTCGGAGAGGTGCGCCTTGCGCTTCTCCGGCTTCGCGGGCGCGATCTTCAGGTCGTCGATCCAGCCCTGGAACTTCGCCGGGCCCTTGGGGGAGTCGTACGCGACCAGGACGCGGTCGACGGTCTTGCCCGCCGCGACGGTGCCGATGGCGGCGTCGACCTTGTTCCACTGGTTGACGTAGAGCCGCTTGGCGTCCGCCTGGCCCTGCGGTGTCAGCAGCCCGCCGTTGGTGTCGGTGGCGCGCAGGTCGCTCAGGTAGGTGCCGTCCGTGAAGGCCAGGTCCACCGCGACGTGCGTGGCCGGGTAGGACAGGTCCGTCTCGCCCATCTGCGGGTAGACCAGGTAGGACAGCTCGGTGCCCCGCTCGACGCGCGTGTTGACGTCGAAGACCTTGTTGTACGAGTACGCCCGGCCGTCCGCCTTGTGGGTGCCCGCGTACCGCAGCGCCTTCGTGCCGGTGAAGCCCGCGCCGGCCTTCGCGGTGGGGGAGCCGGAGGGGCCGTTGCTGATCTGCGTGCGCATGTCGGAGGGCGCGGGGGCCGAGGTGTCGCCGTCGGAGAACTGGACGTCGGCGAGCTGGGTGGCGTCGGTGGCGCCGTTGTTCCTGGTGATGTCCAGGCGGAAGTGCTGGTACGCCTTGTCCGTTTCGAAGTCGTATGACTTGGTCTGGAAGCGCTCGCTGAAGGTCTGGCCCGTCCGGGTGTCCAGGTCCGTCCAGGTCTTGCCGTCCTCGGAGCCCTGGAGCGTCCAGTCCTTGGGGTCGCGTTCGTCGTGGTCGTCGGCCGAGGTCAGCGCGTAGGTCACGACCTTCACCGGTTCGGTGAGGTCGAACTCGAGCCAGGCGGTGGGCTCGAACGACAGCCACTTCGTACGGGATTCGCCGTCCACGAGGTTCTCCTTCACCTCCCCGCCGCCGGTGTTCTCGTCGCTGGCGCGGACCCCGGTGACCCGGTCGGTCACATTGCCCGGTATTCCGGAGGAGAATCCGCCATCGACACCCGATGACCGCTTCTTTCCGTCGGGGCCCTCTTCTACGGAATTACGCCAGTCCGGTTGCTTTTCGTCCTCCTCGAAGGAGGTGCTGAACGTCCGTTCGCCCGGGGGCTTTTGGCCTCCCGGTCGGGTCCCGGCCGATTGGGCGGCGGCCGCCGCGGGGGCTGTCACGACCACGACCAAAGAGGCCGCGATCAGCGCTGCCGTGCTGCTTCGTCTCGTACGAGAACGGTGTCGGGGGTGCATGCCGAGCCGATTCCTCTCGGGGAAGTGTGCGCTTGGACAACGTTGTCAGAAGATGCGCAGGAACAAGTAGGGAGTGAAGTGGCTCATGCTGTCAAGGGAGTTGGGGCACGGCCCGCCGCCGAATCGACCGGAATGCGGAAATCGTTACATCCGAAGGAGGGTCCGGAGTGTCGAGGTATCCGCGAGGTCTCAACTCGGGAAAGACTGCCGTGCAACCTTGCTTTCGATCTTGCTCAGTTGGCGGCAAGTGGACTATACCTGTCGGCGTCCGCACAGCTGGTTCACCGGTTGTGCGGCTGGGGGACACGGGGGCACGACAACGCGACGCCGCAGGTGCGTCGGCTGTCCGGTCCCCCGGCGCCCCCCACGGCAATCGTTAGCCTGAAATCTGTACCACCCAAGCGCAACTGACCGCGGTGGCGGGGCCCTTCGCTGAGGCGAATTACGACGGGGCGACCGGTACACACCGCCTGAGTCCTGGAGAAGGCGAGGACTTGAGCATGGGATCCACCTCCGCCCACAACAATGAGGGCCTTGGCCGTCGCGATGTGATCAAGCGTTCTGCCGCACTCGGTCTGATCACCGTTCCGACCATGAGCTTCCTGTCCGCCTGCGCGAGCGGCGACAGCGGTGGCGACGAGCCCGTCAAGAAGGGCAAGACCAGCGCGAAGAACCCGCTGGGTGTCAATGAGAGCGCCGCGCTCGACGTGGTGATCTTCAATGGCGGATTCGGCGACCAGTACGCCAAGGACGCCGAGAAGAAGTACGGCGAGGCGTTCCCGAAGGCCAAGGTCAAGCACACCTCGACGCAGAAGATCCAGTCGCAGCTCCAGCCGCGCTTCAACGGCGGCACCCCGCCGGACCTGATCGACAACTCGGGTGCCGAGCAGATGGACATGGGTGTCCTGGTCGGCAAGAAGCAGCTGCTCGACCTGACCCCGCTGATGGACGCCCCGTCCTACGACGACCCGAGCAAGAAGGTCCGCGACACGCTGCGTCCGGGCGTTCTGGAGATGGGCCAGTTCGAGGGCGACCCGGTCTGGATCATGTACTACGCGTACACCGTGTACGGCGTGTGGTACTCGCAGACCAACCTGGAGAAGCTGGACGCGGAGTACCCCGAGACCTGGGACGACATGCTCGCCCTCTGCGCCAAGGCGAAGAAGCAGGGCATCGCGGGCTGGACGTACGCCGGTAAGTACCCGTACTACCTGCCGTTCTCCCTCTACCCGTTCATCGCCAAGATCGGTGGCCGGGAGGTTCTCGACAAGATCGACAACCTGGAGCCGAACGCGTGGAAGGACCCCGCCGTCAAGGCGGCCTTCGAGGCGTACTACGAGCTGTACAAGAAGGGGTACATCCTCAAGGGCACCCCGGGCCTCACCCACATCCAGTCGCAGACCGAGTGGACCAAGGGCCGGGCGCTCTTCATCCCGAACGGTTCGTGGGTGGAGAACGAGGCGGCGCCGACCACGCCCAAGGACTTCAAGATGATGGTCGCGGCCCCGTCCAGCCTGGACAAGTCCGACGCGATGCCCTTCGGCACCATCTGGGCGTCCGGCGGCGAGCCCTTCGTCGTCCCGGCCAAGGCGGCCAACCCGCAGGGCGGCATGGAGCAGCTGCGCATCATGCTCTCCGAGGAGTCCTCGAAGAACTTCACCAAGCAGGTGAAGTCGCTGAGCGCCTTCAACGGCGGCACCGACGGCCTGACCCTCTCCACGGCCATGCAGTCCGGCGTCGACGCGCTGAAGAAGGCCGGCGACAACGTGGTGAACCCGCGTATGCAGGACTGGTACGTCAAGCTCCAGAAGGAGCAGATCGGCACCGCCGGTCTCGGTGAGATGATGGCGGGCCGCCTGACCCCGGCCGAGGCCATCAAGAAGATCCAGGCATTCGCGGACGCGGCGGCCAAGGACCAGTCCATCAAGCACTACAAGCACCAGTGAGCAACCGTCACCAGCGGCGGCACCCGCGGAAAGATCGGGGTCGGTAAACGATGCAGCACGGCAAGTACCGGTTCATTGTGGGGTTCCTGGTAGTCCCCTTGGTGTTGTATGCGGTCTTCGTCATCTGGCCGTTCATCCAGGCCATCTACTATTCCTTCACGGACTGGACCGGACTGAGCCCCGACTTCAAGATGGTCGGCTTCGGCAACTACTCCAGGATGCTGAAGGACGACATCTTCTGGAAGTCGCTCCAGCACAGCGTGATTCTCGTGCTGGTGCTGCCGCTGGTGACGCTGGGCCTCGCGCTCTTCTTCGCCTTCATGCTCAACGTCGGAGGCCGTCGGCGGAAGAACGCCGCGGTCGCCGGCGTGCGGGGATCGGGCTTCTACAAGATCGCCTACTTCTTCCCGCAGGTCCTGTCGATCGTCATCGTCGCCCTGCTGTTCCAGTTCGCGTACAACCCGCGTTCCGGCATGGTGAATTCGGCGCTGAAGGGGATCGGTCTCGACTCCGTCCAGCCGGACTGGCTGGGCGATCCGAATCTGGCGCTGATCTGCGTCATGGTGGTGCTGGTCTGGTCGACGGTCGGCTTCTTCGTCGTCCTCTTCTCGGCCGGAATGGCGTCCATTCCCAAGGACTTCTACGAGGCGGCGCTCCTGGACGGGGCGAACCGCATCACGACGTTCTTCAAGATCACCGTCCCGCTGCTCTGGGACACCATCCAGTCGGGCTGGGTCTACATGGGCATCCTGGCCCTCGGCGTCGAGGCGTTCACGGCCGTCCAGGTCATGACGGTCGGCCCCGGTGGCCCCGACTACTCGACGTCGATCCTGCCGCTGTACGTCTACCAGACCGCCTTCCGCGACGGTCAGGCCGGATACGCGACGACGATCGGTGTCGGACTGCTCATCGTCACCATGGCGTTCGCCGCCGTCGTGATGCGGCTGGGCCGGCGCGAGCGGCTGGAGTTCTGATGCCCCGCTCCGCGGGGCGCGTTCCCCGGACCCCCAGCAGGCAAGACAGCCCGGCCGCGGCGGCCGGCTCGACAGTAGTACGAGGTGAGCACGCGTGAAGGCCACTGAAACCCCTCCCGTGGTCGCGGCGACGGATCCGGCCCCCGTGTCCAAGTCGCCCGCCCCGGCGGGCAAGGAGAAGAACAGCGAGGGCAAGACCCTCAACGTCTTCTCGCACGGCGTGCTGATCATCTGGGCGATCCTGGTGGTCATGCCACTGCTCTGGGCGATCATGTCGTCGTTCAAGGACGACGACTCGATCCTGTCCACGCCGTGGGCGCTGCCGGACAAGCTCCACTTCGAGAACTGGTCGCGCGCCTGGAGCCAGGCGCACATGAGCGACTACTTCTTCAACACGATCGTGGTGGTGGGCTGTTCGCTCGTCGGCACGCTGCTGCTCGGCTCGATGGCGGCCTATGTGCTGGCCCGGTTCGACTTCCCGGGCAACCGCTTCATCTACTACCTGTTCATCGGCGGGATGAGCTTCCCGATCATCCTGGCGCTGGTCCCGCTGTTCTTCGTGATGAACAACATGGGGATGCTGAACACGCGGCACGGACTGATCCTGGTCTACATCGCGTACTCGCTGCCCTTCACCGTCTTCTTCCTCACCTCCTTCTTCCGGACGCTGCCGGGCTCGGTGGCGGAAGCGGCGATGATCGACGGGGCCTCGCACACCCGGACGTTCTTCCAGGTCATGCTGCCGATGGCCAAGCCCGGGCTGATCAGCGTCGGCATCTTCAACTTCCTGGGCCAGTGGAACCAGTACATGCTGCCGACGGTGCTGAACACCGACCCGAAGTACCGGGTGCTCTCGCAGGGACTGGTCGAACTCGCCAGCAGCCAGGGCTACAAGGGCGACTGGTCCGGGCTCTTCGCCGGTCTGGTGATGGCGATGCTGCCGGTCCTCGCGGCCTACATCATCTTCCAGCGCCAGGTGGTGGCGGGGCTGACCGCGGGGGCGGTGAAGTAAAGCCCCGTACGGCCCGAACGCACTTCACGAACGAAACGAACCGCCCGCCGGCATCCCAGCCGGCGGGCGGTTCGTCTGCGTACGGGGGAGTTCGCCCGGGCCGCCGGGCCCGGGGCCGGTGCTCATCGGTGGCTCCGACTGCTCAAGGTCTTGACGGGGCCCGCCCGAAAACGGTCAGCTTAGAGTTCACATGTTGGAGAATATGGCAGGAGTGAGTGAGTCGATGGAGACTCCGGGGTCGCAGACGTCTCTGCATCGCGCCAACCTTGAGCGGGTCGTGCGCGCCGTACGCATGGCTGGTTCGCTCACCCAGGCGGAGATCGCCAGGAGCACGGGCCTCTCCGCGGCCACCGTCTCCAATATCGTTCGTGAACTGAAGGACAGCGGCACGGTCGAGGTGACCCCCACCTCGGCGGGCGGCCGGCGGGCCCGCAGCGTCTCGCTGAGCGGCGACGCGGGCATCGTGATCGGCGTCGACTTCGGCCACACCCACCTGCGGGTGGCCGTCGGCAACCTGGCCCACCAGGTGCTCGCCGAGGAGTCCGAGCCGCTGGACGTCGACGCCTCCTCCGCCGAGGGCTTCGGGCGGGCGGAACAGCTGGTCAACCGGCTGATCGAGACGACCGGGATCAGCCCGGGCAAGGTCATCGGGGTGGGCCTCGGTGTACCCGGCCCGATCGACGTCGAGTCCGGCACCCTGGGCTCGACGTCGATCCTGCCGGGGTGGACGGGCATCAACCCCAGCGAGGAGCTCTCCTCGCGCCTCGGCGTCCCGGTGTACGTGGACAACGACGCCAACCTCGGAGCCCTGGGCGAGCTGGTCTGGGGGAGCGGCCGGGGGGTCAGGGACCTCGCGTACATCAAGGTCGCGAGCGGTGTCGGCGCCGGTCTGGTGATCGACGGGCACATCTACCGGGGCCCGGGCGGCACGGCCGGCGAGATCGGCCACATCACCCTCGACGAGTCGGGCCCGGTCTGCCGCTGCGGCAACCGCGGCTGCCTGGAGACCTTCACGGCCGCGCGCTACGTCCTGCCCCTGCTCCAGCCCAGCCACGGCCCCGATCTCACCATGGAGCGGGTGGTCCAGCTGGCCCGCGAGGGGGATCCGGGGTGCCGGCGGGTGATCGGCGACGTCGGGCGCCACATCGGCAGCGGGGTGGCCAACCTCTGCAATCTGCTGAACCCGAGCCGCGTGGTGCTCGGCGGCTCGCTGGCGGAGGCCGGGGAGCTGGTCCTGGGGCCCATCAGGGACTCCGTGTCGCGCTACGCGATCCCCAGCGCGGCCCGGCAGTTGTCCGTGCTCCCGGGGGCCCTGGGGGGCCGTGCCGAGGTGCTGGGCGCACTGGCGCTCGTCCTCAGCGAGATGGGGGATTCAACCCTTTTGGAGAGCACCCTCCCCGCGGCCACTCCTGCCTTCACTTAGATAACGAATGGCACCGTTGTCATCTCGTTAAGGATTTACTCCTTGACGCCGCCCTCGCGGCCGAGTTGACTTCCAGCCACCTCGGCCGCGACGTTGCGGCCTCGTCAGGGAGGCAAACCCCCAATGAACGCAATGACGCGACGCATCGTCATAGGCACGGCCGCCGTTTCGATGGCCGTCTCCCTCGCCGCTTGCGGCAAGGCCGGCGACGACAAGAAGGACTCGGCGGACTCGGGCAGCAAGACCAAGATCGGTCTGCTGCTCCCGGAGAACAAGACCGCCCGCTACGAGACGCTGGACAAGCCGCTGTTCATCGAGGCGGTCAAGAAGGACTGCGCCGACTGCGAGGTCGTCTACAACAACGCGGGCGGTGACGTCGGCCAGCAGAAGCAGCAGTTCGAGCAGCAGATCGCCGACGGCATCAAGGTCATCGCGATCTCCTCGGTCGACGCCGAGAAGTCCGCCGCCTGGGTCGAAGCCGCCCACAAGAAGGGCGTCAAGGTCGTCGCGTACGACCGCGCCATCGCCGGTGCCGACGCCTACGTCAGCCACGACAACGAGAAGATCGGCCGCCTCCAGGGCCAGGCCGTCCTCGACGCCCTCGGCGCCAAGGCCGCCAAGGCCAACCTCGTCATGATCAACGGCGACGAGAAGGACCCGAACGCCGGTCTGTTCAAGAAGGGCGCCCACGCGTCCCTCGACGGCAAGATCAAGATCGCCTACGAGGCGTCCGGCGAGTGGGACCCGAAGATCGCCGGCGAGAAGATGACCGCCGCCATCTCCTCGGTCGGCAAGGGCAAGATCGACGCCGTCTACTCCGCCAACGACGGCATGGCGGGCGGCATCATCACCTCCCTGACCAACGCCGGCATCAAGGACATCCCGGTGGGCGGCCAGGACGCCGAGCTCCCCGGCATCCAGCGGATCATCGCCGGTACGCAGACCTTCACGATCTACAAGTCGCCGAAGCAGCTGGCCCCCGAGGCCGCCAAGTTCGCCGTCAACCTGCTCCAGGGCAAGGACATCGGCGCCCAGGGCGAGACGGACGGCGTTCCGTCCACGCTGCTCGAGCCGACCGTGGTGAACAAGGACAACATCCAGTCCACCGTGATCAAGGACGGCATCTACAAGGTCGCCGACGTCTGCGTCAAGGACATCGCCGCCAAGTGCACCGCGCTGGGCATCAAGTAGTCCCTCCTCGCGCCGGGGCCGGCCGGCCCCGGCGCGTACGGGCCCCCTTCCGCCCCGCACGGCGGAAGCCGCCCGCCCCATGACTGTCCGGCCCCGGCCGGCTCACACCCCGCTTCCGGCCGGGTGCCGGACACTCTTCACCCCCCAGTGCTTCCCGTATGCCGACGCTGCCCTCGCGGCGCGGCGTCTCCGCCGGTCAGGCGGCACATCCCCGCCGGTCAGGCGGCGAAGGAGATGGTTCACGTGTCACAGACGCCCGTGCTGGCGTTGCGTGGAGTCTTCAAGCGATTCGGAGCGGTCCAGGTCCTCTCCGGTGTCGATCTCGAAGTCCACGCCGGAGAAGTGGTCGCCCTCGTCGGCGACAACGGTGCCGGAAAGTCCACGCTGGTCAAGACGATCGCCGGCGTGCACCCCATCGATGAGGGCGTCATCGAGTGGGAGGGCGCGAAGGTGGACATCAGCCGTCCGCACGACGCCCAGAACCTCGGCGTCGCCACCGTCTACCAGGACCTCGCGCTCTGCGACAACCTGGACGTCGTCGCCAACCTCTTCCTCGGGCGCGAGATCAAGAAGGGCGGCGTCCTCGACGAGGTCGCCATGGAGAAGCGGGCCCAGGACCTCCTGTCCACCCTCTCCATCCGCATCCCCAGCGTCCGCATCCCGGTCGCCGCGCTCTCCGGCGGCCAGCGCCAGGTCGTGGCCATCGCCCGCGCCCTGGTCGGCAACCCCAAGATCGTGATCCTGGACGAGCCCACCGCGGCCCTCGGCGTCGAGCAGACCGCACAGGTCCTCGACCTGGTCGAGCGACTGCGCGAGCAGAACCTCGGCGTCATCCTCATCAGCCACAACATGGCCGATGTGAAGGCCGTGGCCGACAAGGTCGCCGTGCTGCGACTCGGCCACAACAACGGCGTCTTCCCCGTGGCCACGACCAGCCACGAAGAAATCATCGCCGCGATCACGGGCGCCACGGACAACGCCGTGACCCGCCGCAAGTCGCGCAGCGCGGAGGCATCCAAGTGAGCAACACCAACGAGACCTCGGCCAAGATCCCGGCCCAGGCGGAGACCACCGACGCTCCCGCGGCCGCGGAGGGCGCGGTACGGGTCGTGGACCCCCGGCTGCTCGTCCGCGAGCAGGGCTTCAAGGGCTACTGGACCGAGTTCAAGCGCAAGGTGCGCTCGGGCGAGATCGGCTCGCTGCCCGTCGTGGTGGGCCTGATCATCATCGGCATCGTCTTCCAGGCCGAGACCGGCAACTTCCTCACCTCGTACAACCTCGACCAGATCACGCTGTACGCGGCGGGCCCCGGCATCATGGCCGTGGGCATCGTCTTCGTCCTGCTGCTCGGCGAGATCGACCTCGCGGTCGGCTCCGTCGCCGGTCTCGCCGGCGCGGTGTGGGCCGTCCTCGGCACGGACATGCCCGACGGCCTCGCCATCGTGGTCGGCATCCTCTCCGGCACGGTCATCGGCGCCTTCCACGGCATCGTCTTCGCCAAGATCGGTGTGCCCGCGTTCGTCGTGACCCTGGCGGGCTTCCTGGGCTGGGCCGGCATGCAGACCTGGGTGATGGGTGAGAAGTCCACCATCACCACCCCGCTCGGCAGCTTCGTCCGCGACCTGACCAGCTACTACTTCGAGGACGTCGCCGCCGCCTACGGCCTCGCCGTGGTCGTGATCGTCCTCTTCTACCTCACGCAACTGCGCGACGCGCGGCGCCGCAAGGCCGCCGAGCTGCCGTCCCGCCCGCAGAGCGAGATCATCCTGCGCACCGCGCTGCTCGCCGTGCTGTCCCTCCTCGCCGCGTACGCGTTCAACCAGGAGCAGGGCCTCCCGCTCTCCCTGGTGATCTTCCTCGCGATCCTGGTCATCACCGACTTCGTGCTGCGCCGCACCACGTACGGCCGTCAGGTCTTCGCGGTCGGCGGCGGCGTCGAGGCCGCGCGCCGTGCCGGTATCAACGTGTCCTGGATCCGCATCTCGGTGTTCATGATCTCCGGCACGCTCGGCGCGGTCGGCGGTCTCTTCCTGGCCTCCGCGACCGGCGGCGCCGACCGCTCGCTCGGTGGCGGCAACCAGCTCATGATGTGCATCGCAGCGGCCGTCATCGGCGGTACGTCCCTGTTCGGCGGACGCGGCAAGGTCTGGTCGGCGCTCCTGGGCATCCTGGTCATCCAGTCGATCGTCCAGGGCCTCAACCAGATGAACCTGTCGTCCAACGCGATCCAGTACATGATCACCGGTGCGGTCCTCCTCATCGCCGTGATCATCGACTCGGTCTCCCGCAAGACGCAGAAGACAGCGGGCCGCGCGTAGCGCACGGCGCGACACCGCAGGCCGCGCGCCCTGCGCACCACCCGCCGGAGCCCGGCGCCCCCACGGAGGGCGCCGGGCTCCGGCGCGTACCGGCACGGAAGGGGCAGCACGCCCCGACTCCCGCTTCGGGGGGAGGCCGTTAGACTCATCGGATCGGCATGCTCGACCAGCACAATCGCAAGGAGGCACGGTGACACAGCCGCGCGAAGCGCGTCACGCACGGGCGGTGGTGGGCGACGGATGGGATCTGCTGACCCGCATCGGCGGACCGCGTGACCTCGACCGGCTCACTCCCGAGCAGCTGGAGCAGCTCGCCGAGGAGATCCGGACCTTCCTGGTCGACGCGGTCTCCAAGACCGGCGGACACCTCGGACCCAACCTCGGTGTGGTCGAGCTCACCATCGCCCTGCACCGGGTCTTCGACTCGCCGAAGGACAAGGTCCTCTTCGACACCGGCCACCAGAGCTACGTGCACAAGCTCCTCACCGGCCGCCAGGACTTCAGCAGGCTCAAGAGCAAGGGCGGCCTCTCCGGCTACCCCTCGCGCGCCGAGTCCGAGCACGACGTCATCGAGAACTCGCACGCCTCCACCGTCCTCGGCTGGGCCGACGGCCTCGCCAAGGCCAACGAGGTCCGCGGCAAGGACGACCACGTCGTCGCCGTCATCGGCGACGGGGCCCTCACCGGCGGCATGGCCTGGGAGGCGCTGAACAACATCGCCGCCGCCAAGGACCGCCCGCTCGTCATCGTCGTCAACGACAACGAGCGCTCCTACGCGCCCACGATCGGCGGACTCGCCAACCACCTGGCCACCCTGCGCACCACCGACGGCTACGAACGCTTCCTGGCCCGCGGCAAGGACCTCCTGGAGCGCACCCCCGTCGTCGGCAAGCCGCTGTACGAGACGCTGCACGGCGCCAAGAAGGGCCTGAAGGACTTCATCGCCCCGCAGGGCATGTTCGAGGACCTCGGCCTCAAGTACGTCGGCCCGATCGACGGCCACGACATCGAGGCCCTGGAGTCCGCGCTCCAGCGCGCCAAGCGCTTCGGCGGCCCGGTCATCGTGCACTGCCTCACGGAGAAGGGCCGCGGCTACACCCCCGCCCTCCAGGACGAGGCCGACCGCTTCCACGCCGTCGGCAAGATCCACCCCGACACGGGCCTGCCCGTCGCCACCTCCGGCCTCGACTGGACCTCGGTGTTCGGCGAGGAGATGGTCAAGCTCGGCCACGAGCGCGAGGACATCGTCGCGATCACCGCGGCCATGCTCCAGCCGGTCGGCCTGACCGGGTTCGAGAAGGAGTTCCCGGACCGGATCTACGACGTCGGCATCGCCGAGCAGCACGGCGCGGTCTCCGCGGCCGGCCTCGCCACCGGCGGCCTCCACCCGGTCTTCGCGGTGTACGCCACCTTCCTCAACCGCGCCTTCGACCAGGTCCTGATGGACGTCGCCCTGCACAAGTGCGGGGTCACCTTCGTCCTGGACCGGGCCGGCATCACCGGCACGGACGGCGCCTCGCACAACGGCATGTGGGACATGTCGATCCTCCAGGTCGTGCCCGGCCTGCGGATCGCCGCCCCGCGCGACGCCGACCAGGTCCGCGCCCAGCTGCGCGAGGCCGTCGAGGTGGACGACGCACCCACGGTCGTCCGCTTCTCGAAGGGCGCCGTCGGCCCCTCGGTCAAGGCCGTCTCCACGGTGGGCGGCATGGACGTGCTGCGCGAGCCGGGCGCCGCGCGGCCCGACGTGCTGCTCGTCTCCGTCGGCGCGCTCGCCCCGATGTGCCTGGAGATCGCCGACCTGCTCGACGCCCAGGGCATCTCCACGACCGTCGTGGACCCGCGCTGGGTGAAGCCCGTGGACGAGGCCCTGGCCCCGCTCGCCGCGCAGCACCGCGTCGTCGTCACCGTCGAGGACAACAGCAGGGTGGGCGGCGTCGGCTCCGCGGTCTCCCAGGCGCTGCGCGACGCGGACGTCGACGTGCCGCTGCGCGACTTCGGCATCCCGCCGGTCTTCCTCGACCACGCCTCCCGCAAGGAGGTCCTGGCCGAGATCGGGCTGACCGCCCCGGACATCGCCCGCCAGGTCACCGGCCTGGTCGCCAAGCTGGACGGGCGCTACGAGACGGCGGAGGACCGCACCGTCGCGGAGCGCGTCCGGGACTGACGCGCACCGCAGCTTCGGCCGGACGGGCCGGTCGGACCACCCGTAACGAGTGGTCCGACCGGCCCGTTCGCGTGAAATACGGCCGCCCCAGGCGTGCCGCGAACGGGTGACGGGGCCGGGTCCGGAACATGGCGTGCACGACGAGTGCGTGGAGGTACGCCGGTGAGCACGCAGCAGGACCTGCCCCCGAGCGGGAACGGGCTGTTCAGGACCAAGACGGTCGAGCAGTCCATCCGCGACACCGAGGAGCCGGAGCACGCCCTCAAGAAGTCGCTCTCGGCCCTCGACCTCACGGTCTTCGGGGTCGGCGTCGTCATCGGCACCGGCATCTTCGTCCTCACCGGCAAGGTCGCCAAGGAGACGGCCGGCCCGGCCACCGCCATCGCCTTCGTCGTCGCCGGTGTCGTCTGCGCGCTGGCCGCCCTGTGCTACGCGGAGTTCGCGTCCACCGTGCCGGTCGCGGGGTCCGCGTACACCTTCTCGTACGCCTCGCTCGGCGAACTGGTCGCCTGGATCATCGGCTGGGACCTGGTGCTTGAGTTCGCTCTGGGCACGGCGGTGGTGGCGGTCGGCTGGTCCGGCTACGTCCGCTCGCTCCTGGACAACGCGGGCTGGCACCTGCCGGACGTGCTGGCCGGGCCGGACGTGGCGGACGGCTTCGGCTTCGACATCCTGGCCTTCGCCCTGGTGCTGGTCCTGACCGTGATCCTGGTGCTGGGCATGAAGCTCTCGGCGCGGGTCACCACGGTGGTGGTCGCCGTAAAGATCGCCGTCGTCCTGATCGTCATCATCGCGGGCCTGTTCTTCATCGACACCGCGAACTACTCGCCGTTCATCCCCGACGCCGAGCCCCAGCCCTCCGGCTCCGGGCTCGACGCCCCACTGGTCCAGCTGATCTTCGGCTACGCCCCGACGAACTTCGGCGTCATGGGCATCTTCACCGCCGCCTCCATCGTCTTCTTCGCCTTCATCGGCTTCGACGTCGTCGCCACGGCCGCGGAGGAGACGAAGCTGCCGCAGCGCGACATGCCGCGCGGCATCCTGGCCTCGCTGTTCATCTGCACCGTGCTGTACGTCGCCGTCTCGATCGTCGTCACGGGCATGCAGCACTACACCGAGCTGTCCGTCAGCGCCCCGCTCGCCGACGCCTTCAAGGCCGTCGGGCATCCCTTCTACGCGGGCGTCATCAGCTTCGGTGCCGCCGTCGGCCTCACCACGGTCTGCATGATCCTGCTGCTCGGCCAGACCCGGGTGTTCTTCGCGATGAGTCGCGACGGCCTGCTCCCGAGGTTCTTCTCCAAGACGCACCCGCGCTTCCGCACCCCGTACCGCCCGACCATCCTGCTCGGCGTGGTCATCGCCGTCGTCGCCGGGGTGACCAGCATCAACGAGCTCGCCACGCTGGTGAACATCGGTACGCTCTTCGCCTTCGTGGTCGTCGCGCTCGGCGTCATCGTGCTCCGCCGCACCCGCCCGGACCTGCACCGCGCCTTCCGCACGCCGTGGGTGCCGCTGGTCCCGGTCCTGTCGGTGGCCGCCTCGGTCTGGCTGATGCTCAACCTGCCGGCCGAGACGTGGCTGCGGTTCGGCGTCTGGATGGTGATCGGCGTGGTCATCTACTTCGCGTACGGCCGCTCGCACAGCCGGGTGAACCGCGAACGGGTCTGACCCTCAGGGCCGCACCGTACGCGGCCCCGCGCACCGCGCCCCGTGCGCCTCGACCCGGCGGCGCAGCTCCCGGTCGGCGGTGACGACGACACAGGGGCGGGGCGCGGCCCCGGCCGCGAGCTCCACGATCAGGTCGTCACCGCTGCCCGGGGCCGCCTCCACCCGCACCCCGGGCACCGGCGCGACGTCCCGGGCCCGCCCCTCGACCACCAGCACCAGCTCGACGGGGCCGGGCACACCGGGCAGGCCGTCGGAAGCGAAGGGCACCAGCGAGTCGCGCAGCCGCTCGGCCGCGCCCCACCGGTCGCGCCACCAGCCGTCCGGGACGGACCCGACGACATTGGCGGCGTCGACGATCACCAGGGGCAGCGGGTTCGTCATGCGGCAAGAGTGTCATGCCGGGGCGCGCCGAATCCCCGCGCAAGCGGTGCGGACGCGGTGATTCCAAGGGTTCGAACGGTGATTCTATGATGGGTGCTCCCCGCCTTCCGGATGCCGGTCGTGACACAAAGCCGCAGATCGGGGGCGGACCATCACGGAAGGAAGACGCCACGACATGCGAGTCAGGTCGAGACGTGCCCAGGGGAGCGCCTCGGGCAAGGGCGACGACGCCCTGCGAGACGTCGAAAGCGCCCGTGGCACCGGCGAGACCCCGGTCGACGGACGCTGGCTCGTGCGTGGCAAGGACGGCAGGCTCACCGCCTACGCCCGCACCGAGGACGGGCTCCTGCGCTGGACCGAGGAGCGCCCCGGCGGCCCCGGCTGGCAGGGCCCCGAGTTCTTCCCGGCCCCGCACCTGACCCACCTCGGCGTCGCCCAGGGCCCGGACGGCTACGTCCACTTCATCGGCCGCCGCACGGTGCACGGCGACGAGGAGCAGCCGCAGGTCGACCTCGTGCACGCCATCCAGTACCAGACGGGCCGCCCGGTCACCACGTGGCGGACCGTGGGCAATCCGTACAAGGACGGCGACGAGCGCGCCGCCCGCATCGGCCCGCCGGCCGCCGCCGTCGCCCCGACCGGCATGGTCCACGTCTTCGTGCGCAACGCCAACGGTGGCATGATGCTGCGCCGCGAGGCGAAGAACGGCAAGTGGGAGGCGTGGAAGGACCTCAGGGGCACCCTGGGCAAGGAGACGATGGCCGTCGCGGTCGCCGAGTCGGGCCGCATGGAGCTCCTGGTCCCCGGCACCAACAAGGCCATGCGGTGGGCTCAGGCCGAGCCGGGCGGCGCCTTCCAGAAGGGCGACAACCTGACCGTCAAGATCGCCGGGGGCGCGGTGAGCGTGCTGGAGACCGCGCCCGACCGCAACACCTTCTACTGGACCGACGCCACCACCGGCACCCTGGTCGCCACCCGTCTGGACGCCCCGCCCATCACGATCGGGGACACCCCGGCCGAGGGCCCGGTCGCCGTGCTCCGCGCCGAGCTGGACGACTACGACTGCACGGTGCTCGCCCACCGCACCCGCGACGGCCGCGTGATGCTCGCGGCCTGCGGTACGGAGAACGAGGCGGGCGGCCTGTGGTGGGCCGCGACGGGCGAACGCACCTCGGCGCCCCCGGCGCTGGCGCTCGACGGCGAGGGGCGCGTGGTGCTCGCGATGATCGGCGAGCGCGGCGGGCTCTACGTGGCCCGGCAGAACGACGAACCGGGGCTCGCGCTGGGACCGGCCCGGCGGGTCTGAGCCGTACGCGCCGGTCCGGGTGACGCGTACGGCCCCGGGAGCGTTCCCGGGGCCGTAGGGCCTCTCGTCCGGATCAGCCCTGTCCGAGCGCCGGGGACTTCTTGGCGGACTCCGGGATGGGGGCGTCCTCGCGGATCGCCTTCCACAGCGCGTTCGCCCGCGACTCGACGGCGACGACGCGGTTGTGGTCGATCTTGTCGTACTCGACGGGGAGCATGATCGTCTCCATCGTGTCCGGGTCGACGCCGTTCATGGACCGGGCGAACTTCGCGAGCGAGGTGAGCGAGGCCAGCTCGTCGTCGGTGGTCAGGGCCGCCGTGGCCGAGTTGGCGATCTTGTAGGCGCTCGTCGGGCTGCCCAGCAGGTCCTGGCTCTTGACCTCCTTGAGCAGCGCCATGAGGAACTGCTGCTGGAGGCCGATGCGGCTCAGGTCGGTGCCGTCGCTGAGGCTGTACCGGGTGCGGACGAACTTCAGGGACTCGGTGCCGTCGAACTTGTGCGGTCCGGCGTCGACGTTCAGCCCGGTCTTCTTGTCGTGGATGGGCTCCTTGACGTCGATGTTCACCCCGCCGATGGCGTCCACGAGCCCCTTGAACCCGGCGAAGTTGATCTCCAGGTAGTGGTCGATGCGCACCCCGGACATCTTCTCGACGGTCTTGACCACACACGCCGGACCGACCTGCGAGTAGACCGAGTTGAACATCACACGGTCCTTGCCCGCGACCGTGGAGCCGTCGCCCTTGGTGCACTCGGGCCGGGTCACCAGGGTGTCGCGCGGGATGGAGACGGCGATGGCCTTGTCGCGGCCCTCCGGAATGTGCACGACGAGCGCCGTGTCGGACCGGGCGCCGCTGACCCCGGCCCCGCCGCCCAGCTCCTTGTTCTCCGAGCCGGCCCGCGAGTCGGACCCCAGGACCAGCAGGTTCTGCCCGCTGGTCGGGAGCTTCTCGGGGCGGTCCTCACCGAGCGCCTTGTTGATGTCGACGCCCTTGATGTTGCCGTTGAGGTGGCTCCAGAACCACCACGCGGTGCCGCCGGCGGCGACGACGAGCACCAGGGACGAGATCAGGATCACCCGCCGTATTCGCTGGCCCCGCGTCCGGACCCGCTTGCGCCCGCGGCGGCGGGGGGTCTCCGGGGAACTCCCCTGGCCGGGGGTGGTGTCGTCTTGGCTCATCCTGAGTGAGTCCTCACAGCTTGTGGCCTGGTCAGGGCGCAGGTGGTGGGGGTGGGACTCGGGTGGGGGGTGGAGCCGGTCCTCGTTTTCCCGGGATGAGCACTATAAGCAGTCGATCAGGTGTACGTACGAAGGCTGTCGCGTAACTGTGACAGACCGGGCGGTCCGGGGCGGGGTGTTGGTGACCGGTCGAGGGCGAAAACGATCATGTATGACGGAATCCGGCGGACATCGCAGCGCTATGGGTGGATTTCCTGACCGGGGCGAGAGTGCATATCTTCTTGTGAGCCGGGATGTCCATCAGCCCGGCTCCACACACGAGGGGGGCGCAGCGCATGGCACGCAGAGGGGAGCGCCGGTCGGAGCGCCGCCGGCCGGCACGCGACCGCGTGCGCACGGCCCGGGCCGGCGACGCGGGTGGCGTGGCGATCGTGGTCGCGACGCCGGGGGACGCCGTGGAGCCGCTGGCGCTGCAACGGCCGGCCGGTCCGGTGGTCGATGTCGTCTGTGCCCAGCCCGGCACTCCGGACGAACGGGCCGCGTTCGGCCGTGCCGTGGCCGAGGCCGCGGCACGCGGGGTCCGGGTGGCGGACGAGCCCTGGGTGATCGACGCCGAACCGGGCAAGATCACCGCTTCCGTGCTCGACGCCCTCCGCGAGCTGCGGCCGCTGCTGGTGACCACCCTGGACCCGGACCCCGGGCACTCCTCGATCGACCTGGAGGCCAACCGCCCGGTCGTCACCGAGCCGCCGCTGCGCGGCAGCGTGGCGCGTGCCACGGTCTCCGCCGCGCGCACCTACCAGCGGGAGTGCGGGGCCCCGGTGTTCGTCCGGTGCCATCGTGCCGGGGCGTCGGCCTCGCTGGGGGTTCGTGCGAGTGCCCGTCACCCGCTGCCGCTGCGCTGGCTCGTCAGGGGGGTGGACGGGCGGCTCTCCGCCTACCTGCCGTCGGCGGCCGGGGTGCTGCGCTGGACCGAGGTCCGCGCGGGCGCCGACGAGTGGACCGGTCCCGAACTCCTCGACGGACCCGACCTGCTGCCCGGCCTGGACGTCGTCCAGGACGCCCAGGGCTATGTGCACCTCTTCGGTCTGCGCCGCCGGAAGCGGCCGGACGGCGAGAAGTTCGTCGAGATGGTCCACGCGACCCAGTACCAGAGCGGGCGCCCGCTGGGCCCCTGGCACTCCGCGGGCAACCCGCACGGAAACGACCCGGCCAAGAGCCGCCAGGCCGGTTTCCCCGCCGCGGCCTTCGACGCCGAGGGGGGCCTCCACGTCTTCGTGCGCAACGTCGGCCACAGCATCAGTACCCGACGCCAGGGGGCGGACGGCCGATGGAGCGCCTGGCAGCACCTGCGCGGCGTCATGGTCGCCGACGAGCTGGTCGCCCTCACCGGTGACGCGGGGGTCCCCGAGGTCTGGGCCCGGGTCAGGGACGCGGCCGCGGCCGTCCGGTGGCACCGCGCGACGCCGGGAGGCGAGTGGGCGGCGGACGCCGCGGGCGCGGTCAGCCCGTCCCCCGGCAGCCTGTCGGCGGCCCCCGAAGCGGGGACGGTGCGCTACCGGTACGCGGGGAGCAACGAGGTCTGCGTGCAGGTGCCGGGGGCCGGTGCGGTGAGCCTGGGAGGGCCGGACGGTACGGGGCCGGTGGCCGGGGTCGCCGGTGTGGACATCCAGGGCTGGGGCTGCACGGTGCTGGTGCGGTCGGGGGAGTCCGGTGCGTGCCTGGTGGGCGCGCACGCGGACGGACGGCCGGAGAGCGGCGTGTGGTGGTTCGACGCGGGGGAGACCTCGGTGGTGCCGCCGGCCGTGGCGGTGGACGGCCTCGGCCGGGCGGTCGTCGCGGTGCTGGGGGACGACGGGCGGCTGAGGATCACCCGTCAGGTGCAGGGGGAAGCCGGCCTCGTCTTCGCCCAGTGGACCGTGGTCGCGGGAGGCTGACCTGTGGCCCGGGGGCGGTCGCGCGCGCCTGCCTGATCATGATTGATGGTTTCGGGATCAACCTTGATCTTGGTAGGGTCTAATCCTGTCTTTATGTGGATCACAGGTGAAGCTCCTGTGTCCATTATGTGAACGCCCCTTGATTGCGACTTTTTGCAGGCCGATGGGGCCGCGTTGACCGCGTGAGTCGTGTTTGTCTGAGGGGTTATGGGGAAGCTGTCGCTGCGCGCCGTTCAGAAGCTGACATGCAAGAAGCGCGATGCATGGTGGACCGTCCTGCTGGTCGACCCCGTCGCCACGCGCATGCTGATCGGGATGGCCAAGTTCAGATTCATCACCCCGAACCGCGTCACCTGGTCCGCTCTCTTCGTGGGCCTCGGCTCCGCGTACTTCTTCCTCAAGGGCGACACCCCCTCGCTCGTCATCGGGGCGGCCCTCTACCACCTGAGCTTCATCCTCGACTGCATCGACGGCAAACTCGCCCGCCTCAAGGGCAACGGCACCGTCTTCGGCGGCTGGCTCGACTACGTCTTCGACCGCATCCGGGTCCTCTTCTGCGCGCTCGCCCTGATGGGCGGCCAGTACCTGCGCACCCACAACGAGCTCTACCTGCTCGCCGCCCTGGCCGTCGTCTTCCTCGACATGCTCCGGTACGTCGACGCCCTGCAGATCTACAAGATGCGCATGTCCATGCGCATGAAGATCGAGAAGGTCACGCTGGAGCGCAAGGCGCTGGAGGACGAGCAGGCCCGGCGGGAGGCGGCGGAGACGGCCGACCAGCCCAAGGTGGTCTTCATCGAGGACCTGCTCCGGGAGAACCCGGGCGTCGAGGCCGAGGTCCTCAAGCAGCAGGCCGGTGAGGTGGTCGACCTGCACGCCCAGTTCCGCAACCGCTTCCCCTGGTATACGCGCTTCCGGCAGGCCCTGCTGCGCAGCCGCATCCGGCCGCACCTGATCAGCGGCATCGAGTTCCAGATGTTCATCTTCATCGTGGCGCCGCTGATCGGCCAGATCCTCTGGACGACCGCGATATCCGCCGCCGCGCTCGGCCTGTTCGAGCTCGTGATCATGTACAAGTTCTGGCTGTCCACCCGTGACTTCACGCGGCTCATGGACGAGCTCGCCACCGAGCCCTCGCAGGCCGGCGTCATCGCCGAGCACCTGCACCGCGGACGCCACCGCAGGGGCGGGGACGCCGCCGACGAGCAGGCCCAGGTCCTCACCGAGAAGTTCCCCCTTCCCGAGCAGGACGACGACCTCGGCTTCCAGCCGTACCCCCGGCCCTACACGCCGCACCCGTCCGACATCGAGACGCAGCAGCTCCGCGCGCTGCCCTACTGGGCCGAGAGCGAGGGGTCCGTCCGATGACCTCGCCCGCCGACCCCTCGCTGTACACCGTGACGATCGTGGTGCCCGCCTACAACGCGAGCGCCACCCTCGGCCGGGCCCTCCAGTCCGCACTGGCCCAGACGCACCGCGCCGTCGAGGTGATCGTCGTGGACGACGCGTCGGCCGACGGGACCCTCCAGGTGGCACGCGAGTTCGCGGCCGGCGACCGCCGCGTCCGGATCGTCGAACGCCCGCAGAACAGCGGCGGCGTGGGCGCGCCCCGCAACAACGGCATCATGGCCGCGACCGGCCAGTACGTGATGTTCCTCGACGCCGACGACGAACTGCCCCTCAAGGCGTGCGAGACCCTGGTGGCCTCCGCGGTCGCCACCGGCGCGGACATCACCGCCGGGCGCGCGCTCCGGGTGAACCTCGCCAAGGACGAGATCACCATCTGGCAGCCCCAGCTCTACGGGACCGACCGCGCGGTCGACGGCGGTCTGCGCGCCATGCCCGACCTGCTGCAGGACCCGATCGCGGCGGCCAAGCTGTACCGGCTGGACTTCCTGCTCAACCACGGCATCCGCTTCCCCGAGGAACTCTTCTTCGAGGACACGTACTTCTCGACCGTCGCCTGGTACTCCGCGCGTTCCGTCACCCTGCTCGCCGCCCCCGTCTACCGGTGGATCTGGGAGCGCGAGACCGACACCCCCTCCATCACCAACCGGCGCGGGGAGCTGCGCAGCATCCGGGACCGGGTCCTGGTGCACCAGTACGCGGACGCCTTCCTCATCCAGCAGGGCGAGCAGGAGCTGCTCGCCCACAAGGCCGCCAAGTTCCTCTCGCACGACCTGCGGCTGTACACCCCCGAGCTGCGCACGGGCGACGCGGAGTTCCGGGCAGGATTTGCCGGCTTCGTGGCCCCGTACCTCCGCACGCTGCCGTCCGAGGTCTACGACCTGTGCGGGCCCCTGGAGCGCGTACGGGCGTTCTGCCTGATGCACGGCCGGGTGGACCTGGCGCTCAGCGTCTCGGACTACACCCAGCGCCGCAGCGTGCTCAGCTCCGACCTGGTGCGCCGGGACGACAAGGTCTACTGGTCCGCCGCGCTGCTCGGCCGGCCGGACGCCGAACGCTTCCTGGACGTCACCGACCTCGACCTGACCGGCAACAGCCTCTCCGACTCCCGGCTGTTCAACCAGGCCACCCTCGTGGAGATCCGGGACAGCACCCTCCACGTCACCGGCTACATCCGCAACCAGTTCGCCAGGGTCGGGCCGAAGGACAAGCTGGAGCTCACCGCGGTGCTCCGCCGCCGCAGCACCAAGGCCGACCACTCCTTCGAGGTGACCGGCGTGGACGTGGACGAGGAGTTCATCCGCTACCACACGACGGTGGACCTGGCCGCCACCCTGGGCGCGGCCGACCGGGCGGGCAACTGGAACCTCTTCGTACAGCTGCGGCACGGCGGGGAGCGGGCCACCACCACCGTCGCGGTCACGGGCCTCGACATCGCACGCGAGCGCTACCACGGGCCCCGGGGCACGTACGAGATCTACGAGACGGTCAGCGGCAACCTCGCGCTGCGCCCGGAGACGACCGAGCAGCAGACCGTCGACCGCCCGCGCGGCACCCCCTGGCTGTGGTGGCAGAACAGCCCGGCCGCGGAACCGGCGACCGTCCCGGAGTCGTACGAGGCCGCGGTCGTGGTGCACTGCCACAACGACGAGTACCACCTCTACGAGTTCCTCAGCTCCCTGCTCGCCCAGCGCGAGTTCGCCGCGGTCCAGGTGATCCTCGTCGACGACGGCTCCACCGACGCCACCTCGGCGCAGCTGGCCCAGTTCGCCGCGTACCACGGCAACGTCGAGGTCGTCCCGCAGATCAGGCTCGGCGCGCGCTCCAGCTACGACAACGGCCTGCGCTACGTGCACGCGCCGTACGTCATGTTCACCAGCGCCCAGGACATCCTCGGCGAGAACTGCCTGGGCCGGCTGGTGGCCGCCGCCCGCCGGTGCGACGCCGACGTGGTGGTCGGTGACCAGGACAACTTCCCCGGGCCGCGCAGCAGCGCGGACGCGCCCTGGAAGCGCTACTTCGGAGCCGACGCGCCCCGCGTCGACCGGCTGCACAAGGCGCCCTACCTGATCTTCTCCGCCGAGCTGGGCACCAAGCTGTTCCGGACCTCCCTGCTGCGCCGGTACGCCCTGCGCACGGGCCACGGCCCCGGCTTCGAGGGCGCCTGGCTCACCGTGCCCGCCCTCCTGCACGCCGGTACGGTCACCACCGCACCCACCGCCACCTCGTTCGCCCGCGACCCCGAGCGACGGGACTCGCTCTTCGACCTGGCCTGGAACGACCCCGTCAAGACCCAGGAACTCATCCGCCTCTGCCGCCACGTCATCCGGCTCGCGGAGCGGCTGGACGACCGGGCCGGACGGCTGGCCATGCGCTTCGTGGTCCGCTCCATGCAGCCGCACCTGCGCAACATCCACCGGATCATGAGCCGGGCGGAGATCGCCGGGATCTTCCCCGCCCTGGTCGATGTCTACCGGCCGATACCCGACGACCTGATCCTCCAGTACGCGGGCGTGCCGATGTCGCGCCTCCAGCACCACGCCGTGCGCACCGGCAACTTCGAGCTGTTCTGTGACCCGTACACCAAGCCCGCCTACCTGCCCCGGCTGTTCGTCGACGACGACGGGCTGCACCGCCGCCTCGACGCGGACCGCACGCCGACCGCGCTGCTGCGGGTGGACAGGCAGAAGGCCGTCCTGGAGACCTTCGTCCCCGACGGCGACCACCTGCACTTCGAGGGGCTGCTCGTCCTCTCCGGAGTCGACATCGCCCAGTTGTTCGGCAACCGCCTGGAACTCGTCCTCGGCGACGGCCACCGGGAGACCGCCCTGCCCATCGAGCAGGTCTACCGCCGCGACCGTTGGCGCGCCCGAAAGGAACAGGACTGGTACGCGGGCTGGCGGGCCACCGCCCGCCCCGGCGACCTCGCCTCGCTCTCCAACCGGAATCTGACCCTCCGGGTCCGTGTCCACGACGCGGAGCGCAGCCACGACATCGCCGTCGAGGCCCGCCAGATGCTGCACCGCTTCAAGGGCGTGCACCGGTCCGGCCGGTCGCGGGTCCGGCTGAGCATCGCCGCCGACGAGTCCGTGACCCTGCGCCGGATCACCGGCCCGCTCCGCAAGGCGGGCCACCGGCTCCGCCGCCTGCGCGAGGAGGTGCGCAACTCGCTGCCCGGCCGGTCCGGCTGGCGTACCCGGCTGCTGTACTGGCTGACGTATCCGCGACTGCACCGCAAGAACATCTGGATCATCGGCGAGCGCGAGGACACGGCCCAGGACAACTCGTACCACCTGTTCAAGTGGATCAGGGAGAACGAGCCGAAGCGCAAGGTCTTCTACGCGATCAACGGCGACGCCGAGGACCGCGCGAAGGTCGACCACCTCGGCCAGGTGGTCGACCGCCTCTCCTGGAAGTACCGCGCCTACCTGCTGCACGCCACCAGGCTGATCAACGCCTACGACCTGGAGGCGTACCTCGGCTTCCCGGGCCTCTCGAAGCGGGCCTTCCTGCGCGGCTACGGCGACCTGCTGCGCTACAAGCGCGTCTTCCTCCAGCACGGCGTCGTCTACAACGACGTCGTGCAGTCCATCCACGCCCAGGTCACCAACGTGGACATGGTCCTCACCACGGGCCGCAGCGAACGCGCCTACTACGCCGAGCACTGCGGGTACGGCTACGACCGCGTGGCCGCCACCGGACTGCCGCGCTACGACGCGCTGAAGCCGATCGACGGCCCGCGCAAGGTCCTGGTCATGCCCACCTGGCGCCGCGACATCGTGGCCCCGTCGTACAACAAGGCGGCCAAGCCCGAGATACCGTTCGCCGCGTCCGAGTACTACCGCTTCTTCTCCGCGCTGCTCCGGGACGAGAGGCTGCTCAAGGCCCTCCAGTACTACGGCGTGGAGCTGGAGTTCATGCCGCACTACGAGATCCGCCCGTACCTGAAGCACTTCCGGATCGACCACCCGTCGATCACCGTCTCCTCGACGGGCCGGGACGTGCAGCTGGCCATGCGCGAGTGCGCCATGCTCGTCACCGACTACTCGTCGGTGTTCTTCGACGTCGCGTACATGGGCAAGCCGATCGTCTACACGAACTTCGACGACGAGGCGTTCTACAGCAAGCACTACAAGCGGGGCTACTTCGACCTGGCCCGCGACGGCTTCGGCCCCGCCTGCGGGACCGTGGACCACGCGGTGGACGAGATCATCGCCTCCATCGCCCGCGGTTTCGAGGTCGAGCCCGAGTACCGCCGCCGCGCCGAGGAGTTCTTCGTGCTGCGGGACACCAACAACTGCCGGCGGGCCTTCGACGTCATCGACACGATGAACGCCACCGCGGGCGGCGACCCGGGCCGGATGTCGGTGCCGCTCGTGATGGGGCGGCCGGGGGAGCAGGAGCGCGAGCGCGCGTGAGAATACGGGCGGGGGAGCCCGGGGCTCTCCGCCCCGAATTCCCCCGCCCGTTCCCTCAGTCCAGTGTGATGCTTCCGGCGGCGGCCGAGAACAGGGACCCACCGGTGCTCAGCGAGATATAGACCTCGTACACGCCCGGTGCGGCCTTTTGCAGATCGACGCCCTTGTACCCCGACGTCGCGAAATAGGCGAAGTCGTAGTTCCCGAAATCGCCCCGCCGGACGTGCTTGCGGATCGCCGCCGCCTTGCTCGACATTCCGAGCCGGAACGAGTGCGTGGAGCCCTGGCCCTGGAGCACCAGATAGTACTGGCCGTGCCCCCGGTCGCCCGCCTCGATTCCATGGACGAAGAGCGCGCCCTCCACATGGAGCGTCCGGTCCTTCAGCCAGGAGGATTCCAGCGAGAAGACCGTCTCCGGTGAGAACTGGCCGACAATGGGGCGGCGTATCAGACGGACCCGCTTTCCGTCCCCGATCAGAACAGCCTCATTCCCACCGACCGGCCGCCTGATGTCGAAGGGGCGGCGAGCCACCAGAGCGGTCCGCCTGTCTATCCCCTCGGCCGGACTCGTCACACGCACGGAAAGGTTGTACGTACCTACCGGGAGCCCCTTCATGGAGATTCCCGAAGGCGATTCCGGCTCGAACCCCCCGTGGGGGTAGTCGCAGGAGAACCGGTCGAAGTACTGGCTGTACAGGTACTTCGCCTCGGTCGTGGCCAAGGGGTATTCGAAGTGACGGCTCCCGCTCTCCATGATGAGGCTCTTCGTCGTCATGGAATGCGAATAAGGAGACTCCCCGGGTATGAAAGCATCTCCGGAGAGGATGATGTTCGCGCCGCGGATGTCCTGCTTCTTCACCACGGCCGTCAGCGCGTCCGATGCCCGCACCTCGTACAGGTAGGACTGCCGCTCCATCTCGTTGACCTGCTGTTTGCCGTTCTCCACGAACCCCAGCCGCGGGTCCGCCCCCTCCGTGAGGGCCGACAGCACACCGGCGATGAGCGGCATGTTGTATCCGGACACCTCGCCGTGCTGGCGCACCATCGGGGAATCCGTGCGGATGAAGTTGAAGTTCTCGCAGGCCCAGAACAGCTGCAGGTGCGGGTTGATCTCCGTCTCGTACTGCTCGTCGGCCTCGGAGGTGAACAGATAGATGTTGTGGCCCTGACCACCGCGTGCCTTGAGCATGTCCGGCACGGCGCCGTCGAGCACATCCACGTTCTGCTGCGGCATCGATTCGCCCAGCATGTACTGACCCGTCACCGGCCTGTCGCGCACATAGCTGCCGATCAGGAACTGCGGCACCACGGTGACGATATTCCGGTATCCGTACCGCAGGCCGTAATAGAGAGCCGCGCTGCCGCCCTTGGAAACGCCCAGGAGGCTCACCCGGTCCCGGCCGAGCCCGAGACGGGCGAGCGTGCGCTCGATGACTCCGGCAACCGACGCCTCGATGCCGAAATCCATGTTCCGGCACATGTAATAGCTGTAATGGCCGTCGAAGTCGTCCCGAATCCACAGGATGTTCGCGCGCAGCTCCATCAGGGATTTACCCGCGAAATGATAACCGTTGGGCGCGCCGAGCCCGGAGAACACGACGATCAGGTGCTGGGCGTCACCATCGGCCGGCCGGAATCGGTACTCGACGGGGAAAGGACCCGAGGTGTCCGTCTCGGTGACCACCCGGCGCCGGTCGGTGGCCGCGCGATTCGGAACGAGAGGAGGAAGTGCTGTGGTCATCGAGATACGCTGCCTGCTCCTGTGTGATTCCGGACACGGCCCCCGACGGAAGCCGTCCGAGTCTATCCGGCCCTCGCGCCACCAGTCGAGCCCGAATTCATCACGAATGGCCCGACCGGTCTCGGACGCGTTGTTGATAGCATCCGAACCGTCATATGGCTGGTATCCAAGGCGAATCCCCGCGCGGTGCCCGGACAGAGCCCTGTTCGTTGTCCGGGGGCAGGGGAGTGGGACATGAACGGACGACGGGCCGCGCGGACACCGGCGCTCCTGCTCGCCCTCCTGACGGCCGCGTGCACCGCGCGGACCGGTGCGGCCCCGGACGACGGCGGGGCGCGGGCGACCCACCCGTCCGCGGACAGCGCGCAGCGGGCGGAAGACCTCCCCGACGGCATCACGTTCCGGCAGTCGGTGCGCAGGCTGGCCGACGGCAAGCCGGTCCGGGTCAGTGTGCTCGCCGTGGCGCCGGACGCCCGGGCCGACGTCCGCACCGAGCACGGCAGCGCGGTGGCGACGACCGACACGGTCTTCGACCTCGCCCGCAGGGCCCATGCGGTCGCCGCGGTGAACGGCACCTACTTCGACTCGGACTCCGCGCGCTACAAGGGCGACCCCCTCGGCATCTACGTCTCCGACGGCGCCTTCCTCAGCGAGGCCACCAACGGGCGGACCGCCCTCGTCCTGCCCCGGCGCGGCGAGCGCCCCCGGATCACCGAGCTGCGGTCCGCCACCTACGTCACCTCGTCCGACGGCGCCCGTGCGGTCGTGGACGGCACCGACCGGGTGCCGGGGCGGATCGTCGGCTGCGGGGGCGTCGGCGGGGACCGGCGCACGGACACCGGCGCACTGACCGTGGACCCGCTGCCCGGACGCGTCTGCTCCGACCCGGACGAACTCGTCGACTTCCCCGCCCCCTGGGGCGCCCGGACCCCGGCCGCCGGCCGGCACAGCGTCGAGGTGGTGCTCGACGCGAAGGGCACCGTGAAGACCGTGCGCAGCCCTTCGGGCGGCAAGGTCCCCGCGGGCGGGCGCACCCTGGTGGGCACCGGGTCCGCGGCCGGCTGGCTCCGGGAGCACGCCGCCGAGGGCCGCACCCTCACCGTGGAGTCCCGGGTGACGGACCCGGAAGGCCGGACGGTGGACACCTCCGGCGCCTCGGTCGTCGGAGCCGGACCCGCGCTGGTGCGCCACGGCCGGGTCTGGATCAACGCGGCGGCCAACGGGGTCTCCAAGGCGGCCGTCAGCAGCCGGTCGCCCCGCACGGTGGCCGGCATCCGGCCGGACGGAACCCTCCTGCTCGTCGTGTTCGACGGCCGCCGGCCGGGCGTCAGCGAGGGGGCCACCCTCACCGAGGCCGCCGGAATGCTGGTGGACCTGGGCGCCGAGGACGCCATCAACCTCGACGGCGGCGGGTCGAGCACCATGGTGGTCGGGGACAAGGTCCGCAACAGCCCCTCGGACCCCGGGGACACGGACGAGGCACGCCAGCGCAAGGTCTCCAACGCGATCGTCGTCGTCCCGCGCAGCCCGGCCCCCTGACGCCGGGTACGGAAACGGGCCGTACGGATCGATCCCGTACGGCCCGCCGCCCCGGGGCGAATGCCCTGCTACGCCGGAACGCTCGCGACGCCCGCCGCCAGGAACTTCTTCCCGTTCACGCGCTCCGAGACGCCCTCGCGGTCCAGGTACGGCGTGATGCCGCCCAGGTGGAAGGGCCAGCCGGCACCCGTGATCAGGCAGAGGTCGATGTCCTGGGCCTCGGCCACGACGCCCTCGTCCAGCATCAGGCCGATCTCCTCGGCCACCGCGTCCAGGACGCGGTCGCGGACCTGCTGCTCGGTCAGGACGGTGTCGCCCTGCTTGAGGAGGGCGGCGACCTCGGGGTCGAGGACCGGGGCGCCCGTGTCGTACACGTAGAAGCCGCGCTTGCCGGCCTTGACGACGGCCGCCAGGTTCTCGGAGACGGTGAAGCGCTCCGGGAAGGCGCGGTTCAGGGTCTCGGAGACGTGCAGGCCGATCGCCGGGCCGACCAGCTCCAGGAGCACCAGCGGGGACATCGGCAGGCCGAGCGGCTCGATGGCCTTCTCCGCCGTCTCGACCGGGGTGCCCTCGTCGATGACGTTCTGGATCTCGCCCATGAAGCGGGTGAGGATGCGGTTGACGACGAACGCCGGGGCGTCCTTCACCAGCACCGCGGTCTTCTTCAGCTTGCGGGCCACACCGAAGGCGGTGGCCAGCGAGGCGTCGTCCGTCTTCTCGCCGCGCACGATCTCCAGGAGCGGGAGGATCGCGACCGGGTTGAAGAAGTGGAAGCCGACGACCCGCTCGGGGTTCTTCAGCTTCGACGCCATCTCGGTGACCGAGAGGGACGAGGTGTTGGTGGCGAGGATCGCGTGCGCCGGGGCGACCGCCTCGACCTCGGCGAACACCTGCTGCTTGACGCCGATCTCCTCGAAGACGGCCTCGATGATGAAGTCGGCGTCGGAGAAGCCCTCCGCCTTGTCCAGCACACCGGAGACCAGGGCCTTCAGGCGGTTGGCCTTGTCCTGGTTGATGCGGCCCTTGCCGAGCAGCTTCTCGATCTCGGCGTGGACGTAGCCCACACCCTTGTCGACGCGCTCCTGGTCGATGTCGGTCAGCACGACCGGCACCTCGAGGCGGCGCAGGAAGAGCAGGGCGAGCTGGCTGGCCATCAGGCCGGCGCCCACCACGCCGACCTTGGTGACCGGGCGCGCCAGGTTCTTGTCCGGCGCCCCGGCCGGGCGCTTGGCGCGCTTCTGGACCAGATTGAAGGAGTAGATCCCGGAGCGCAGCTCGCCGCCCATGATCAGGTCCGCCAGGGCCTGGTCCTCACGGTCGAAGCCGGCGGACAGGTCGCCGTCCTTGGCCGCGGCGACGATCTCCAGGGCGCGGTACGCGGCCGGGGCCGCGCCGTGCACCTTGGAGTCGGCGATGGCCCGGCCGCGCGCGACGGCCTGGTCCCAGGCGTCCCCGCGGTCGATCTCGGGGCGCTCGACGGTGACCGTGCCGTTGAGCACGCCCGCGGTCCAGACGAGGGACCGCTCCAGGAAGTCCGCGCCCTCGAAGAGCGCGTCCGCGATGCCGAGCTCGAAGACCTGCTTGCCCTTGAGCTGGCGGTTCTGGTTCAGCGAGTTCTCGATGATCACCGAGACCGCGCGGTCGGCGCCGATCAGGTTCGGCAGCAGCACGCAGCCGCCCCAGCCGGGGACCAGGCCGAGGAAGACCTCGGGCAGCGAGAAGGCCGGCAGCGCCTTGGAGACGGTGCGGTACGAGCAGTGCAGCCCGACCTCGACGCCGCCGCCCATCGCCGCGCCGTTGTAGTACGCGAACGTGGGCACCGCGAGGGTGGACAGCCGGCGGAAGACGTCGTGGCCGCCCTTGCCGATGGCCAGCGCGTCCTTGTGCTCCTTGAGCAGCTCGACGCCCTTGAGGTCGGCGCCGACCGCGAAGATGAACGGCTTGCCGGTGATGCCGACGCCGGTGATCGCACCGTCGGCGGCCTCCTTCTCGACCTGGTCGATCGCGGCGTCGAGGTTCGCCAGCGACTGCGGCCCGAAGGTGGTCGGCTTGGTGTGGTCCAGGCCGTTGTCCAGCGTGATGAGGGCGAAGCGCCCCGCACCGGCCGGCAGGTCCAGGTGGCGTACGTGGGCCTGGGTGACGACCTCGCCGGGGAACAGCTCGGCCGCGCCCTTCAGAAGCTCGGTGGTGGTGCTCACTTGTCGCCTCCGGCGTTCTCGAAGTGCGGGTTCTCCCAGACGACCGTCGCGCCCATGCCGAAGCCCACGCACATGGTCGTGAGGCCGTAGCGGACCTCGGGGTGCTCCTCGAACTGACGGGCCAGCTGCGTCATCAGCCGGACACCGGAGGAGGCCAGCGGGTGACCGTAGGCGATCGCGCCGCCGTACTGGTTGACCCGGGCGTCGTCGTCGGCGATGCCGTAGTGCTCCAGGAACGCCAGCACCTGTACGGCGAACGCCTCGTTGATCTCGAAGAGACCGATGTCCGAGATGGAGAGACCGGCCTGGGCGAGGGCCTTCTCGGTGGCCGGGATCGGCCCGTAGCCCATGACCTCGGGCTCGACGCCCGCGAAGGCGTACGAGACGAGGCGCATCTTGACCGGGAGGCCCAGCTCGCGCGCGACGTCCTCGGCGGCGAGCAGCGAGGCGGTGGCGCCGTCGTTGAGGCCCGCGGCGTTGCCTGCCGTGACCCGGCCGTGGGCGCGGAACGGGGTCTTCAGGTTGGCCAGGGACTCCATGGTGGTGCCCGGGCGCATCGGCTCGTCGGCGGTGACCAGGCCCCAGCCGGTCTCGCCGGCCTCGGCGTTGGTGCGGCGCACCGACACCGGCACCAGGTCCTGCTGGATCTTGCCGTTGGCGTACGCCTTGGCGGCCTTCTCCTGCGACCGCACCGCGTAGGCGTCGGCGCGCTCCTTGGTGATCGTGGGGTACCGGTCGTGCAGGTTCTCCGCGGTCATGCCCATGAACAGCGCGGACTCGTCGACCAGCTTCTCCGACACGAACCGCGGGTTCGGGTCGACGCCCTCGCCCATCGGGTGGCGGCCCATGTGCTCGACACCGCCGGCGACGACGACGTCGTACGCGCCGAAGGCGATGGAGCCGGCCGTCGAGGTGACGGCGGTCAGGGCGCCCGCGCACATGCGGTCGATGGAGTAGCCCGGGACGGACTGTGGCAGACCGGCCAGGATGCCGGCGGTACGGCCGAGGGTCAGGCCCTGGTCGCCGATCTGCGTCGTCGCGGCGATGGCGACCTCGTCGATCTTCTTGGGGTCCAGGTCCGGGTTGCGGCGCAGCAGCTCCCGGATGGCCTTCACGACGAGATCGTCGGCGCGGGTCTCGTGGTAGATGCCCTTCGGGCCCGCCTTGCCGAACGGGGTGCGGACGCCGTCTACGAAGACGACGTCCCGGATGGTACGAGGCACGATGGCTCTCCTCCAGGGTGCGGGATGGCACTGCTGCGGGGCGCGCCCGGAGGCACGCCGCTCCGGTCATGCTACTTGCGGGTAACCAGACTGCCCACCCCCTGTGGCCGGAGCGGCGAAGGTCACACGCGGAAACTGCCCGGAGAGCGCCCCTCCGCACACGGCGAATGGCCCGGACGGACTCGTTTTCGAGTCCGTCCGGGCCATTCGCGCCGCGTGCCGGAGCGCACGGAAGTCGGCGTGATCACGCCCCTGTCCCGTGCCGTGACGAGGGCCGCGTGCCGTTACGAGGGCTGGGTCAGCGCCCGGTACAGCAGCGGGGCCACCTGCTCGATCTGCCAGTGCCGCGCGCCGTACCCGGCGAGTGCGGACTCCACCGTCTCCGGCGTCGGGTTCTTCGGCGGCTCCCAGCAGACCCGGCGCACCGTGTCCGGCGTGATCAGGTTCTCCTGCGGCAGGTGCAGCCGCTCCGCCAGCGCGGAGACCGCGGCGCGGGCCGCGGAGAGCCGGGCGGCGGCGGCCGGGTCCTTGTCGGCCCAGGCGCGCGGCGGCGGCGGGCCGGCGAGGGCCTGGCCGGGCTGCGGCAGCTCCGTGTCGGGCAGCGCCTTGGCCCGGTCCACGGCGGCCTGCCACTGCTCCAGCTGGCGCCGCCCCATGCGCGGACCGAAGCCGGTGAGGGCGGTCAGTGCCTGGGTGTTCGCCGGGAGGGCGAGCGCGGCCTCGATGATCGCCGCGTCCCCGAGCACCTTGCCGGGAGAGATGTCGCGCCGCCGGGCGATCTGGTCCCGGGCGTTCCACAGCTCCCGGACGACCGCCATCTGGCGGCGGCGGCGGACCTTGTGCATTCCGGAGGTCCGGCGCCACGGGTCCTGGCGCGGGGGAGCGGGCGGAGCCGAGGCGATGGCGGAGAACTCCTCCTGGGCCCATTCCAGCTTGCCCTGCCGGTCGAGCTCGTCCTCCAGCGCGTTGCGCAGGTCGATGAGGAGTTCGACGTCGAGCGCGGCGTAGCGCAGCCAGGGCTCGGGCAGCGGCCGGGTGGACCAGTCGACGGCGGAGTGGCCCTTCTCCAGCGAGTAGCCGAGGACGTTCTCGACCATGGCGCCGAGGCCGACGCGCGGGAAGCCGGCCAGTCGTCCGGCCAGCTCGGTGTCGAAGAGCCCGGTCGGCGTCATCCCTATCTCGCGCAGGCAGGGCAGGTCCTGCGTCGCCGCGTGCAGGATCCACTCGGTGCCGCGCAGGGCCTCGCCGAGCCCGGAGAGGTCGGGGCAGCCCACGGGGTCCACGAGCGCGCTGCCCGCCCCGTCGCGGCGCAGCTGGACGAGGTAGGCGCGCTGGCCGTAGCGGTAGCCGGACGCCCGCTCGGCGTCCACGGCCACCGGGCCCGAGCCCGCGGCGAATGCGGCGATCACCCCGGCCAGGGCGTCGTCGGACGCCACCACCGGCGGAATGCCCTCGCGCGGTTCGAGCAAGGGGATCGGCGCCGGGGCGACGTCGTCCGGGGGAGCGCCCCCGGTGGTTCGCAGTGATGTGTCTGCTGCGGTCTCTTGGGCGTCGGTCACGTGTCAAGGGTATCTGTGTGTGCGCGGCGCCTGCCGACGGAACGTTCCGTCGGCAGGCGCCGATGCACGTATTCCAGCCGGTTCCGTACGCGGGCACCGGCCGGGGCCGGGAATCAGTGGATGATGCCCGTCCGCAGGGCCACCGCGACCATCCCGGCGCGGTCGCCGGTGCCCAGCTTGCGGGCGATGCGGGCGAGGTGGCTCTTCACGGTCAGGGCGGACAGCCCCATGGAGACGCCGATGGCCTTGTTGGACTGGCCCTCGGCGACGAGCCGCAGGACCTCGACCTCGCGGCCGGACAGTTCGCGGTAGCCGCCCGGGTGGCTCGGGGTGCCGGGGGGCCGACGGTGCATGCGGGCGGCGGTGGCGCCGATGGGGGCGACGCCGGGACGGGCCGGGTGGCCGATGTTGGTACGGGTGCCGGTGACGACGTAGCCCTTGACGCCGCCCGCGAGGGCGTTGCGCACGGCGCCGATGTCGTCGGCGGCGGACAGGGCGAGACCGTTGGGCCAGCCGGCGGCTCGGGTTTCGGACAGCAGGGTCAGCCCGGAACCGTCGGGCAGGTGGACGTCGGCTACGCAGATGTCGCGCGGGTTGCCGACGCGGGGACGGGCCTCCGCGATGGACGACGCCTCGATGACGTCACGAACTCCGAGGGCCCACAGATGGCGGGTCACGGTGGAACGGACGCGCGGGTCGGCCACGACGACCATGGCCGTCGGCTTGTTCGGGCGGTAGGCGACCAGGCTTGCGGGCTGCTCGAGGAGAACGGACACCAGGCCTCCTGGGGAGTGGCGGGACGGGCCGGCTCGGGGATGAAGCCGGGGCGAACCGTGCTTGAAGGGTCATTGACTCCTTCGGCAGCAGACCCCTGCTCCTTTAGGGGAAGATCACGATTTGTTGAGTAACAATTCGGGCAAATGGGGTTCTCGATCGATTCCTGAGAGCGTTTTCAGCTGGCTGAAAGTGATCGCATGACTCGCTGTCACGGAGATCGTCCGACGCGGCGGCACGGAAAACGGGGCGGCCCGAAGGCCGCCCCGCCCGTTCCGCTCCCGGCCGCGCGCTACGGCGTCTGCGGGCCCCGGCGCTGTGGGAGCGTGACCACCGCCGCGTCGAGAGGACCGGACGGCGGCAGGCCCGCGATCTGACAGAGCAGGTCGCCCCAGGCGACCAGATGGGCCGCCGCGTCCGGCGCGCCGCCCAGGCCCTCGCGCGGCGTCCAGGAGGCCCGGATCTCGATCTGCGTCGCGGGGCGCCGGGTCTCCAGCGCGCCGAAGTAGTGCGAGCCCGCCATGGTGACCGTGCCGCCCGCCTCCCCGTAGAACAGGCCGCGGGCCTCCAGCGCGCCGGTCAGCCAGGACCAGCACACCTCGGGGAGCAGCGGATCGGCGGCCATCTCCGGCTCCAGCTCGGCGCGGACCAGCGTCACCAGCCGGAAGGCGCCCTGCCACGCCTCGTGGCCGGCCGGGTCGTGCAGCAGGACGAGCCGGCCGTCGGCGAGGTCGTCGTCGCCGTCGACCACCGCCGCCTCCAGTGCGTAGGCGTGCGGAGCGAGCCGCTTCGGCGGCCGGGTCGGCTCCACCTCCAGCTCGGGACGCAGCCGCGCCGCGCGCAGCGCGTCCACCGCCGAACGGAACGCGGACGGTACGGCACCACCCTCCGCGCCGTCCGTGCCGTCAGCGCCATCGGATTGACCGGAGATGTGTCCCTGAGCCGCAGCCATGCCGGGAAGAGTAGGCGGAACGGGAGCTCCGTGCGCGGAAGGACACCCGTGCGGGGCCGGGCTCGTTTCCCGCGCGTGCGAAGATTCTGTGCGTGAGTGCCAACGACCGCCCCTCCGGGCAGCAGACGAAGACTTCCGCCACGTACGACTCGGCGTTCCTCAAGGCGTGCCGGCGCGAGCCGGTCCCGCACACGCCGGTCTGGTTCATGCGCCAGGCGGGACGCTCGCTGCCCGAGTACCTGAAGGTGCGCGAAGGCATCCCGATGCTCCAGTCCTGCACGATGCCGGAGCTCGTCGCCGAGATCACGATGCAGCCCGTCCGCCGCCACAAGGTCGACGCCGCCGTCTACTTCAGCGACATCGTCGTCCCGCTCAAGGCGATCGGCATCGACCTGGACATCAAGCCCGGCGTCGGCCCGGTGATCGCCGAGCCGATCCGCACTCGCGCCGACCTCGCCCGGCTCCGCGACCTGACCCCCGAGGACGTCCCGTACGTCACCGAGGCCGTCCGGCTGCTCACCGCCGAGCTGGGGGAGACCCCGCTGATCGGCTTCGCGGGGGCGCCGTTCACGCTCGCGAGCTACCTCGTGGAGGGCGGGCCCTCCCGCAACCACGAGCACACCAAGGCCATGATGTACGGCGACCCGGAGCTCTGGGCCGACCTGCTCGACCGGCTCGCCGAGATCACCGGCGCCTTCCTCAAGGTCCAGATCGAGGCCGGAGCCTCGGCCGTCCAGCTCTTCGACTCCTGGGTCGGCGCCCTGGCCCCCGCCGACTACCGGCGCTCCGTGCTGCCCGCCTCCGCGAAGGTCCTCGACTCCGTCGCCGGGTACGGCGTCCCCCGCATCCACTTCGGCGTCGGCACCGGTGAACTGCTCGGCCTGATGGGCGAGGCCGGGGCGGACGTCGTCGGCGTCGACTGGCGGGTCCCGCTGGACGAGGCCGCGCGCCGCGTCGGCCCCGGCAAGGCGCTCCAGGGCAACCTCGACCCGGCGGTGCTGTTCGCGCCGACCTCCGCGGTGGAGGCCAAGACCCAGGAGGTGCTGGACGCGGCCGCCGGGCTGGAGGGCCACATCTTCAACCTGGGCCACGGCGTCATGCCGAACATGGACCCGGACGCGCTGACCCGGCTCGTCGAGTACGTCCACACCAGCACCGCCCGCTGAACCGGCGGGAAGGCGGGCGCCGCTCAGTCGGTGCCCGCCTTCCGCAGCACCGACACGGTCTTGCGGGCCGCCACCAGGACCGGGTCCCAGACCGGTGAGAACGGCGGGGCGTAGCCCAGGTCCAGGGCGGTCATCTGCTCGACGGTCATCCGGGCGGTGAGCGCCACCGCCGCCACGTCGACCCGCTTCCCGGCGCCCTCGCGCCCCACGATCTGCACGCCGAGCAGCCGGCCCGTGCGGTACTCCGCGAGCATCTTGACCGTCATCGGCCGGGCGTCCGGGTAGTAGCCCGCCCGGCTGGTCGACTCGATCGTGGCCGTCACGTACCGCAGGCCCACCGCCCGGGCGTCCTTCTCGCGCAGCCCGGTCCGGGCGATCTCCAGGTCGCACACCTTGCTCACCGCCGTGCCCACCACACCGGGGAACGTGCCGTAGCCGCCGCCGACGTTGGACCCGATGACCTGGCCGTGCTTGTTGGCGTGCGTGCCGAGCGCGATGTGCCGCGTGCGGCCCGCGACCAGGTCCAGGACCTCCACGCAGTCACCGCCCGCCCAGATGTTCTCGTGGCCCTGGACCCGCATCGCCAGATCGGTGAGCAGCCCGCCGTGCGGCCCGAGCGGCAGCCCGGCCTCCCGGGCCAGGGCCGTCTCCGGCTCGACGCCGATGCCGAGCACCACGATGTCCGCCGGATAGGACGCCCCGTCCGTGACGACCCCGGTGACCCGGCCGTCGTCGCCGGTCCGGATGGCGGTGACCGCCGCGCCGTTCACCGTGGTGATCCCGAGCCCGTCCATCGCGTCGTGGACCATGCGCCCCATGTCCGGGTCGAGCGTGGCCATCGGCTGCTCGCCGCGGTTGAGGACGGTCACCTCGAAGCCGCGCTTCAGCATCGCCTCGGCCATCTCCACGCCGATGTACCCCGCCCCGACGACGACCGCGCGGCGCCCCTCCGTCCGGTCCAGGCTGTCGAGCAGCGCCTGCCCGTCGTCCAGCGTCTGCACCCCGTGCACCCCGGCCGCGTCCATGCCGGGCAGCCGGGGGCGCACCGGACGGGCCCCGGTGGCGATCACCAGCTTGTCGAACCCGGTCCAGTACGTCTCGCCGGACTCCCGGTCCAGGGCGCGCACCCGGCGCCCCGCCACATCGATCGCGGTGACCTCGGTGCGGGTGCGCAGGTCGATGTCACGGGCCCGGTGCTCCTCGGGCGTACGGGCGATGAGGTCGTCCCGGTCCGTGACGTCGCCGCCGACCCAGTAGGGGATGCCGCAGGCGGAGTACGACGTGAAGTGGCCCCGCTCGAAGGCGGTGATGCTCAGCTCGTCCGGGCCCTTGAGCCGCCGGGCCTGGGACGCGGCGGACATCCCCGCCGCGTCCCCGCCGATGATCACCAGTCGTTCCGCAGCCATGCCGGTCCCTCCGAAGCGCCTTCGAAAGGACCCACGCTACGGGGCGGGCCGCACCGCGGCGCACTCACCCGCCCTGCGCGCCCCGACGACGGCGCAGCAGCCGCCACAGCACCGCCAGGACGGCCGCTACGGCGAGGAACGGGGCCGCCGCGCCGATCGCCATCGCCAGCCACCGAAGCACCGTCACGAAGGCGTGCCAGCCCCCGGCGACGGCGTCCGGGAAGCCCGGGTCGTCGTCGGCCGCCCCGGCCGCCTCCGGCTCCACCAGGTCGAGCGTGACGGTCGCCAGCGCCGTACGGTCCTTCAGCGACGCCTGCTGGGCGAGCAGCGACTCCAGCGCGGCCTGACGGCTGCTCAGTTCGCCCTCCAGCGTGACCACATCGGCCAGCTTGCCGGCCCGGTCCATCAGCTTGCGGACCCGGGCCACGCTCGCCCGCTGGGTGGCGATCCGGCTGTCGACGTCGACCACCTCGTCGGTGACGTCCTTGGCCGCCGACGTACGCGAGACGAGCTTCCCCGCCCCCGCCAGGTCCCGCAGCACTCCGTCGTACGACTCCTGCGGGACGCGCAGCACGAGGTGCGAGGAGTCCCGCGTGGAGTCGATCCGCTCGGTGGTCTCCTTCTCGACCAGCCCGCCCGCGTCCTGGACCGCCGTCCGGGCGTTCGCCGCCGCCTTCGACGCGTCCTTCACCTCGACGGAGAGCGATGCGGTGCGGATGACATGCGTGGCGGACGGTTTCGGGTTCTCGCGCTGCCGCTCCGGCCGCGCCGCGTCGGCAGCCGGTGCCCCGGCCCGGCCGGCCCCGGAACCGGACTTCTGCTGCTGCGGTCCGACGACGCCCCGGTCGGCGGCGCTGCCCGCATCGTCCCCGGACGCGCCGCAGCCGCTCAGCGCGAGCACGGCGGCCAGCAGTACGGCGGCCGGTCCGGCGACGCGCCGGCCGGTGCGCGCGAAAGGTGCTCCTTGCATAACTGTCCCCCCAGGACGGGTGATTGATGTCGGCGGTGGGACGTGGCGGGTCGGGCGAACGGACCCGGAAATCCGGTTGCGAACCGGTCACGGTCGGCGCCCCGGACCGGTTTGAGAGAGTGGAGCCATGCAGCCATCCACACACCGCGCGGACCGGGCCCCCCGTCATGTCGTCGTCATCGGCGGCGGCATCGCCGGACTCGCGGCCGCCCACCGGCTCGTCGGCGCCGGGCTGAAGGTCACCGTCCTGGAGGCGACCGTCCGGCTCGGCGGCAAGCTCATGTCCGGCGAGGTCGCCGGCGTCCAGGTCGACCTCGGCGCCGAATCCATGCTCGCCCGCCGCCCGGAGGCCGTCGGCCTGGCCCGTGCCGTGGGCCTCGGCGACCGCCTCCAGCCGCCCGCCACGGCCACCGCCGCGCTGTGGACGCGCGACGCGCTGCGCCCGATGCCCAAGGGCCATGTGATGGGAGTCCCGGGCGACCCCTCCGTCCTGGGCGAGGTGCTGTCGGCCGAAGGGCTCGACCGGATCGCCGAGGACCGGGAGCTTCCGTCGGTGCCGGTCGGCGAGGACGTCGCCGTCGGTGCGTACGTGGCGGACCGGCTGGGCCGGGAGGTCGTGGACCGGCTGGTGGAGCCGCTGCTCGGCGGGGTGTACGCGGGCGACGCCTACCGGATCTCGATGCGCGCCGCCGTACCGCAGCTCTTCGAGGCCGCCCGGGAAGGCGGCTCCCTGCTCGACGGGGTCACCCGGCTCCAGGAGCGGGCCGCCGCCCGGCAGCAGACCGGGCCCGTCTTCCAGGGCATCGAGGGCGGCATCGGCACCCTTCCGGTGGCCGTCGCCGACGCCGTGCGCGCCGGGGGCGGCGAGATCCGCACCGAGACCCCGGTGCTGGGCCTGACCCGTACCGCCGACGGCTGGGACGTCCGCACCGACACCGGGGTCGTCTCCGCCGACGGCCTCGTCCTCGCCGTGCCCGCCTGGTCCGCCGCCACGCTGCTCGCAGCCGAGTCGCCGGGGGCCTCGGCCGAGCTGGCGGGCGTCGAGTACGCGTCGATGGCGCTGGTCACCATGGCGTTCCGGCGCTCCGACGTGACCGGCGCGGCCTTCGACGGGCGCTCCGGCTTCCTCGTACCGCCGGTCGACGGGCGGACCATCAAGGCCGCCACCTTCTCCACGCACAAGTGGCAGTGGGTCGCCGACGCGGCCCCGGACCTGTTCGTGCTGCGGACCTCCGTCGGCCGGTACGGCGAGGAGGAGCACCTGCACCGCGAGGACGGCGAGCTCGTCGGCGTGTCGCTGCGCGACCTGGCCGCCGCGACGGGGCTCGCCGCCCGGCCGGTGGCGACCGAGGTCACCCGGTGGACCGGCGGACTGCCGCAGTACCCGGTGGGCCACCTCACCCGGGTCGCCCGCATCCGCGACGAGGTCGCCAAGCTGCCCGCGCTGCGGGTGTGCGGCGCGGTGTACGACGGGGTCGGCATCCCCGCCTGCGTGGCGAGCGCCCACCGGGCGGCGGACGAGATCGCCGGGGATCTCGGCGGGGGTCCCACCGGGGAGATCATCGCCACGCCGACCCTGGTTCAGGGCACTCGGAGCGAGGCGGGACAATAGCCGTATGAGTGCTCCTGAGACTGCGACATCAAGCAAGGTTCCGAACGCCGGCAAGAAGGCCAAGGACCTCAACGACGTCATCCGCTACACGCTGTGGTCCGTCTTCAAGCTGCGCGACGTCCTGCCCTCCGACACGGACCGCGCGGCCGTCGCCGGCGAGGTCCAGGAGCTGTTCGACCAGCTCGCCGCGAAGGACATCACGATCCGCGGCACGTACGACGTCTCGGGCCTCCGCGCCGACGCCGACCTCATGATCTGGTGGCACGCGGAGACCGCGGACGAGCTTCAGGAGGCGTACAACCTCTTCCGCCGCACCCGGCTCGGCCGCCACCTGGAGCCGGTCTGGTCGAACATGGCGCTGCACCGCCCCGCCGAGTTCAACAAGTCGCACATCCCGGCGTTCCTCGCCGACGAGACGCCGCGCAACTACGTCAGCGTCTACCCCTTCGTGCGCTCGTACGACTGGTACCTGCTGCCCGACGAGGACCGCCGCCGCATGCTCGCCGACCACGGCAAGATGGCCCGCGGCTACCCCGACGTGCGCGCCAACACCGTCGCCTCGTTCTCGCTCGGCGACTACGAGTGGATGCTGGCCTTCGAGGCGGACGAGCTGTACCGCATCGTGGACCTGATGCGTCACCTCAGGGCCTCCGAGGCGCGGATGCACGTCCGCGAGGAGGTCCCCTTCTTCACCGGCCGGCGCAAGTCGGTCGCGGACCTGGTGGCCGGGCTCGCCTAGCGAACGGGCTTGTGACCACCCCAACCCGGAAGATCAGACGGCGGGCCCACGGCACCTCGTGCCGTCCGCCGGTCCAGCGACACCGGGTTCGGCTCAGCGGTGCGGCGCGCTTCTCGCGCGCCGCACCGTTTGTCATTCGCGGGTGCCCAGCCGCCTCCGTACGCCCGGCCGGCCCGTGAGCGCGGCCCGCAGCGCCGGGTCGTCCACCGCCTCCACCCCGCGCACCGCGACCGTCACCAGCGTGTCGCCCGTCGCGCCGTCCCCCGGCACCGCGCACGCCGCCAGCAGCCGCTGCCCGTCCGGGGAGGCCCACGCACCGTAGGGGTGCGCCTCGACCCGGGCTATGGCCAGGCACCCCAGGGTCAGCGCGAGCGGCACCGCGAACCACACCGGCATCGGGGCCGCGTCCCCGGCGCCGGGGACGAGCAGGGCGGCGGCGCCCAGCGCGGCCACCAGCAGCGCCGCCCCGCGTACCGCTCGCACCGCCGAGGCGACGTCCGCCCCGCGCGGGAGCGCCAGACCGGCCGCCACGAGCCGGTCGGCCACCGCGCGCACGGCATCGGCGGCCGCGGCCGATGCCCGCACCGGCGCTATCGGCGACTGGCCCTCCGGCCCTATGGCCCGGATCACCGTGCGTTCCACGTCGTCGCGGCCCTCGGGGTCCACGACCGTCGCCCATCCGGTGTGCGCCAGCAGCAGCCGGCGCCGCAGATGCATCGAGACCAGCGCCAGATCGGCGACCCGGCCCGGCCCGCCCGCCAGGAACGCCGCCTCGTACAGCGTGAGTTGCCGTCCCCGCCCGTCGGCCGCGCCGGCCGGCCGCCGGGCCGCGCGGGCTCCCGCGAGACAGAGCCGGGCGCACGAAAGACCCGCCGCACCCCACGCGACCAGCAGCAACAGAAACGGCACCATGCCGGTGTTCTATGCCAGTGCGGCCCGTGGCGCCATAGCTCGTCCAGTAAGTGGACGGCCGTCTCAGGAACTGCTGCCGCAGCTCGATCCGCCACCACAGCTGGAGCCGCCGCCGCAGCTGCTGCCGCCCCCGCAGCTCGATCCACCGCCACAGCTCGATCCGCCGCCCCCGCAGCCGGAACCGCCGCTTCCGCCGCAGCTGCTGCCCGACGAACTGCCGCAGCCGCCGCCCGGGCTCGCCCCCGCACACCACACGGCCGGCGCGACCAGCAGCGCCGAGGAGTCGTGCGTGGTGAACGAGGAGGCGGTGGGCCGGGTCCGGGCGGCCGCGATCAGGTGCGTCCGCAGCTCCGCGTCCGGGACGCCGCGCAGCCCCCGGGTCGCCACCAGGAACCCCGGGTCGGTCCGGTGGGCGTGCGCGGCCCCGAACTCGGCCGCCGCCCTGCGTCCCGCCCGGGTGATCCGGGACCGGGCCACCGCCGCGCAGACCGCCCCGGACACGAAGCCGACGACGACGGCCGGGATCATCGCCACCGCGAACGGGTACGCCCAGCCCGAGCCCTCGTCGTCCGCCATGAACTCGGCGATGGCCAGGCCGATGGTGACCGGGCCCGACGCGAGACACAACAGCATCTGCAGCAGGCCCCAGACGCGCCACTTGGCGTTCGCCCGGGGCGCGGACAGCAGCCCGCGCGCGGCCAGACCGTCCCCGGTCTCCTGCACCGCCGGGTGCCGCATCACGGCCGCCCGCAGCCCCGGCAGCGCCCCGCTCGGCGCGTCCGCCAGCTCGTGCAGCACCGCCCGCTCCACCGGGTCGTACGCGACCGGCCGGAGCACGGCGACGATGCCGGGCCCGCCGACGGTCAGCCTGCCGTCGGCGTGCATGGCGGCCAGCGCGGTGTCGACGACGCGGCCCGGCCCGCCGTTCAGGAACGCCACCTCGGACAGGTCGTGCGCCGGACCGCCCACGCCCCGGCGGGAGCGGGCCAGACCGCAGATCAGCACGGTGGACGAGGCGACCACCAGGAGCGTCAGGAACACGAGCATCCCCTCCATGCCCGTCACCGCCCCACCAGCACGGACCGGGCCACGCGGGCCAGCCGCTTCGCGCGCCCCGGCGGCCGGGGCGCGGCCCGGTCCCGCCACCACCGCGTCAGCCGACGCCGGGCCGCGTCGTCCTCGGGGCGGCCCGCGACGAGCAGGTGCTCGACGAAGTCCAGGGCGTCGCGGCGATACCCCGATGCCATCGGCCGCGCACCGGCGTACGCGAGGAACGCCGCCCGGTAGCCGCTCCCCAGGATCTCCGGCAGCTCGGGCGCCACCTTGGCCACGACGTCCGCGCGCTTGGCGGCCAGGGCGCGGCTCTGCACCCGGAGCCGGCCCGCGTCGAACCCCTCCGGCGCGGGCGTCCCGGCGACCAGGGCGGACAGCAGTGCGGTCTGCGCGACGGCGACACCGTCCCGTACGGACTCCGTGACGGGCCCGGCGGGAGCGGCGGGGGCCGCGGGGACGGCAGGGACCACCGGGGCGTCACCGGCCTTCTCCAGCACCCCTCTGATCGCGTCCAGCTCGCCCGCCAGCTCACCGGGCGGCGGGAACGCGTCGTCGCGCTCCAGCAGCACCCCCGGCGGGTCCACCCGCGACCGCAGTTCCGCCAGCACATCGAGCACCGGGGCGGTCACCGGGTGGGCGTGCGTGTCGTGCCACACGCCGTCCTTCTCGACCCCGCCCGCCACGTGCACGTACGCGATGGCCTCCACCGGCAGCTCGTCCAGCGCGGCCGCCGGGTCCTCGCCCCGGTTCACGTGGTTGGTGTGCAGATTGGCCACGTCGATCAGCAGCCGCACCCCGGTCCGCTCGACCAGCTCCGCCAGGAACTGCCCCTCGGTCAGCTCCTCGCCCGGCCAGGAGACCAGCGCCGCGATGTTCTCCAGCGCCAGCGGCACCGGCAGCGCGTCCTGCGCGATGCGCACGTTCTCGCACAGCACGTCCAGCGCCGCCCGGGTGCGCGGCACCGGCAGCAGGTGCCCCGCCTCGAGCACCGGCGAACCGGTGCGCGCCCCGCCCGCCCGTACGAAGGCGATGTGCTCGGTCACCAGCGGCGCGCCGAGCAGCGTGGCCCGGGCGGCGAGGTCCGCGAGCTTGCCGGGGTCGGGGCGGTCCGCGCCGCCGAGCCCCAGCGAGACGCCGTGCGGCACCACCGTGACCCCGCGCTCCCGCAGCCGTACCAGGGAGTCCGGCAGATGACCGGCGCAGAGGTTCTCCGCGACCGCCTCCACCCAGTCGATCCCCGGCAGCGCCTCCACCTCGTCGGCGATCTCCGGCCGCCAGCCGATCCCGATGCCCAGCCTCATCCCGTCCCCCATGTGCTTCCCCCTCGCTACGTGCAGGGGTGATGGCCCCGGAGCGCGGCCCTGAATCCGCGAGGGGGGACGTTCAGAGCTTCATTTGAGGTTCCGTGCCGCCCGATCCGCTCAGCGGCGGCGGCGCAGGGCGGGGTGGTCGGCGACCACCGTGCACGAGCCCGGTGCGATCTCCGTGAAGCCCGCGTCCCGTACGACCGGCAGGCCGCTCGCTGTCAGCTCCGCCCAGCGGCCCGGCTCGGCCGTCGCCACCGAGAGCGGGAAGCCCGCCTCGCGCCATGCCTTGCGCTCGGTCGCGGTCAGCTCCCACCAGGCGAGCTGCGCCCCGTGTCCGACCTGCGCCATCTCCTTGCCGGCCGACATGCCGAGGTCCGGGTTGAGCCAGAGGACCGGGTGCGCCGGGTCGGGCGCGGCCGGCGGCTCCGGGTCGTCCAGGTCGGTGCCGGAGACCTGGAGCTTGGCCAGCTCCTTCGGCCAGCCGTCCAGGGGCACCGGCGGGAAGACCCGCACCTCCGCCTCCTCGCCCGTCACCGTGATCCCCGGCAGGGCCGACGCCTTGCGCCACTCCGCGCCCCGGGCCCGCCGGACCACCTTGCGGATGCGGGCGTCCTGCCAGTCCCGCATCACCCCCGCCCACTCGCCCTCGCCCACCGACCGCTCGTCGGACAGCATCACGAGCACCGCGCGGGCGGCCGTGCGCAGGGCGTCGGTGCGGGCCGGGGGCGCGGCCTTCTCGATGTGCACCACCAGGGGCAGTACGTACTGAGGTGCTTCGTCCCGGTCCGTCCGCTCGGACTTGAAGGGGCTGTCCACGGGCACGGCGGCCGGCTCGGCGGACGGGGACACGGGGATGTCGTTGCTGCTCACCCGCCCAGTCTGCCAGCCGCCCCGGACACCGTTCTTGGCGGAATGGAGGGCTCCGGGCGAGGATGCCGTCCATGAAGAGCGATCTCTTTTCCAGTGAGCACATGGCGGAGCAGGCGACCGTCCCCGGGATGACGCTGCAGAACGCCAAGTCCATCAAGTATGCGGTCAACGGGGAGATGCACGCCCGTCAGGGATCGATGGTCGCCTTCCGCGGGAACCTCCAGTTCGAGCACAAGAGCCAGGGCATCGGCGGTCTGCTCAAGCGCGCGGTCACCGGCGAGGGACTGCCGCTGATGGCCGTGCGCGGCCAGGGCGAGGCGTGGTTCGCGCACGAGGCCGCGAACTGCTTCATCGTGGAGATGGAGCAGGGCGACGCCCTCACCATCAACGGCCGCAACGTCCTGTGCTTCGACGCGACGCTCTCGTACGAGATAAAGACCGTCAAGGGCGCCGGGATGGCCGGCGGCGGACTCTTCAACAGCGTCTTCACCGGCCACGGCAAGCTGGGCCTGATGTGTGACGGGTATCCCATCGTCATCCCCGTCACCCCGCAGCAGCCGGTCTTCGTCGACACGGACGCCGTCGTCGGCTGGAGCGCCCAGCTGAACACCTCGCTGCACCGCTCGCAGAGCGTCGGCTCGATGATCCGGGGCGGGTCGGGCGAGGCCGTCCAACTGCGCCTGGACGGGCAGGGGTTCGTGATCGTACGGCCCAGCGAGCTCAAGCCCGAGAAGGCGTCGTCCCACTGAGTACCGGTACGGAGGTCCTGCGGCTGCGGGGAGCCGGGCGACGGTACGGCCTCACCGGACCCTGGGTGCTGCGCGGCGTCGACCTCGTCCTGCCCGCGCACTCCCTCGTCCGCGTCGAGGGCGCCAACGGCAGCGGCAAGTCGACCCTGTTGCGGCTGCTGGCCCGGATCGACGCCCCCTCCGAGGGCCGGGTCACGGGCCGGCCGCGCACGGCGTACGTCCCCGAGCGGTTCCCGGCGGCCCTGCCGTTCACGGCCGCCGGATATCTCGTCCACCTCGGCCGCGTCCACGGGCTGGGCGCCGCCGAGGCGGCCGGGCGGGCGGACCGCTGGCTCACCCGGTTCGGCGCCGCCGCGCACGCCCGGACGCCCCTCGGCGAGCTCTCGAAGGGCACCAGCCAGAAGGTCGCCGTCGCCCAGGCGCTCCTCGCCGAACCGGAGCTGCTGGTGCTGGACGAGGCGTGGGCCGGTCTCGACACCGAGGCGCGCGGCGAGCTGGACCGGGCCGTGACGGAACGCGTCGCCGCCGGGGCGACGGTGGTGTACGTCGACCACGACCCGCGCCGGCTGGCGGGCGAGGCCGACGCGGCGTACCGGGTGGAGGGCCTGGGCCTGACCCCCGCCCCGCTCGCGCCCGCCGGGCCTCGTGTACGGATCGAGGCGACGGCCCCGCCGGGGACCCCGCTCCCGCCCGGGCTGCCCGGGGCTCCCGCGTACACCCTGGCCGACGACGGAACGGCCCGGCTCACGGTCCCGGCGGCGCACTCCGACGCCCTGCTCGGCGCGCTGCTGTCGGCCCGGCCGCCCTGGCACATCGGGCGCGTGGCGCCGGTGCGGGGGCCCGGCGCGGACGGCGACGAGGCGGGCGGCGCCGGTGCCGGGGCCCGCCCCGGGCCGGAAACCGCGCCGCACCGCTCACCCACCCCGGACGGGAACCCCGCGCCATGACCGCACTCATCCGCTACCAGGCCGCCCTGCTCGTACGGTCCCAGCGGTGGCTGGCCCCGGTGCTGCTCTACCTGGCCTTCCTCGCCGTCGGCGTCCGCTCCGGACAGCCCGTCCTCGACTCGCTCGGCTACACCGCCGCCGGGACGCTCCCGGTCACCGCCTGGCTGGTGCGGGTCTGCGTCACCCAGGAGCCGCCCGCCGCCCGGGCGGTCGTCGCGGCGGCGGCCGGCGGGCAGCCCCGGGCCCATCTGGCGGCCCTGCTCACCGCGCTGGGCGGCGCCGCGCTGCTGGGCACCGCCGCCACCGCCGTGGTCCTGGCGATCAGCGACCCGGCCAGTACGGACCATGCGGTGCGGGTGCCCCTGGCGCCCGCCGGGGCCGCCGGAATCCTCGCCACCGCGTCCTGCGTGCTGCTGGGCGCGGCGGCCGGGGCGCTGTGCAGCAGGCCGCTGCTGCACGGGCGCGGCTGGTCCGTCGCGGCGACGGCGCTCGTGGCGCTGCTGGCGCTCGTCACGGCCGGGTCGCCCGCGAAGTACGCGGTGACGGGCCTGGTCACCGGCTCGCTGACCGGTACGGTCCGGGTCCCGGTGCTGCCCCTGCTCGGGGCCGCCGCCGTGGCGGCCGCCACCTTCGCGCTCGTCTGCCGGCTCGCTTCCGTACGGAGCTGAGTAGGCTCGCACGTATGACTGAGGAATCGGAGCCCTATTGCGAGACGCCGCCCGCCGGGGCCACGGCGTCGCGGGAGCGGGCCGAGGGCCCTCCGTACGCCGAGTGCGTGCTGTGCCGGGAAGCCGACCGAATACGCCGAGTCGGTCAAGGGGATCACGCTGTGCCCGGTGTGCGAGTGGCAGGAGGCCCAGCGCACGGCCTGCTCGGGGTGAGGCGGGTCAGCCGGCGGCCATCAGCTCGGACACCCGGACGAAGCGGTAGCCGCGCTTCCGCAGCTCCGGCACGATCTGGCGGACCGCCTCGGCGGTGACCGGTGCCGCGCTGCGCGTGCAGTGCATGACGACGAGCGAACCGGCCCGCACCCCGTCGAGCACCTGCTCCGCGACGGCGTGCGCGTCCGTCGCGAAGGCGTCGCCGCTGACGACGTCCCACTGCACCGCGGTCACCTTCTCCGGCCCGAGGGCGCGCAGCGTGTCGTCGTCGTAACAGCCGCCGGGGAAGCGGAAGTACGGCACCACGTTCCGGGCGCCGGTCGCCCGGATCGCCCCGAAGGCCCGTTGGACCTCCTCCCGCACCGCGCCCTTCTCGACCGTCGGCAGCCCGTAGCACGGTGTGGTGAACGCGTAGTGGCTGTAGGAGTGGTTGCCGATCTCGAAGAGGGGGTCGGTGCCGATGGAGCGCGCCTGGTCCGGGTACTCCTCGGCCCACCGCCCGGTCATGAACACCGTCGCGGGCACCTTCAGACGGCGCAGCAGGGCGATCAGTTCCGGGTTGTCGAAGTGTTCCCCGGCCGCCGCGCGCGGTCCCTCGTCGGCCGTCATGTCGGCGTCGAAGCTCAGCGCGACGACCTTCGCGGCGCGCTGCGGCCCGCGCGTGAAGACGGGGGTCAGCCCGCCGGGGCCGGGGGCCATGACGGGCGGCTTCGCGGCGGGCTTCTCCGTGGGCTTCCCGGCGACGGGGGAGGCCGACGGCCGTTCGACGGCGGTACGGGGCTGGGCCTGGCCACAGCCGACGAGTACCGCGCCCAGCGCACCCAGAACGGCTACTTTGTGCGTAAATCTGATCATTTCCGGACGCTAGCCGATCGTCCGGAGGCCCCGTGGGGCCGGCACGCTAGACCGGCGGCGCCCCACGCAGATGGCGCATCAGCTGTTCCAGGGCCGCCCAGCTCTCGGCGGTCTCGCCGTCGCCGAGCGGGTAGTAGTAGCCCGGCCGGCCGCCGGGACCCAGCCGCACCGGCGCCTCCTTGAGCGGGGTCCGGGCCGCGGTGTCGAGGCCCACCTCGGTCACCTCGGCCGAGCCGAGCGCGAAGGCGTGGGGGAGCGGCGGCCGTTCGAAGCGGGGCGGGGCGTTCAGATCGCGGCGGCCCTCGCCCAGCTGGCACAGCATGGTCCGCAGCCCGTGCCGGGTCACCAGCTCGTCGGCGAGCCCCGGCAGCGCGTCCAGGGGCGGCGCCTCGTCGGAGCCGTAACCGAGGACGAGGGTGATGTCCTCCTCCACGCCCTCCGGCGTCCGGCTCACCTGGAGGGTGGCGACGGCGGGGCGGTCCGGGCTGCCCACGGCCACCAGCCAGGTGGGCCGGGGCGCGCGCTCGTACGCCAGGTCGGTCAGCCGCCGCCGCGACCAGGTGAGCCCCGCGGGCTCCGACGTCCCCCAGCCGGCCGGGGGCGCACCGGTCAGCGCCTCCCAGGCGGCCTCCAGGGCGCCGCCGAGCACCAGGTCGGCGGTGGGGCGGTGCACGGTCCGGAGCGACAGGACGAGCTGCCGCTCGCCGGTGGGCCCGGCCTCCGTGAACGCCTCCGCGACGGGGGTCTGCCCGTCCTCCCGCCGGTCCGGTGCGAACGCGTCGTCCTGCCAGCGCAGTACGGCACCGGTCAGCCCGTCGTAGTAGCCGCAGCGCTCGTCCTGGACGACCCAGCGGGAGGAGGTGGACTGGAGCAGCAGCCGCGTCGGCAGGGAGAGCGTGCAGTGCGGCGGGGTGACGATCTGGAGCGACCGCTCGCTCTCCACGGTGGCCCGCAGCGCCTCCGTCAGCCAGCTCGTCATGGGGACGACCGGGCGGTCCTGCATGACGACGGCCGCCTTGTCGGTGAGCATGTCGACGGCGGGCTGCGCGGCGGCGGGGGAGGGCACGGCCGTGATGCCCGAGACGTCGACGGGGCTGGCCGCGCCGGTGGTGCCGGGGACGTCGGCGGGCCACACCTTGCCGCCCAGCAGCATGGTCAGCCGCGCGGCGAAGGCTCCGGCCAGCTCCTCGGCCCGGGACACCCCGGCGGCGGCCCGCGCCTCGACCCACCACCAGGGCCCGTCCCCCTCCGGCGCGGCCTCGGCCCCGAGCAGCCGCACGGCTTCCCCGGGCACCTGGATCAACAACGGCACCTCGACGGACACGAGCGGCCGTCCCTCGTCGTCGCACAACTGCACGACGGCCCCCTCCCCGGCGCTCCCGACGCGCAGATCGGGCCCACCGGCGAGCAACCCGGCCAGCACACTGAGCGAGTCGGGCATGCGCTTGGTGAGTGCGACGACGTCCTGGGTCATGCGGGGGTCCTTCGGGTGTGGTGGGGTTCGAGTACGCGGACCTGACCGCCGCGCGCGCCGAGCCATGCTTCCAGGTCCGCGCCGCCCAGCTGCCGGGGGCCCTCGCCGCCGACGACCGTGACCGGGCCGAAGACCGTGCCGGTGAGGCCGCGTACGAGCGTGGTGTCGTCCACGGTGACCTTGAACGTGTTCTGGAACAGGACGGCGTCCGTCAGGTCCGCGCCCCGCAGGTCCACGTCGTACAGCGAGGCGCCCATGATGCGCGTTCCGCGCAAGCTCGCCCCCGAGGCGTCGACGTCGTGGAGTGACGCCTTGACCATGTCGGCCCCGTCGAGCCGGGCGGAACGGAGCACGGCCCGGTCGAGCTTCGCCCGGACGAGGTCGGCGCCGGCCAGATTCGCCCCGGTCAGGTCCGCCCCGCTGAGGTCCGCACGGTAGATGGACGCCGACTCGCATCCCACGCCCGTCAGCACGGCGTCGCTGAGCCACGCGCCGGTGAAGTCGCCGTCCGCGAGACCGGCGCCCCGGAAGTCGTGCCCCACCCCGTACAGGGCGTAACTCGTGTCGTCGAGCCATTCCCGGAGCTGGGCGGCGGCCGCCGCGTCGGCGGGAAACGCGGCCGGTCGCCACGGGACCGGTTCCTCCGTCACCGGGAGTCGCCCAACGCGTCGTGGACTTCCGTCCGTACGCGCTCGTCGCCGACCGTCATGAGGTATTCGCCGAACTCCCGCATCTCCGGCCCCTCGGCCCGGTGGACGATGGTGACGGCGTGCTTCAGCGTGCGGGGCGAGGCGCTGACCCGCAGCACGCTCATGGCCAGTTCGACGGACAGGGGCCCGTCGACCGGGGTGACGGCGCAGGCCAGGTCCACGAGTTGGGTGGCCAGATCGAACCGCTGTTTCTTACCGGCGGCCAGGGCGCGCACGCCACGGCCGACGGCTTCCTTGATCTCGCCGAGCGCTGCCCTGACGGTGGCGCTGTCGATCAGTTCACCGAGCCGGTCCTCGAAGTACTGCGTGTCGGCGAGCCGGATGAGCGCGCGGAACGCCTCTTCGCGCAGCGCCGCCGTGCCCTTCTCCTCGACCTCGTAGTGGCTCACGTCCACGGCCAGCGCCAGCTGCGAGAACGTGCTGTCCACGGAGAATTTCCGGTCGATCGAGTAGTCGTACCAGGGGGTGCCATCCGGGTCACCGGCCGCCCGGATCACCGCGTCGAACCCGGCCGCCTCGCCCTCTTCGGTCAGATCCCGGCACGCCAGAAACCGTTCCATGGGCGGGGCACCGGGGTCGTTCATCACACGGATGAGCCCGGCGACGCGGTCGCGTTCCTGGTTCAATCGGTTTTCTTCCTCGAACTAACCCGGGGCATCGGCTGTTCCGGCGCATCGCCGGCGATCAGCCGACCGCCGTGTCGGTGAGGTCCGGTCCTCGGCCGTCGACGAGGTCGGGCGCCGCCAGTTCGTACCCCTTGGCGTGTCCGTAATACGTCGGCTCCCCGGGCTCCGGCTCGACGCCGAGCACCGTCGCGATTTCCTCCAGTGCCGACGTGAGTCGAGGGGCATTGGCCGCGTGGATGGCAGGGTGGGGCTCGCCCCGGAAATCGCACGGGCTCCAGATGTCGTGGTGCACGGAAATCTCGGCCGAAGGGCCGATTTCGTCCGGGGAAACCATCAACTCGACGAGACGGTGCTCCGTTTGAGCCGTTCCCTTCGCGTCGAACCATGCTCCGGAGCCCAGTACGAGGATTCCGCCCATTTCGGCCTGCGGGTGCCCGGCGGGCCGGCAGTCGCGGAGTGCCTCCGGCAGAAGCGGGTCGTCGAGCGAAAGTCCGACGAGATCCAGTCGGCTGTGGATGCCCAGGCCGCCCCGACCGACCTGGAACCAGCTCCATTCGAGGGCGTCCGGATCGAGGAGGCGGTGCTGCCGGAGGACGGCACCCACTCGTCCCGCCGTCAGCAGTGCGGATTCCAGACCCGGCTCCACCACGTCGTCCAGGTCCCAGAACCACGAGCCGCTCTCTCGGGGCGCGCGCGTCAGCATAACGATCGAACTTCCTTAAGGTTTGGCGGCGTTGGTCGGATAAATGGTGACGGAGCCGTCCTTGAACTTTAGCTCGAACGAGGCGTTGGTGCGATCGGCGGCCCGCTGGACCGCTCGGATTTCGCGCTCCGTGAGCTCGTTCCTGAATCCCTTGATGTCGAGAATTCCGACCTTGACGTCCACCCCGGCACCGGCGAGCTGCTTGTCCGCGATCTTCTTGACCGCCGACGTGATGCCCTTGACGCTGTCGACATCCTTGAGCTGCGCGCCGTACTCGATGCGGCCGTCGGTGCGGACCAGCACGTCGAGGTCGAGCTTCTTGTCCGGGAGTTTCAGCTCGAACTCGATGTTCTTTATTCCCTTGGCCTGCAATTCCGCCGCGTGTTCCATGGCCTGGTGCACTGCCGGAATCATGTCCCCCTGCTTCACCTGGAAAAGGAGGCCCTTGGGGTCCTTGAACATCGGCACGTCCGCGAAGCGGCCACTCGCGATGTAGTCGGCGACAGCCGCCCCGTATTCCGACTTCCGCAGCTGCGTCAGCATGCGGGCCTGGTCGACCGGAGGAACCTTCAGATCCTTGAGTGCGTCCGTGACGGCGGCTTCCTTGTCGGGGGACATCACGCCACTCGGCTGCTGTGCCGTGTGATCACCCTCCAGAACGACGCCCGGCTCGCGCTCCGGCGTCCCGGAACCGCCCTCCGGACCGTTGCCCGTGCCACCGCCCTCGCCGGAGCCCGGTCCATCGGTGTCGCCGCCACCGGGTGTCTCGTGGTGGCCGCCCTGGCCTGTCGGCTCGTGGCTTCCGTGTCCGCCCGGCCCGTGTCCGCCGCCCCCGGGACCAGTGTGCGACACGGACTCGCCCCCGCCCGACCCCGTCGGACGCTCCGTCACGTGCCCGCCCGTCGACGGCGTCGTGTGGTGCGTGGTCCCCTCCGGCGAGGAGTGCGGCGGCTTGGCCGAGTTCTCCACGTGTCCCGGCCCGCCCGCGCCCTCCAGCACCTTCTCCCGGTCCGGGACGCGCTCGTGCGTGTCCGGGAGCTCGTTCTTGTGCGGCTCCGGGACCGGCTCGGTGTCCGGTACGGGGTTGCCGTGCTCGTCGCGGATGACGCCGTCCTCGCCGACGACGCGCGGGTTGCCCTGGTGGTCGGTGTAGTGGAGGCCCGGGGTCTCGGTCGTCGGGTGCGGGGCCGTGCCGGACGGTGCCGTACGGGCCATGTCGTCCACGCCCGTGGAGCTCGTCCGCAGACTGTCCATCAGGTCGCCGACCTTGATCTTGGTGACGCCCGCCGCCTTGCCGAGATAGCTCATCGGGTCGACCAGCGCGCCCGCCTTGCCCGCCACCGACGCCGCGTCCGCGACCACGCCCAGCTTGCCGGCCTTGCCCAGCTTCAGCAGGGAACCGGAACCGATGGTCACCACGTTGAACAGCACCGTGCCGAAGGCGCGTGACGGGTCGTGGCCCCACTCGTCCCAGGCGACCAGCGACTTGCCGAAGTTGCGCAGGGCCGCCTTCTGGCGGTCGCTGTCGCTGTGGTCCACCGGGCCGAACATCTTGTCCATCGCCCAGTCGTACGGCGTCATGATGTACGCGCTGATGCCGCCGAAGACGTCACCGATGCCCGACCAGGTCTTCTTGAAGTTGTCCCAGTCGAAGACGTTGACCATGCTGCCGAGGCCCTTGATCGTGCCCCAGACCCCGTCCACGAAGAAGCCCTTCAGCGCCCCGCCGACGTTGTCCTTCGTCCACTCCCACGCGGCCCGCAGTCCGGTGTACTCGCGCTCGTCGACCGTGCCCCACGGCGTCTCACCGGCGTCCTTGACGTCGTCCGCCTTGAAGCCGTACATCCCGGCCTTGTGCGAACCGTCGTCCACGACGAAGTGCGTCCCGCCCACCAGCGCCGTGATCTTGTTGGCCGCGTCCCGCTCGGCGCCCTGGAAGGCCACCCACGTCGTGCCCACCTCGTGGACCAGACGGGCGTTCTCGTCGATCTTGTCCTGGTCCTGCTGCCAGTCGTCGTCGTCCCTGTTCTCCGCGACGAACCTCGCCGCGTCCTCCCGGAGCCGGTTCATCTTCGCGACCAGCGGCCGGGCCGCCGTCGCGAACCCGGAGAGCGCCCCGCTCACCGACTCCAGCTTGTCGGCGAACGCGTCCGCCTTGTCCCGTACCGGAATCGTGGAGTCGAGCAACTCCTCCTGCTCCGGGGCGTCATAGACCGGGTCCAGCGCCTGGAAGGCCGTGTGCACGTCCTTGCCCGTGGTCCGGATGTCGGAGGCGGTCGTCTTCAGCTTGGACGCGTGCTTCTCCAGGGCCTCCAGATTGCCGGTGAAGAAGGGGATCTTCGCCAGGTCGATCACTTCTTGGGCCCCTTCCCCTTCAGCTCCTCGGGGGTCGGCGCCTTGGAGTACTGCTCCTGCTTGTTCTTGGCCATGTCCAGGTCGCCCGCGAGGTACGCCTCAGTGGCGAGCCGCGCCCCCGTCATGGACTTCGCCGCCCGGACCGGCAGGAACTTGAGGTCGTTGAGCGTGTGCTGCTGGAACTCCTGCAACGCCTGGGCCACCGGCCCGAACGCGCCCCCGGCCGGAATCTCGGTGCCGCCCAGGACCATCGTGCCCGCCGAGGTCGCCGACCCCACCAGACCGTTGTTGTACGACGTGAACTCCGTCTGGAACTCGCGGCCCACCTCGGCGGTGTTCTTCAGGACCCGACGAACGCCGTCGGGGTCGATGTCCCACTTGGTCACGGTGCCCCCCCCCGTTGAGAATCTCTTCCGCTGAGCGTCGAGGCGACCGGTGCGCCGAAGCACGGGCGCACCGAAGCGCACCCGGCCATCCTGCACCGCACACCCGGATGGATCAAACCCGATGTTGCCGTATGCAAAGACGCGGCGGGGTGCGCCGTGGTTCCGCCCGGTCCGTCAGCGCCACGGACCGGTGACCGCGAACGTGGTGCCCGGTGTGTAGACGTTCACGTACATCGTCCCGTAATCCGGTGCGAACGTGACGCCCGCGAACTCGCCCCACTCCGGGGCCTCGGCGGTCCCGATGTTCTGCCGCCCCCGGGCCATCGGGTACACCTCGCCGCGCCGGGTCAGGCCGAACACGTGCTGGGCGCCGCCGCCGTCCTCACAGACCATCAGGCCGCCGCCGGGGGCCAGGGTGATGTTGTCGGGGGACTCGCCGGGCAGCTGGAGGTCGGTGTCCGGGCCGAAGACGATGACCAGGGTCAGCCGGCGCGCCCGCGGGTCGTAGCGCCAGACCTGCCCGTAGTGGTCCGCCGCCGAGCCCTCGGCGCGGTACGCGAAGCTGGAGACGAAGTAGACGCACGAACCACCCCAGTAGCAGCCCTCCAGCTTCTGGCCGTGCGTGATGCCCTTGCGGCCGAAGTCCTGGAAGCGGATGGGGGTTTCGACGGCCTGCGGGTCCGGTACGGGCACCCACTCCACGCCCTCGAACACCGTCCCGGTCTCCCGCACCGCCGAGAGGTCCGGCACGCCGGGCACCCGCATGGCCTCCAGCCGGCCGCCCGCGCGCAGCGAACCCGTACCGCCCAGCGGCTTTTCCGGCAGGAAGCGGTAGAACAGCCCGAACGGCTTGTCGAACGCGTCCTCCGTCTCGTACACCGTCCCGTCGCGCGGGTCGATCGCCACGGCCTCGTGCTGGAAGCGGCCCATCGCGGTCAGCGGCACGGCGCCGGTGCGGCGCGGGTCGGCACCGTCCACCTCGAAGACGTAGCCGTGGTCCTTGGTGTACCCGTTGGTGCCGGCCCGGTCCTCGGTCTCCTCGCAGGTCAGCCAGGTGTTCCACGGGGTGCGCCCGCCCGCGCAGTTCACCGCCGTGCCGGCGATGGCGACGCGCTCGGACAGCACGCGGTTGTTCCCGTCGAGCTCCAGGGCCGTACAGCCGCCCTTGCCCATCGGGTCGTACGTCAGCCCCTCGACCGCCGGTACGGGAATCGCGGCGTCCACCCGGTTCTCGTGGTTGCGGACCAGCCGTACGTGCCCGCCCCGGCCGCCGAACGCGGCCATGCCGTCGCAGTGGCTCGGCACCCGCCCCTCGCCGGAGCGGAGCCGGTCGCCCTCCCGGGACAGCACCCGGTAGTGGAAGCCCTCGGGCAGGTCGAGCAGGCCGGCCGGGTCCGGCACCAGCGGGCCGTAGCCCTCGTGACCGCGTGCGGCGGAGCTGCCCGCGAAGAGTTCCGTGAACGCGCCGGTGAAGGCGATCGAGACCGCGGCGGCGCTCGCCGCCAGAACGTTTCGCCGGGACGCGAGGGGGCGGGGTGCGACTGACATGGGCGAACTCCCTGCTGGGGTACAGGTGGCATGGCTTCGTCAAGAAACGGTCTGCCCGTACGAGGCCGTCGGTGAACGTTGGCACGCCCGGCTCAGCCATCGGCCCCGACGCTCCGGGGCAGCAGCAGCCGGAACGTCGAACCCTCGCCCGGCCGGGTGTCGAGTTCGAGCCGCCCGCCGTGCGCCCCGGCGATGGTGGCCGCGATCGACAGACCGAGCCCGGACCCGGGTTCGGTGCCCGCCCGGTCCGCCGACGGCCCCCGGTAGAACCGTTCGAAGACCTGCCGCGCCGCTTCGGCCGCCAGTCCCGGCCCGTCGTCCGCGACCTCCACCACGCACGCCGGAGTCCCAGCGGGCAGCGTGGCCGTCGCGCCGTAGCGGCCGGGCCGGTCGGTGCCGCCCGTGTCCGGGCCGGTGCGCACCGCGCCGACCCGGACCTCCACGCGCGTGCCGGACGGGGTGTGCACGCAGGCGTTGGCCAGCAGATTCCCGATGACCTGGGACAGCTGGTGGGCGTCGCCCAGCGCCTCCACCACGTCCAGCGCCGAGCCGTCGCTCCCGCCCCCGCCCCCGCCCAGCGGTGCCAGCCGCACGTCGCGGCCCGGATGCGCGACGACGGCCGCGCCGACCCCGTCCGCCGCGAGCGACAGCAGGTCCACGGTCTCGTGGTGCGCCACGGGGGCGTATCCCAGCTTGGCCAGCAGGAAGAGGTCGTCCACGAGCCGGCTCATCCGCTCCGCGTTCCGGGCGATCAGCGCATGGGCCTCGCGACGCCGGGCGGCGGGCAGGCGCGGCTGCTCCACGAGGAGTTCGGCGAACCCCTGGATCGAGGTGAGCGGGGTGCGCAGTTCGTGGCCCGCGTCCGCCATGAAGCGCCGCAGCCGCTGCTCGGACGCGTCCTTGCGGTGCAGAGCCGCCCGGACCTGGCCGAGCATCGTGTTGAACGCGAGCCCGAGCCGCCCGGTCTCGGTGCGCGGGTCGGTGTCCGTGACGGTCAGGGCCGACTCGCCGCCGGTGATCCGCAGGGCGGTCCGCTCCATCCGGGCCAGCGGGCGCAGCCCCAGGCGCACGGCGGCGCTGCCGAGCAGCCCGACCCCGGCCGCCGTGGCGACGCCGATCGCGAGGCTGAACCACAGCAGCTTCGACGTGGCCCCCTCCACCGTGCCGAGGGGCAGCGCGACGACGACGCGCCGCCCGTCCGGAGCCGTGTCGGCGACCACCCGCCAGGCCGAACCGCCGTCCTCGTCCGGCACGGTGGCGGGACGGCCGGCCTCCAGGGCGAGGCCGGAAGCGGAGGCGGGCAGCCGGGGGCGGCCGGTGCCGGTGCCGAGCGAGTCGGGCCGGAGCCGCCCGTCGGAGTCGTAGAAGAAGACCCGGAAGTCGGACGGCAGCACGTCCTCGCGGGGCACCGGCGCGGGGACGTTCGGCAGCCGGCCGTGGGCGGGGGCGTACGCGGCCGGGGGCGGCGGGCGGAACGCGGTGAGCCGGTGGTCGATCTGGGCCGTCAGCCAGGACCGCATGACCGCGAGCCCCGCCGCCTGCGAGACCAGCACGGCCGCGGTGGCCAGGACGGCCGAGATCAGCACCAGCCGGGTCCGCACCGAGCGGGGCCGGTGCGGCAGGAACCTCACGGCGCGTCCTCGCGGGGCAGCCGCAGGCAGTAGCCCACGCCGCGCACGGTGTGGATCAGCGGCCGGTCCGCGCGGTCGATCTTGCGGCGCAGGTTCTTGATGTACGTGTCCACGATGCGGGTGTCCCCGGAGAAGCCGTAGCTCCACACGTCCAGCAGGATGTCCTGCTTCTCCAGCACCTTCCCGGCCTGCGACATCAGGCACACCAGCAGCCGGAATTCGGTGGGGGACAGCTTCACCGGCTCCCCGGCCCGGTGCACGGTGTGCCGCTCGCGGTCGACGCTCAGGTCCGCGTACCGCAGCGGCGGCTGCTCGGCCGGCGGGCGTGACGCGCCCCCGGTGCGGCGCAGGATGGCCCGGATGCGCAGCAGGATCTCCTGGATGTGGAACGGCTTGGTGACGTAGTCGTCGCCGCCCGAGCTGAGCCCGATGATGCGGTCCTCGATGTCCGTGCGCGCGGTCAGGAACAGCACCGGGGTGTAGTCGCCCCGGGACCGCAGCTCCCGCGTCACGGCGAAGCCGTCCGTGTCCGGCAGCATCACGTCGAGGACGACCAGGTCCGGCCGGCAGCGGTCGACCTCGGCCACCCCGTCCCGGCCGCTCGCCGCGGAGGCGACGCGGAAACCTGCCGCGGTCAGCGCGGAGGTGAGCAGGGTACGGATGCTCGGGTCGTCCTCGACGACCAGCACGGTGTGCCGGGCGGACCGGTCTCCCATCGGAAGGATCACCTCACGGCTCTGCGGGCACGGTCCGGGCGGCGCCGTGCGGCGCGATGCTACGGACCGAACTTGTGCGGGTTCACAGGAACGGCGGCGCGCCCCGGCGGGGGGGCCGGGGCGCGCCGCACGGGTCAGCCCGACACCTCCTTGTCCTTCGCCAGGGCCGCCGTGCGCTCGGTGACCGTCGTGCGCAGGGTGCCGACCGCGCTCTCGACGTCCTTCGCGGCGACACCGGCCCGGGTGGCCTGCTCCGCGAGGTCGTCCAGGGTCTTCGTGGCCTTGCCGGAGGCGTAGAACTTCTCGTAGAGGTCCTGGTACGCCTTCTTGTAGACCGCGTCGAAGGCGTCGAGCTTCAGGAAGCGCTCCTTCAGCGCGTGCCCGGACCGCATGCCGCCGCCCTTGCCCGCGTCACCGCCCGGCGCGCCGGGCAGGTCGCCGAAGTCGGGCATCTCCGCGCCCTCGGGCAGCTCCGGCATCCCTTCCGGCATCCCCTCGGGCATGCCGCCGCCGGGGCCGCCGTCCTGGCCGCCGGTGCCTCCGGGGCGGCCGCCCATGCCGCCGCCCATGCTCATCTCGTCGTCCGGCCCCGCCGTCGCGTCCCCGCTGAAGGTGAGGTTGTAGTCCCAGCCGAGCACCGAGAACTTCTTGCTGTTCAGGTCGTACCCGAGGAGATAGTTCTTTCCCGGGCCCGCCATGTCGTCGAAGTTCATCAGCAGGTTCTGCGTGGCGACGTAGTGGGCGAACGAGTCGACGTCGACGTGCTTGTCGAGGTCGGCCGCGAACTCCTCGTCGGAGGACTTCTCGACCCACTCGGCCAGCTTCATCACCGGTTCGAGGTCCTGGCTGCCGACCTTGTTGAGCTGCCGGAACGACGTCTCGTACTTCGAGGGGTCGTCCCCTTGGTAGTCGAACGTGCCGCCGGCCCGGGCCTTGTAGACCACGGACTCGCCCTCGACCGCCTCCGCGTATTCGGTGTCGGGGTTCTCGACCATGAGCCGCACGGCCGTCGGCCGGTTGTTGACCTTCAGCGTGGTGAAGCCGTACCGCTCGGCCGGTTCCCCGGTGCCGTCGATCAGCGAGAGCGCCAGCGCCTCGTTGAAGGGGACCTGGGCGTTGCTCCCCGGCCGCAGTGAGATCTCCCGCTCGCCCTGGTAGGCGCGGCCCTCCACGTACTCATCGATCTTGATGAGCCAGGGCAGTTCCTCGGGCTTGCCGGCGGACAGGTCGTACTGCGTCATCCCGCCACCGCGCCCACCGGCACCACCCCCGGGAGCCTGACCGCCACCGGGGGCGCCCCCGCCCTGCCCGGCACGCCGACCCGCACCCCCGGCGGGCATCCCGTCGCCACCCGGCATCTGGCCGCCGCCCGGCATCCCGCCCCGGTTGCCGCGCAGGGACATCAGGGTCGAGTTGCCCTTCAGCCGGATGCCGACGTCCTGGAGGTAGACGCCGTCGATCGTCAGGTCGGCCGGGATGGAGTCCTTCGTGCCGTCCTTCTTGAACTCCTTCATCATCTTGTCGAAGTCGGTCTGCTCGTACTCCAGTTGTATGGAGTGCTTCACCGACGTGTCGTACAGGCCGACCGTGCCCTTCACGTCATCCGTGATCGTGTCCGCCTCCACCCGCGAGGCGGAGGTGACGTACGGGGATACCCGGGCGTCGCCGAACGCGTAGAGCATCACGGCGAGCCCCGCGCACAGCGCCCCGGCGGGCTTCCAGTGGTGCCGCAGGCGCACGGGTACGCGGTCGCGCAGCCGTCGCCCGCGGGGCGTGCCGTCGACGGTGCTCACAGGTCGGTGGTGTCGTAACCGGTCAGGACCGTCACGCGCTGGCCGGAGGTGCGCTCCTGGAGCGCGGTGACCAGGTCGCCGGGCTCGGTGCCCTTCTTCATCCGGACCGTGTAGAACACCTCGTTCAGCGCCCCGCCCCGGATCGTCTCCGTGGAGACCAGCTCGAACTCGGTCGTGTACTTGATCAGCACGTCACGGATGCCCGGGGTGTAGTCCTCGCCCGCCGGGACCTGGACCTTGACCACTTGGCGCTGCACGTTCAGCGCGAACCAGTCGAACTTGTGCATGATCACGACGACCGCGCAGATCACCACCGCGCCGACCGCGGCCAGCGTGTAGAACCGGGCACCGCAGGCCATGCCGATCGCCATGGCGAGGAAGATGAACCCGACGTCCCGGGTCTCCTTGACCGCGTTCCGGAACCGGACCACGGACAACGCGCCGACCAGGGAGAACGCCCGGGCCAGGTTGGACCCGACGACGAGCATGATCAGGGCGACGATCATGCCGACGATGACCAGGGTCTGGACGTAGGACTGGCTGTACGACACGTTCCGGTGGGTGTACCGGTAGACGTAACCGATGACCGTGCTCAGGACGAAGGACAGCGCCATCGCCACGACGACGTCGGCGACGCTGAACGTCCCGCTGAGTTCCTGCAGATCGAAATTCACTGTGCTCCTGCTTTCACCGGCGACTCCTGTGCCGGCAGCCGCGTGTCGAGGGGGGTGGCGGGCGGCGGACAGTCCGCCTCGTGCAGATGGAAGGCGGACCGGGGCGCCAGCCCGAACGCCTCGATGGACTGGACGTACTTGGAGACCCGGATGAGGCTCAGGTTGCGGCGGGCCGCGAGGTCGGTGATCCAGTGCGGGGTGCGCTCGTTGACCTTGATCTCCATCACCGACATGTGCGGCGGCACGGTGAACCGGTTCTCCGGATTCGCCTGCCCGAAGTGGAAGTCGCGGTCGCGGCCCCGGATGCGCCGGTCGAAGGTGACCCGGAGCCCGGTGTCGGCGGCGCGCCCGACCAGCGCCTCGCGCTGGTAGCCGGTCATCGCGGTGGGCCTGAGGTTCAGCCGTACGACCAGGTCGAGCACCTCGTGGACGAACGCGCGCTCCTTGGGGGAGTGCTCCACCAGCTCACGTGCGTCGCAGAGTTGACGGGCCGTCGCGTACGGCAGGGTGATGCGCCGCTTCTGGGTGACCCGGTTGACGCGCTGCTTGATCTCGACGCAGACCGGCGACTCGTCCGTCACCCCGGCCGGGTCGCCGTAGTGCCTGATGCGCAGCTTGCGGCGGAACTTCAGGCCCTCGATCTTCTCCCAGTAGAACCGCAGCTCGGGGGAGTCGTAGTACAGGCTCCACACCCCGTACCCGCCGACCGGGCTGTTCAGGTCGCGGTCCATCCGCTCGCCGAGCTCGTCGCGCAGTTCGGCGGCCCGCTCGACGGGGACCAGGTACTTCAGCTCGTATCTGTTGAAGGCGTGCAGCCTGCTCGCCACATGCAGCGGTGGGGGGTCGTCCGTGGCCGTGTCGGGTTGCGACACCGTGCGCCTCCTTCGTTGTCCGTGCCGGACCGGCCGGCCCGCGACACGCAACCAACGAGGGATGAGGAAGCGATGAGAAACCCGGGTGGATTGAAGGAGGATTCAAGATGGCCGGAAGGTGAACACGGCCGGTGCGAAAACGCCTGTGTCCCCGGGCGGACGGCCCGGGGACACAGCGGGGAGCGGATCAGGCGAGCGAAGCGCTCAGCGTGATCGTGGTGCCCGAAAGCGCCTGGCTGACCGGGCAGTTGGCCTTGGCGTCCTCAGCCGCCTTGACGAAACCGGCCTCGTCGAGACCGGGCACGGTGCCCACCACGGTGAGGTGGATGCCGGTGATGCCGGTGCCCGGCTGGAAGGTGACGTCGGCCTTGGTCTCCAGCCGGGCCGGCGGGGTGCCGGCGCCGCTCAGGCCGTGCGAGAGGGCCATCGAGAAGCAGCTGGAGTGGGCCGCGGCGATCAGCTCCTCCGGGCTGGTCTTCCCGTTCGCCTGCTCGGCGCGGGACGGCCAGGAGACCGGGAACTCGCCGACGCCCGAGGAATCGAGGGTGACGAGGCCCTTCCCCTCGGCCAGGTTGCCTTCCCATTCCGTGTGGGCGGTACGCGTGGTAGCCATGCTGGGTCCCTTCAAGCGGTGTGCGCGGTGGTACGGGACGGCGGCGCACATCCTCGTGCGCCGTCGGCATTACGTCCTTACGCCCCCGAACCTACTGCGCCACCAGCCCCTTCGCGTCCCGCGCCAGGGCAGTGAGCCGGGAGATCGCCCGGAAATACTTCTTCCGGTACCCGCCGTTCAGCATCTCGTCGCTGAACAGCTTGTCGAAGGGCAGCCCGGCCGCGAGGACCGGTACCTCCCGGTCGTACAGCCGGTCGGCGAGGACCACGAGCCGCAGCGCGGTCGACTGGTCGGGCACCGCCCGCACCTCGGTCAGGCACACCGCCCTGACGCCGTCCGTCAGCGCGCCGTACCGGCTCGGGTGGACGCGGGCCAGGTGGTCGAGCAGCGCCGGGAAGTCGTCCAGGCTGGCGCCCGGCGTGGCGTACGCGGCCTTGGTGACCTGCTCGTCCGAGAACGGCGGCGGGGCCTCGGGCAGACCCCGGTGGCGGTAGTCCTCGCCGTCGATGCGCAGCGGGCGGAAGTGCGCGGACAGGCCCTGGATCTCGCGCAGGAAGTCGGCGGCGGCGAACCGGCCCTCGCCGAGCTTGCCGGGCAGCGTGTTGGAGGTCGCGGCCAGCGCCACGCCCTCCTCGACCAGCCGGCTGAGCAGCGAGGACACCAGCACGGTGTCGCCCGGGTCGTCCAGCTCGAATTCGTCGATGCACAGCAGCCGGTGCCCGCTCAGCGTCCGCACGGTCTGCTGGAAGCCCAGCGCGCCCACCAGGTTCGTCAGCTCCACGAAGGTGCCGAAAGCTTTCAGCGAGGGCGCGGCCGGGGTCGCGTGCCAGAGCGAGGCCAGCAGATGGGTCTTGCCGACCCCGTACCCGCCGTCGAGGTACACCCCGCGCGGCCCCGAGGGCGCGGCCGTCTTCCGGCCGAACCACTTGCGCTTGCCCGCGCCCGTGGCGTGCGCCCCGCCGAGCCCGGCGGCGAAGTCGCTCAGCACCCGGACCGCCTCGGTCTGGCTCGGCTGGTTCGGGTCGGGTACGTACGTATCGAAGCGCACCGAGTCGAAGCGCGGCGGCGGCACCATCTCGGCGACCAGGCGGTCGGCGGGGACGTGCGGCTCGCGGGCGCACAGGGACAGCGGGGCCGCTTCGGCTATGGGGCTGGACCCCGGCGCGGCGTGGGAGGACGACACAACCGTCAAGCTTACGACCCGTGCCAGACTGCCTGGCATGCGACGCCTGTTCCCTGTGACCGACCTGACAGCCGCCGACACCTCCGGTGAATGGAGCCTGGACCGCCTCGCCGACGCCTACGCCTATCCCGCCGCGGACGGCCCCTGGCTGCGCGCCAACATGGTGTCGACGCTGGACGGGGCCGCCCAGCACGACGGCCGCTCGCAGCCGATCTCCTGCGAGAGCGACATGCGCGTCTTCGGCACCCTGCGCGGCCTGGCCGACGTGGTGATCGCGGGCGCCGAGACCGTACGCCAGGAGGGTTACCGGCCGGCCAGGGCGCGGGACGCCTTCGCGGCGCGCCGGGCGGCGGCCGGGCAGACGCCCGCCCCGGCCGTCGCCGTGGTCAGCGGCAGCCTGGACCTGGACTTCTCGCTCCCGCTCTTCGTCTCGCCGCTGGTCCCGACGCTGGTGCTGACCGGGGCGGGCGCGCCCCCGGACCGGATCGCGACGGCCCGGAAGGCGGGCGCCGAGGTGGTGATCGCGGGGGAGGGCTCGCGCGTGGACCCCGCGCGGGCCGTGCGGGAGCTGGCCGACCGGGGGCACCGGCGGCTGCTGACGGAGGGCGGGCCCCGGCTGCTCGGCCAGTTCGTGGCGGAAGGGGTGCTGGACGAGCTCTGCCTGACCCTCGCGCCGATGCTCACGGCCGGGGACGCCCAGCGGATCGCGGGCGGGCCCGCCGTCGCCGTGCCGAAACGATTCGCCCTCGCCTCGCTGCTGGAGGAGGACGGCTTCCTCTTCAGCCGTTACCGCCGGCCCTGAGGACCCCGTCGTCCTCCTGCGCCCCAGGGCTCTCCCCGTACCGCCCATGCGGCGGCAAAGAGCGGAATATCATGTTCCGGTTAGCGTTCCGTGGGCAGAATGGATCTCGCAGACCCCGTGCGAGCGCGGGGAAGGATGGTTTCGGCAGCGGCCCGCGACGGCCGCTGAAGAGAAGGGCTCTGTGGTGTTCACCAGCGTTTTGATGATCGAGAAGGCCCTCACCTCCGGGGACATCGAATTCGTCACCACCCTGCACGGGGAGGAGCGCATCTCCTTCGTCGTCCTCATGCAGCCGCGCGGCGACCAGGCGGACGTCCTGCTTCGGGCCATCGACGACCTGGCGATGGGCGAACTGAAGGAAGCGGCCCGCGAGAGCGAGGAGCCCGAGGGCCGGAGCGCCAGGGAGTCGGCCGAGCTCGCCCTCCAGGTCTCCCTGGAGGCCCTGCGTCAGGCGGGTTCCGAAGCCGTCGGACAGGTGATCGAGAGCCACCCCCTGGACAAGCTCACCTCGGTGGTCGAGGAGTCCGAGGCCGACGAGGTCATCGTGCTGACCGCGCCCCACTACGTCGAGGAGTTCTTCCACCGCGACTGGGCGTCCCGCGCCCGGCACAAGGTCGGAGTCCCGGTGCTCAAGCTCTTCGCGCACAGCGAATAGGCTGGGAGCCCTTACCCGTACGCACCTGGGAGAGACACGTATGGCACCCGGCATCCCCGCCGCCATGGAACGACCGCACTTCATCGGCATCGGCGGCGCCGGAATGTCGGGCATCGCCAAGATCCTCGCCCAGCGCGGCGCGAAGGTCGCGGGCAGCGACGCCAAGGAGTCCCCGACGGCCGAGGCGCTGCGTGCGCTGGGGGCGACCGTCCACATCGGGCACGCCGCCGGGCACCTGGCCGACGACGCCAGCTGCGTCGTCGTCTCCAGCGCCATCCGCGCCGACAATCCGGAGCTGGTGCGCGCCGGGGAGCTGTCGATCCCCGTCGTGCACCGCTCCGACGCCCTGGCCTCGCTGATGGGCGGGCTGCGCTCCATCGCGGTCGCCGGCACCCACGGCAAGACCACCACCACCTCGATGCTGGCCGTCGCCCTGAGCGAGCTGGACCTCGACCCCTCGTACGCCATCGGCGGCGACCTGGCAGGACCCGGCACCAACGCCACGCACGGCGAGGGCGACATCTTCGTCGCCGAGGCCGACGAGAGCGACCGCAGCTTCCAGAAGTACGACCCCGACGTCGCGATCGTGCTCAACGTCGAGCTGGACCACCACGCGAACTACGCGTCGATGGACGAGATCTACGAGTCCTTCGAGACCTTCGCCGGGAAGATCGTCCCCGAGGGCACGCTCGTCGTCTCCGCCGACCAGTCCGGCGCCGTCGAGCTGACCCGCCGGGTCCGCGCGGCCCTGCCCGCGCTCACCGTCGTCACCTACGGCGAGTCCACGACCGCCGACGTGCGCGTCCACAAGATCACCCCGCGCGGCCTGACCAGCGAGGTCACGGTGATCCTGGGCGGGAAGTTCCTCACCTTCACCGTGTCCGTGCCCGGCCGCCACTACGCGCTCAACGCGGTCGCCGCCCTCGCCGCCGGGATCGCCCTCGGCATCCCCGCCCACAACCTCGCCTCGGCCCTCGGCAAGTACACCGGGGTCAAGCGCCGCCTCCAGCTCAAGGGCGAGGCGGCCGGCGTCCAGGTCATCGACAGCTACGCCCACCACCCCACCGAGATGACCGCCGACCTGGAGGCCATGCGCGGCGCGGCGTCCGACGCCCGGCTCCTCGTCGTCTTCCAGCCGCACCTGTTCTCCCGCACCCAGGAGCTCGGTACGGAGATGGGCCAGGCCCTCGCCCTCGCCGACGCCTCCGTGGTCCTGGACATCTACCCGGCCCGCGAGGACCCGGTCCCCGGTGTCACCAGCGCCCTGATCATCGACGCGGCCACCGCCGCCGGCGCCGACGTCACCGCCGTCCACGACAAGGACCGGGTCCCCGAGGTCGTCGCGGGAATGGCGAAGCCCGGGGACCTCGTTCTCACCATGGGAGCGGGCGATGTCACCGACCTCGGCCCGCGGATCCTGGACCACCTGTCGAGCTGAAGGAGCCACCGTGACGTACGACGTCGAGAAGCCGGACGAACAGTGGCGGGAGGAGCTCACCGCCGCCGAGTACGCGGTGCTGCGCAAGGCCGGCACCGAGCCCGCGTTCGTCGGTGAGTACACGGACACCAAGACCGCGGGCGTCTACTCCTGCCGGGCCTGCGGCGCGGAGCTGTTCCGCTCCGACACCAAATTCGAGTCGCACTGCGGCTGGCCGTCCTTCTACGACCCGAAGGACACCGACGCGGTCGAGCTGGTCCAGGACCGCAGCCACGGCATGGTCCGCACCGAGGTCCGCTGCGCCCGCTGCGGCTCCCACCTGGGCCACGTCTTCGAGGGCGAGGGCTACCCGACCCCGACGGACCAGCGCTACTGCATCAACTCGATCTCGCTGCGGCTGACGCCGGACGCCTGATTCCTACGGCTTTACGGGGCCGGCGAGCCCGGCTCCGTAAAGTTCCTAGGCCCGCCGCACCCGCCCCGCGATGCGGCGGCCCAGGCGGCCCAGGGGGCCGCGCTCGCGGCGGTTCCAGTCGCGGAAGGCGTCCGCCCGGCCGCTGCTGCCCGAGCGGCCGACCGCGTCCTCGACGGCCGCGACCCGGTCGGCGGGCAGCCCCCGCACCACGGGCCGCAGCACCTCGTCGAGAAGCCCGGCGGCCGCCTCGGTCCACACCGCACCGGCGTGCGGGTGGGCCGTCCACACGGTGAAGCAGTCGGCCGCGTAGGCCGGGTCGGCGGCCAGCCTGGCCCGGACGCCGTCACCGCGCGCGGCCCGGGCGTAGGCGGCGACCAGGTCCGCGTCCCCGCTCCGCACGAGGGCGTACAGCTCGTCGTCGGGCCGCTCCGGCGCCAGCAGCCGCCCGGCCACCGCGTCGCACGCCTGCCCGAGCACGCCCGGCTCCACGGGCTCCGCCTCCGCGCGCAGCGCCCGCACCCGCTCGGCCCAGTCCGGCTCCGCCGCCCCCGAGCGCACCTCGCCGGCGAAGGCGAGCAGCTGGAGCGCCGCGCGCACCCGGCCCCCGGTCTCCTGCGGGAAGCCGCGCAGCAGGTCGTGGGCCAGCTCCGGGGCCGCCCCGTCATCGGCACCGGCCGCGAGCGCGGCGGCCACCAGGACCGACCAGGTGCCGGCCGCCCGGTGCGCGTCCGAGGTCGCCGCCTCCAGCAGCTGACGGGCCTCGGCGGCCGTCGGCGCCCCCTCGTCCCACACCAGGCCCACCGCGGTCCGCAGCACCAGCGGCTCCGCGAACGGGGAGACCCCGCCGGCCCGCAGGATTCGCTGGAGCGTCGCGACCCGGTCGTCGCCGCAGCCGGCCCTGGCCTCCGGCGCCCCGGCGCACATCCGCAGATGCGGCAGCGCCTGCGTGCCGGTGAACGGCAGCGGCACCCGGCTCAGCAGCCGCGCGACCCCGGCCGGATGGTCCGGCGCGATCCGGTCGAGGGCGCCGAGCAGGGCCGTACGCACATCGAACTGCTCGTCCATCAGCTCGAGCAGCGCGGGCGCCCAGCCCGGGGCGCCCTCATCGCCGCCCGTCAGCAGCGCGGGAGCGAGCCGGTCGACCACGGAGGGCAGCAGGGCGGCGCAGTCCACCCCGAGCAGCCGGGCCACCCGCAGCAGCTGCACCGTACGCGCCACGTCCAGGCCGACGCCCGCGCCGCTCAGCTCGGTTTCGATCTCCGGACCGAGCACCCCGGCGACGGCCGCGCCCTCCGGGCCGCTGAAGGCGGTGCGGCCGGGCAGCTCCAGCGAGCCGTTGCCGCCGCGCACCGCCTCCGTCACCAGCATCGCGGCGAGCGGAGCGGTGGTCGTCGCGGGCGAGCGGCCGTCGAGCGCCGCGAACAGCCGCCCGACGGCGTCGAATTCGGGCCCGGAGCGGTCGTCGGTGCCGGGCGCGGTCAGCGCCTCGACCAGCCGGTGGGTCCGGGGCCCGTCCAGGGCGTACGGCCGCTCGGCGGCCCAGTCGGCGGCCGCCGCGCGTTCCTCGGTGCCGAGCGGTATGCCGGCGCACAGGGCCGTCACCGCCAGCGGGCCCGCCGCGAACGGCTCCCCGGGCAGCGCGGCGGCCTCCCGGAACAGCTCCGGCGCCCGGCCGCGCCAGATCCGGGCCGCCGTCTCGGCCCAGGTGTCGCCGATCGGCCCCTCCGGGCGCGGACCGGTGCACAGATGCACGCGCAGCCCGGGGTCCGTCAGCTCCTCGGCGTCCTCGGGCAGCACCCCCACCACGCGCCCGGCCGCCTCGCCGGGGCGGCGGGTGTAGGTGGTGAAGGTCAGTTGCTCGGCGAGCCCGTCCGGCAGGGCGAGCCCGGCCAGCGCGATCCAGCGGGCGACGTCCGCGCTCTGCCGCTCGGCCAGGACGACCCGCTCCGGGCCGTCCGGTCCGTGCAGGCGGCGCAGGTCGGACAGCACCCCGGCGAGCCAGGGGCCGCGTGAGACCGCGAAGTCGTTCAGCGCCTCGCGCTCGCGGGCCTCGTGGCCGGCCGGGGCGGGCAGCGCGGCGAGCGGATCGGGCAGCGGGCGCCCGGGGGTGGCGGCGGCCCAGCGGGCGGACCGGCAGGCGGTGAGCGGCAGCGTGCCCCCGGGGAGCCGGGTGCCGGGGGGCAGGTGGACCGCGTGGGCGTGGAAGCGTACGGCGGAGGTCTGCGGGGAGCGCACCGCGACGGTCCGGGCCAGCAGCCCGCTGCCGTCGGAGAGCAGGCTGAAGCTGTACGCCTCGGGCAGGGCGCGCAGGGCGGTGTCCGTGAGCCGGTCCGGTGTCCCGCGCGGCGCCTCGTACGCCAGCAGCGGTCCCGCCTCGGTCAGCACGGACGCGGGTATCGAGGGGTCGACCGACGTGAACCGGGCGGCGGCCGGCCCGTCCTCGCCGTCCCCGTCGGCCGAGGTGTAGTGCAACTGCGCGAGGCTCATGCGTCGGCTCTCTTCGTCCCTGCCTGAAGATCCCCTGCCACCCGCACCCGCCCTCGCGGTGGCAGCGCCGTCCCGGCAGAGAGCGGCGACCCCGGCGGGGAGTGCTCCGCAGTCGCTGGGGCGACGCTATCAAGGACCGGGCCGCCCGAGGCGGTGAAGGCCGGGCATCTCCACGCCGGGCTCACACCCAGCCCCGCTCCCGTGCCCGTACGCCCGCCTGGAACCGCGTACCCGCGTCCAGTCTCTGCATCAGAGCCGCGACCCGCCGTGTCGCCGTGCGGACGCTCACCCCCAACTGCCGGGCGATCGCCTGGTCCTTGAAGCCGGCGTGCAGCAGCCGTACGAGGACCAGCTCCTCCTCGCTGGGGGCCTCCATCACGTCATCCACCTGCTCGGAGAGCAGGGGCTCGGCGCGTTCCCAGTACGCCTCGAACAACTCCACCAGTCCGTCGAGCAGACCCGACGGGTGGACGAACACGATGGACTCCTTGCTGCCCCCGGTCAGGGGCACCATCGCCACCTTCCGGTCCACGATCCGTGCCTTGAACGGCAGATGGCGCAGCAGCCGCGACTGCTCGCCGAGAGCCGCCAGACTCAGGATCGTCTCCAGCCGCCCCGGCGGCTCGATCGACTCCAGGCAGTACACACCCCGGATGTCCACCCCGCGCTCCAGCAACTCCCGGGTGGACGCCTTCTCCTGCTCGTGGAAGTGCGGCTGCCCCACCGCCTCCAGGTACGGCGGCTTGTCCAGCGTCCACAGATGGCTGGTGACGGACCGGCTGACCTCCTCGACCCGTCTGCTGATCGCCTTCCGGTCCGAGAGCACCTCCACCAGGGCCTCCGGATGGGACCTCAACTGCCCCGCGCTGTGCAGACGATGCAGGTCGGCCAGCGCCGCCTCCACCTCGCCGAACATCGTCTCGGTCTCCGACCTGCGCAGGTTCAGCAGGGCCGAGAGCGCGGAACGAGGGCTCACGGCTTCCCACCGGCCCCGTCCCACCCGGCGCACGAGGCCCAGGCTCGCCAGACGTTTCAACGCCTGTCCCGTACGGGCCACTCCGGCCCCCGCGCTCTCCGCGAGGTCGCGGACCGCGCACTGCGGTCCCGACAACAGGGCCCGGTACACGTTCTCGTCGAACTCGCTCACGCCCACCGCTTCGAGCACAGCCGGTCCTCCTTGCGCACGAGAGGGCCGCCCCCCGACACCTGCGGCCGATTCCGGCCGACCGGTCCCTCCGCCCGTGGCGCGTTTGGTCACCACGCCAAAGACGCCATCAGATTATCTGGACACCGGGTGATCGCACAGCGTTCACTCATTCCGTACCGCCTGTCAGTCGTCCCAGGTGAGAGGCGGTTCATCGATTCCCGCCCCCGGCGCACGCCGTAGGCGAGCGCCCACGCTCGCCCCTCCGGCATGCGCGGAGTTCCGTGAGGAGAGCCCGTGTCACCCCTGTCACGAAGAGCGTCCCGAAACCGACGAGCCGTCATCGGCGGTCTGCTCACGACCGGCCTCGCCGCTCTCAGCCTTCCCCTCGCCACCCCCGCCACCGCCACCGCTCCGGCTGCCCCGTCAGCCCCCGGAAACTACCTCGTCACTCTCGCCGACCAGCCCCTCGTCACCTACGACGGCGGCGTCGGCGGTCTCGCCGCCACCAAGCCCGTCGAGGGCGGCAAGCTCGACGTCGCCTCGGCCGCGGCCAAGCGGTACCGCAGCCACCTGACGGACCAGCAGAACCGTGTCGCCAAGAAGGTCGGCGCCACCGTCCGGCAGCACTACGCGGTCACCACCAACACCTTCAGCGCCCGGCTGGACGCAAGCCAGCTCCTCCGGCTGGCGGCCACCAAGGGCGTTCTCCACATCGCCCCGGACCGCCTCCACCACGCGACCGACGACAAGAACTCGACCGACTTCCTCGGCCTGTCCGGCCGCAAGGGGTTGTGGAACGCCCTCGGCGGGACCGCCCAGGCGGGCAAGGGCATCGTCGTCGGCGATATCGACACGGGCATCTGGCCCGAGAGCGCCTCCTTCGACGCCCCGCCCCTCAGCACCAAGAAGCCGGGCAAGAAGGACCGCTTCCGTCCGTACCGCGACGGCGCCACCACCGTCATGAACAAGGCCGACGGCACCACCTTCAAGGGCACCTGCCAGACCGGCGAGAGCTTCACCGCAGCCGCCTGCAACGAGAAGGTCATCAGTGCCCGCTACTTCGGCGACGCCTGGCTCGGCCTCGTCCCGGAGTCGAACCGGGCCGGATACGTCTCCCCGCGCGACAGCCAGGGCCACGGCACCCACACCGCGTCGACCGCCGCCGGCAACGCCAACGTCCGTGCCACGGTCGGCGGCGAGGACCTCGGCACCGTCTCCGGCGTGGCCCCGGCGGCCACCATCGCCGTGTACAAGGCCCTCTGGCAGAGCAAGGACGGCAAGAAGGACGGTGGCCTGACCAGCGACCTCGTCGCCGCCATCGACCAGGCCGTCGCCGACGGCGTGGACGTCATCAACTACTCGCTCGGCGGCATGTTCGAGAGCGCGTACGACGACCCGGCGCAGGTCGCGCTCCGCAACGCCGCCGCTGCCGGGGTCTTCGTCGCCACCGCCGGGGGCAACTCCGGCCCGGAGGCGTCCAGTCTCGACAACACCGCGCCCTGGACCACCACGGTCGCCGCCGGCACCATCGAGTCGCACACCGGCACGGTCACCCTCGGCAACGGCGCGGGCTACACCGGCGTCAGCACCACCGTGCACCGGCAGGTCGGCCCCGCCCCGCTCGTCCGGGCCTCCGCTGTCCGGGTCTCCGGTGCCACGGCCGAGGACGCCGACTACTGCATGCCGGACACCCTCGACCCCGCCCGTACGGCCGGGAAGATCGTCGTCTGCGACCGGGGCGTCAACGCCCGCGTCGACAAGTCCGACGAGGTGAAGCGGGCCGGCGGCATCGGCGTCGTCCTGGTGAACACCAGCAACCAGAGCACGGACGGCGACCTGCACAGCCTGCCGGTGGTGCACCTCAACACCCCCGACGCGAGCACCGTGCGCACCTACGCCGCCACGGAGGGGGCCACCGCCACTCTCGCCCAGGGAGGCGCCTCGGAGGTCTACCCGCAGGTGACCGGCTTCTCCTCGCGCGGCCCCTCGCTCACCGGCAACGGTGACCTGCTCAAGCCCGACATCACCGCGCCCGGCGCCACGATCCTCGCGGCCGTGTCCCCGGTCGGCAACAACGGCCACGACTTCGACTACTACTCCGGCACCTCCATGGCCACCCCGCACATCGCCGGCCTGGCGGCGCTCTACCTCTCGGAGCACCCCACCTGGTCCCCGATGAGCATCAAGTCGGCCATGATGACCACCGCCACGCCGACGAAGACCGCGGACGGCAAGAACAGCGACGACGCCTTCGCGCAGGGCGCCGGTGAGGTGGACGCACGGGCCATGCTGCGACCCGGACTCGTCTACGACTCGGGCGAGCGGGACTGGCTCGCCTACCTCGAGGGTTCCGGCGTGCACACCGGAACCGGCGTCGAGGCCATCGACCCGAGCGACCTCAACTACCCGTCCATAGCCATCGGTGACCTCTTCGGCAAGCAGACCGTCACGCGCACCGTCACCGCGACCGAGGCCGGCACCTACCGCGCCCGGGTGGACCTCCCCGGCATCAAGGCCACGGTGAGCCCGTCCGTACTGCACTTCAGCCACCCGGGCCAGAAGCGCACCTTCACCGTCACCCTGGACGTGACCACGGCGCCCGCGGGACGCGTCGACACCGGGTCCCTCACCTGGACCTCCGGGCGCAGCACCGTCCGCAGCCCGATCGTCGTCACCCCGCAGACCGTCCGCGCCCCCGCCGAGATCAAGGGCTCCGGCTCCAGCGGTTCGACCTCGTTCTCCGTCACCCCGGCCGTCGGCACCCTGACGGCCACCGCCTACGGACCGGTCTCCTCGCCCGTCACCGAGGGCACCCTGACCGGGACGCAGGAGATCTACTACGACGCCGAGATCCCCTCCGGCACCAAGGCGTCGCAGATCACGGTCCGCTACGAGGCGGCGGAGGACACACTCACCGGCGTCGTCTGGGGCAGGAAGGTCGGCGGAGTCCTCCAGGACGCCCAGTTCGCCGACGCCGGCAGCGACGGAGCGTTCACCGTCACCGTGCCGCAGCCCACGGCCGACGCCATCTTCGTGGCCGTGATCGCGATCGGGGCCGACGACGAGACCGTCACCCCGTACACGTATCAGGTGAACCACATCACCGCCGACAGCCCCGTCACCGGCAAGGTCACGGTCACGCCCGACCGGGCCCGCGTCACCCCCGGCGAGCCGACCGATCTGACCGCCGCCTGGTCCGGCGTCCCGGCGGACGCCCGGTCCAGCGCCTGGATCGAGTACGGCAATGGGGCGGGCACCTTCCTGACCCTCAACTGAGCCCGGCACCCGGGGCGGGGGCGGCACGCACACGCGTGCCGCCCCCGCACGTGTCCGGCTACTCGAACCGCGACGTGTCGCCGGCCCCCTTGCGCACGATCTCCAGTTCGCCGCCGGAGAAGTCGATGACCGTCGTGGGCTCCGTCCCGCAGTCGCCGGAGTCGATGACGATGTCCACCTCGTGGTCCAGGCGCTCCTTGATCTCCCAGCCCTGGGTGAGGGGTTCGGCCTCGTCGGGCAGGAGCAGCGTGCTGGAGAGCAGCGGTTCGCCCAGCTCCGCCAGCAGGGCCTGGACGACCGGGTGGTCCGGGATGCGGACGCCGACGGTCTTCTTCTTGGGGTGCAGCAGCTGGCGCGGCACCTCCTTCGTGGCGGGCAGAATGAACGTGTACTGGCCGGGCGTCGACGCCTTGACCGTACGGAACACGTCGTTGTCGATGTGCACGAACTGCCCGAGCTGGGCGAAGTTCTGGCACATCAGCGTGAAGTGGTGGCGGTCGTCGAGGTTGCGGATCGCCCGGATGCGGGACAGGCCGTCCCGGCTGCCGAGCTGACACCCGAGTGCGTAGCAGGAGTCCGTCGGATACGCGACGAGTGCCCCCGAGCGGATGCTTTCGGCCACGTTGGTGATGGTGCGCTGCTGGGGATTTTCGGGGTGTACGTCGAAATACTTCGCCATCCGGCGAGTCTACGGCCGGGTGCGTGAACGGGCCCCGGCGAAGCGGATTGTGTGGCCCCCGGGCGGGCAGGACAACCGGTTCGAGTGGCAGCCGCCGTTCAAACCTCTCCGGCCGATGGCGCATTCGGGCTGCGGTTGTGCATCATGCACAGTGCGTGCATCATGCACACATTCCGTGGTATATGTGTACAGAGAGGTCGCCGTCCCGGTGGGGGAGGCGTACCGCAGTCGTAGGGAGCCTTGCGTGGACATGCCTGTGGACCGGATCGAGTTCGAGACGATGCTGCTCGGCCGGCACATGAGCCTGCTCACCTCGCGCGGCGGCGGGCGGCTCGACCGGAGCGCGTACATCCTCCTCAGCCGCATCCGGGCCCAGGGTCCGATGTCGATCGGCCAGCTGCACGACGCCTTCGGCCTCGACACCTCGACGCTGAACCGGCAGACCGCCGCGATGCTCCGGGCCGGGGTGGTCGACCGCATCGCCGACCCGGACGGCGGGATCGCGCGCAAGTTCGTCATCACGGACGAGGGCGAACGCCGCCTCGACAAGGACCGGGCCGAGAACCGCGAGGGTCTGCAACGGGTTCTCGCCGACTGGACCCCGGAGGAGGCCGCCCGCTTCGCGGACGACCTGGCCCGGCTCAACCGCGACATCGAACGCCTCGACGGACGGCCCTGGCCGCGCGACTGAGCCGCCCGGGTGCCGTGCGCGCCGGGCGGCCCGCCCGGCGCGCACGTCCCCGTCAGGGTGTGGGCGTGAACGTCCAGGTCTGGATCGCGGAGGCCGAGGCCGGCTGCTGGGTGAGCGGGGCCCCGTTGGTGGTCGAGGCGGCGGTGAGCAGCAGCCCGCTGCGCTTCCCGGCCAGCCGGTGGCCGCCTGCCACCGGGGTTGCCGTCCAGCGCTGGTTGTCCGCGCCGGTGCACGTCCACTGGATGACCGCGGCCCCCGCCTGCGTGGAGTTGGCGTCCACGTCGGCGCACAGGCCGCTCTCCAGGTTCTTCAGGGTGTACGTGCCGTCGGCGTTGGCCGCCACGTCCCACTTCTGGTTGGCCCCGCCGTTCCAGAGCCAGCCGACCAGTTGCGTGCCCGTGGCCTTGGAGTGGGCCGGTACGTCGATCGCCTGGCTGCCCGCGGAGATCCGGTTGGTCCCGGGCTGCGGGCCCGTCGGCCGGACGCACCCGGTGGACGACTGGTGGGCGCCCCGGTCGGGCGCGCAGCCCGCGGCTACGGGGTTGCCGAAGTAGTCGCGCCCGCCCGCGTCCGGGACGACCGCCCCGTTGGCGAGGGCGGACGAGCCCGCCTGGAGCCGGTAGCCGCCGGTGTCCGTGCGGGAGGTCGCCGAGCCGGGTGCGACGAGCCGCGGGTCGGCCGTCACCTTGTGGGCGTCGGCGGGCTCACCGGCCGGGTGGTTGCCGTAGAAGACGTTCGAGTCGAAGCCGAGGCCGCCCGCGTTCACGTAGCTCGCCGCGTCCGTCGCGACGTGGAAGATGTTGTTCGTGAACGTGGCGTTCGCCGCCGCCGAGCCGTTGGCGTTGTTGATGATCTGGACGGGGTCGGCGAGGTAGAAGGTGTTGTTGTGGATCAGCGTGCCGGTCGTCTTCGCGCAGACCATGTCGAACAGCTGGCCGCCGTCGTTCTGGCTGATGTTGTAGCGGACGACGTTGCCGTCGGTCGTCGAGCCGGAGCCGTTGCAGAGGAGGATGAAGCCGCCCTCGTTGTCATGGCTGTAGTTGTACTGGTAGATCGTGCCGATGTTGGCCTCGTCGATGTCCAGCCCCTGCCCGTCGCACTGGCTCCTGCCGCCGCTCACCTCGTTGAACTGGTACACGGCGTCCTGCGTGTTCCAGCCCCAGATGCCGGCCGCGCAGTGCGCGGGCTCGCGCTCGCGGAACCCGTCCACGGTGTTGTACTCGACCAGCGCCCCCTCGGTGTGGTGGGGCACGATCGCGTCGCCGCCGATGTCCGACACGGTGTTCCCGCGGATCACGACCCGGGTCTGCGGCGTCCATGCCCCGCAGGCCGTACCGCAGTTGGCGTTGTTGAGCTCGGGGCGTTGCATCCAGCGGGTCCAGAAGTGGATGCCGTAGCGGTCGACCGCGTGCACGGTGTTGTCCGTGAGGGCGACGTCGTCGAACCGGGTGGGGGTGGTGTTCCCCAGCACCTCGAAGAAGATGCCGGCGCTGGCGTCGTCGTCCTTCTTGGTCTGGTTCCCGTTCACGTCGTGGATGTCCAGGCCCGAGATCCGGTAGTAGGTCCCGGTGCCCGAGTCCGTGCGGGTGACGTGGACGCCGCGCCGGGTGGCCGCCGTCGCGCCCTTGTTGGAGATGTCGAGGTTGCGGATCTCCCAGTACTGCTGGTCCGCGAGCCGTACGACATCGGTGACCTGTCCGGCACCGGCCAGCGCGGGCTTGGCGCCCGTGCCGTACGCGTCGACCACGACGGGTGCGCCGGCCGTTCCCGAGCCCTTCGGGAAGAGCTGCTGGCCGGTGCAGGTGGAGCCGCGTCTGAGCAGGATGCGGTCGCCCGGCTGGAAGGTGCGCGCGTTCACCGGTGCCAGCGTGTTCCAGGGGGCCGCCGCGCTGCCGTCCCCCTGCGCGGAGGCCCCGCAGTCGACGTAGAAGGACTGCGCGGCGGCGGCGACGGGTCGGGGTGCGGCCTCGGCTCCGGGAGCCGTGGTCAGGAGGGAGGCCAGCGGCAGTGCCAGCGCTGAGAGGAGCAGAGTGCGTCTTCCGGTCATGGAACGACTCCGTGGTATAGACAACAGACGTCTGATGACGGAACGCTAGGGAGCCCCGAGCCCAGTGGTCAAGACCTGTGCATGACAACGTCCAGGGGTTCTCGCCCGGCGCGGCCCGAGAAGCCGCCCCGCGCGGTGTGAAGCGGAGCTGCGGTCCCGCTTAAGAAAACCTCGATGGACCCGGGGCGCGGGGTACGGCAGATTTCTCCGTGACGGCGGAGGATGGTGCGCGGCAGCCGGTGCGAGCGCGCTGCCGAGCCGTCCCTCATCCTTCCCCGGGCCGCAGGCTTCCTCAGGCATGCCCCCGGCCCGGGGAGCTCAACGTCGTACAGGAGCCGCAGCCGTGAAGGCACTCGTGAAGCAGAAGGCCGAGCCCGGACTCTGGCTGATGGACGTCCCCGAGCCCGAGACCGGCCCCGGTGACGTGCTGATCAAGGTCCTGCGCACCGGCATCTGCGGGACCGACCTGCACATCCGCAACTACGACGGCTGGGCGCAGCAGGCCATCAGCACCCCGCTCGTCCTCGGTCACGAGTTCGTCGGCGAGGTCGCCGCGATCGGCGCGGACGTGGTCGACATCGCCGTCGGCGACCTGGTCAGCGGCGAGGGCCACCTCGTCTGCGGCAAGTGCCGCAACTGCCTGGCCGGCCGCCGCCACCTCTGCCGCTCCACGCTGGGCCTGGGCGTCGGCCGCGACGGCGCCTTCGCGGAGTACGTCGCGCTGCCCGCGTCCAACGTGTGGGTGCACCGGGTCCCGGTCGACCTCGACGTCGCCGCGATCTTCGACCCGTTCGGCAACGCCGTGCACACCGCGCTGTCCTTCCCGCTGGTCGGCGAGGACGTCCTGATCACCGGCGCCGGCCCGATCGGCATCATGGCCGCCGCCGTCGCCAAGCACGCCGGCGCCCGCAACGTCGTCATCACCGACGTCAGCGAGGCCCGCCTCGAACTGGCCCGCAAGGTCGGCGTCAGCCTGGCGCTCAACGTCGCCGACGCGACCATCGCCGACGGCCAGAAGGAACTGGGCCTGCGCGAGGGCTTCGACATCGGCCTGGAGATGTCCGGCCGCCCCGAGGCGATGCGCGACATGATCGCGAACATGACGCACGGCGGCCGGATCGCCATGCTCGGGCTCCCCGCCGAGGAGTTCGCCGTCGACTGGGCCCGGATCGTCACCTCGATGATCACCGTCAAGGGCATCTACGGCCGCGAGATGTACGAGACCTGGTACGCCATGTCCGTCCTGCTGGAGGGCGGCCTCGACCTCGCCCCCGTCATCACCGGCCGGTACGGCTACCGCGACTTCGAGGCGGCCTTCGACGACGCGGCGAGCGGGCGCGGCGGCAAGGTCATCCTCGACTGGACCGCCTGAGCCCTGTCCGTACCAGTCCCGACCCTTAAGGAACCGGCATGTTCGACTCCGTACGCGACGACCTGCGTACCACCCTCGAAGAGATCGAGGCGGCCGGGCTGCACAAGCCCGAGCGCGTCATCGGCACTCCGCAGTCCGCGACCGTGGCCGTCACCGCCGGGGGCCGCCCCGGCGAGGTGCTCAACTTCTGCGCCAACAACTACCTGGGCCTCGCCGACCACCCCGAGGTGATCGCCGCCGCGCACGAGGCGCTGGACCGCTGGGGCTACGGCATGGCCTCGGTCCGCTTCATCTGCGGCACCCAGGAGGTCCACAAGGAGCTGGAGCAGCGGCTCTCCTCCTTCCTGGGCCAGGAGGACACGATCCTCTACTCCTCCTGCTTCGACGCCAACGGCGGCGTGTTCGAGACGATCCTGGGCGCCGAGGACGCGGTCATCTCCGACGCCCTCAACCACGCCTCGATCATCGACGGCATCCGCCTCTCCAAGGCCAAGCGGTTCCGCTACGCCAACCGCGACATGGCCGACCTGGAGACGCAGCTCAAGGAGGCGTCCGGCGCCCGGCGCCGGCTGATCGTCACCGACGGCGTCTTCTCCATGGACGGCTACGTCGCCCCGCTGCGCGAGATCTGCGACCTGGCCGAGCGCTACGACGCCATGGTCATGGTGGACGACTCGCACGCCGTCGGCTTCGTCGGCGCGGGCGGCCGCGGTACGCCGGAGCTGCACGACGTCATGGACCGCGTCGACATCATCACCGGCACCCTCGGCAAGGCCCTCGGCGGCGCGTCCGGCGGTTACGTCGCGGCCCGCGCCGAGATCGTCGCCCTGCTGCGGCAGCGCTCGCGCCCGTACCTCTTCTCGAACTCGCTCGCCCCGGTCATCGCCGCCGCCTCGCTCAAGGTCATCGACCTCCTGGAGTCCGCCGGCGACCTGCGCGAGCGGCTCAACGCCAACACCGCGCTCTTCCGCACCCGGATGACCGAGGAGGGCTTCGACATCCTGCCCGGCGACCACGCCATCGCCCCCGTCATGATCGGGGACGCGGCGAAGGCAGGCCGGATGGCGGAGCTCCTCCTGGAGCGCGGTGTGTACGTGATCGGGTTCTCGTACCCGGTCGTCCCCCAGGGCGCGGCCCGCATCCGCGTCCAGCTCTCCGCGGCGCACTCCACGGAGGACGTCAACCGCGCGGTGGACGCGTTCGTCGCGGCGCGCGCCGCGCTGGAGGGCTGAGGGCGGTCCCGGACGGTCGCGGGGGCGGTCAGGGCGCCCCCGCGACCCGGGACCACGTTCCCCCACGACCTGGGACAATAGGGCGCATGATCGATGCCCGGCGGCTGCGCGTCCTGCGCGCCGTGGCGGACCACGGCACGGTGACCGCCGCGGCCGCCGCCCTGTACCTGACCCCGTCCGCCGTCTCCCAGCAGCTCGCCGCCCTGGAGCAGGAGACCGGCCACCGGCTGGTCGAACGCGGCTCCCGGGGCGCCCGACTCACCCCGGCCGGTGAGATCCTGCTCACCCACACCAACGCGGTCCTGGCCCAGCTGGAACGGGCGGAGGCCGAGCTCGCCGCGTACGGCTCGGGCGAGGCCGGTACGGTCACGGTCGCCGCGTTCGCCACCGGCATCGGCCTCGTGCTCGCCCCGGCCATCGCCGCGCTGAGCCGGACCGCCCCCGGGATCAAGGTCCGCGTCCAGGACGCCGAGGGCGACGCGAGCGTCCCCATGGTCCTGGACCGCCAGGTCGATGTGGCCGTCGCCGTCGAGTACCGGGGCGCCCCCGGCGAGGACGACCGCCGGCTCACGCGCGTCCCCCTCTACTCGGAGCCGTTCGACGCGGTGCTTCCGGTGGGCCACCGGCTGGCCGGCCAGGAGCAGGTGGCCGTCGCCGAGCTGGCCAAGGACGCCTGGATCGGGCCCTACCCCGGCAACCCCTGCCACGACGTGGTGGTCCTGGCCTGCGAGTACGCCGGATTCGCGCCGAACCTCGAACACTCGTCGGACGACTTCCACGCCGTCGTCGCCCTCGCCGGCGCGGCCGCGGGAGTGGCCCTGGTGCCGCGCACCGCCCTGCGCGGCATGCCCCTGACCGGCGTCGTGGTCCGCCCGGTACGCGGAACCGCCCCCACCCGCCGGGTCTTCGCCGCGGTCCGCCGGGGCGCCGAGGCCCACCCGCTGATCGCCCCGGTCCTGGAGGCGCTGGCGGGCGCGGCGGGCTGAAGGGCTGCCCGGGTCACGCCGGCTGGAGCAGGTCCCAGCGGTTGCCGTACAGGTCCTCGAAGACCGCGACCGAGCCGTACGTCTCGTGGCGCGGCTCCTCCAGGAAGCGGACCCCGGCCGCCGTCATGCGGGCGTGGTCGGCCGCGAAGTCCTCGGTGTGCAGGAAGAAGCCGACCCGGCCGCCGGTCTGCGCCCCGACGCTCGCCGCCTGCGCCTCGTCCTTGGCACGGGCCAGCAGCAGCCCCGTGCCCGCGCCGCCGCGCGGCCGCACCACCACCCAGCGCGAGCCGTCGCCCCGGTCGGTGTCCTCGACCAGCTCGAAGCCGAGGGCGCCGGTGTAGAAGGAAAGGGCCTCGTCGTAGTCGCGGACGACCAGCGTGACCAGGGCGATGTGGGCCATGAGACTCCTCGGGGCGAGGTCGGAGGGAGGGGGCGTCGGCCCCGGACGCGACACTATCCGCATGGACCTCCCCGACCTCACCGCCCGCGCGCACCGGCTCGCCCGCCCGGGGCGACGGCGCGTCCTCGGCATCGCCGGGCCGCCCGGAGCCGGCAAGTCGACCCTGGCCGCGCGGATCGCCGACGCGCTCGGGCCGCTCGCCGTCCTCGTGCCCATGGACGGCTTCCACCTGGCCCAGGCGGAGCTGGAACGCCTCGGCCGGACCGGCCGCAAGGGCGCGCCCGACACCTTCGACGCGGCCGGGTACGTCGCCCTCCTGCGCCGGCTGCGCGCCCCCGAGCCCGGCACCGTCGTCTACGCCCCCGCCTTCGACAGGTCCCTGGAGGAACCCGTCGCCGGGGCGATCCCCGTGCCGCCCGACGTCCCGCTCGTCATCACCGAGGGCAACTACCTGCTGTACGCGGAAGGGCCCTGGGCCCCGGTGCGCCGGCTGCTGGACGCGGCCTGGTACCTGGACCCGGAGGACGCGGTGCGCGTGCCCCGGCTCGTCGCGCGGCATGTGCGGTACGGGAAGGACCGGGCCGAGGCCGAGCGCTGGGTGGCGCGGTCCGACGAGGCCAACGCGCGGCTCGTCGCGGCCGGACGGGACCGGGCCGACCTCGTCGTCCGGTGACCCGCTCGCGCGCGCACCGGCGGGCGGGCAGGATGGGAGGGCCGTTCCGTGCCCTCAGGAGGCCCGCATGTCCACGAACCAGCCCGCGCCGTTCACTGCCGACGACTACCGGGCCAGGATGGCACGGGCCGCCGAGAGCGCCGCCGCGGCCGGGCTCGCCGGGGTCCTCGTCGCGCCCGGCCCCGACCTGGTGTACCTGACGGGGTACCAGCCGACCGCGATCACCGAACGCCTCACCCTCCTCGTCCTCGCGGCCGGCCGCGAGCCCGTGCTCGTCGTGCCGACGCTGGAGGCGCCGGACGCGGCGAAGGCCGTCGGCGCCCCGGCCCTGACCCTGCGCGACTGGACGGACGGCAAGGACCCGTACGAGGTCACCGCCCCGCTGCTCGACGCGCGCGGCCGGTTCGGGATCAGCGACAACGCCTGGGCGATGCACCTGCTCGGCCTCCAGCAGCGGCTGCCCGACAGCTCGTACGCCTCGCTCACCCAGGCGCTCCCGATGCTGCGCGCGGTGAAGGACGCCCACGAGCTGGAACGGCTCGCCGCCGCGGGCGCCGCCGCCGACGCCGCGTACGAGGAGATCCTGAAGGTCCGCTTCTCCGGCCGGAAGGAGACCGACGTCGCCGCCGACCTGGCCCGGCTGCTCACCGAACACGGACACTCCCAGGTCGACTTCACCGTCGTCGGCTCCGGGCCCAACGGCGCCAACCCGCACCACGAGGCCGGTGACCGCACCATCGAGCAGGGCGACATGGTCGTCCTCGACTTCGGCGGCCTCAAGCACGGCTACGGCTCCGACACCTCCCGTACCGTCCACGTGGGCGAGCCCACCGCCGAGGAGCAGCGGGTCCACGACATCGTGCGCGAGGCGCAGCAGGCGGGCTGCGCGGCGGTGCGCCCCGGCGTCGCCTGCCAGGAGATCGACCGGGCCGCCCGTGCCGTCATCACCGAGTTCGGCTACGGGGAACGCTTCATCCACCGGACCGGCCACGGCATCGGCGTCACCACCCACGAACCGCCGTACATGATCGAGGGCGAGGAGCAGCCGCTCGTGCCCGGCATGTGCTTCTCGGTGGAGCCCGGCATCTACCTGCCGGGCCGGTTCGGCGTCCGCATCGAGGACATCGTGACTGTCACCGAGGACGGCGGGCGCCGGCTGAACGCCACCGCCCGCGAACTCGCGATCGTGGAGTAGGGCCGGTCAGTCGTCCGCGAGGACCACGCAGGACTCCGGCGGCAGGTGCAGCATCCCGTCCGGGCCCGGCGGGTCCACGGGCAGCCACGCCGCGAGGACCCGGCCGGGTCCGCCCCGGTGCCGCCCGTTGCCCAGCGGGATCGCGGCCGGCTCCGCTTGGAGGTTGACCGCGATCCGCAGGTCGCCCCGGCGCACCGCGAGCCACCGCGCCCCGTCGTCGTACGCCGCCTTCACGCTCGCCAGGTCCGGGTCGCGCAGGTCCGGCAGGGTGCGGCGCAGGGCGATCAGCTCGCGGTACCAGGCGTACAGCCGGGCGTGCGGCTCGTGGCGGAGCTCGTCCCAGTCCAGGCAGGAGCGGGCCCGGGTGGCCGGGTCCTGCGGGTCCGGGATGTCCTCCTCCGCCCAGCCGTGCGCCCCGAACTCCCGCCGTCTGCCCGTCCGTACGGCCTCCGCCAGCTCCGGGTCCGTGTGGTCGGTGAAGAACTGCCACGGCGTGCGGGCGCCCCACTCCTCGCCCATGAACAGCATCGGCGTGAAGGGGCCGGTCAGCACGAGCGCCGCCGCGCAGGCCAGCAGCCCGGGGGAGAGGGAGGCGGCGAGCCGGTCGCCGAGCGCCCGGTTGCCGATCTGGTCGTGGGTCTGGGCGTAGCCGACGAAGCGGTGGGCGGCGCTGCGGGTGACGTCCACCGGACGGCCGTGCGTACGGCCCCGGAAGCTGGAGTACGTGCCGTTGTGGAAGAAGGCGCTCGTCATCGTCTTGGCGAGCCCGGCCAGCGGGGCGGCGGCGAAGTCCGCGTAGTAGCCCTGCGACTCACCGGTGAGCGCGGTGTGCAGGCAGTGGTGGAAGTCGTCGTTCCACTGCGCGTGCAGCCCGAGCCCGCCCTCCTCGCGCGGGGTCGTGGTGCACGGATCGCACAGATCGGACTCCGCGATCAGCGGCAGCGGGCGCCCCAGCTCGGCGGCGAGCGCGTCGGCCCCGGCGGACAGCTCCTCCAGGAACGTCAGCGCCCGGGTGTCGGCCAGGGCGTGCACCGCGTCGAGCCGCAGCCCGTCGAGCCGGTAGTCCCGCAGCCAGGCGAGCGCGCTGCCCAGCAGATACGCCCGCACCTCGTCGGAGCCCGGCGCGTCCAGGTTGACCGCCGCGCCCCACGGGGTGTGGTGCGTCTCGGTGAAGTACGGGCCGAACGCGGGAAGGTAGTTCCCGGACGGGCCGAGGTGGTTGTGGACGACGTCGAGGACGACGGCGAGCCCGAGACCGTGCGCCGTGTCGACAAAGCGCTTCAGCCCCTCGGGCCCGCCGTACGGTTCGTGGACGGCCCACAGCGACACCCCCTCGTACCCCCAGCCGTGCACCCCCGGGAACGGGCACACCGGCATCAGCGACACATGGGTGACGCCCAGCTCCGCGAGATGGCCGAGCCGGGCCGCCGCCGCGTCGAACGTGCCGTCGGCGGTGAAGGTGCCGACGTGCAGTTCGTAGAGGACCGCGCCGGGCAGCTCCCGCCCCGCCCACTCGGACCGCCAGGCGTACGCGTCGTGGTCGACCACCGCCGACTCGCCGTCGGGGCCGTCCGGCTGGCGGCGCGAGCGGGGGTCGGGGCGCACCGGACCCCCGTCGAGGGCGAAGCCGTAGCGGTCGCCGTCCACGGCCTCCGCCTCGGCCGTCCACCAGCCGGGCCGGTCCGGATCGGGCTCCATGGGCCGCAGTTCGCCCGCCAGCCGCAGCGCGGCCGACCCCGCATCGGGTGCCCATACCTCGAACAACATGCAGCACTCCCTCGCTCCCGGGCCCGGTCGCCCCGGCCCATGGTGCTACGGAGGCGAGGCGCCCGTCAGTCGTCCCACACCATGTCGAAGGCGCGCTCGAAGTTGACGTAGCCCAGCCGGGCGAACGCCTTCGCCATCGGCACGTTGCCCAGGTCCGTCGCCGCCCGGATGCGCTCCACACCGTCCTGCGCGGCCAGTATCCGCGTCCCCTCGGCGAGGATGTCGTCGATGTAGCCGTGGCCGCGGTGGGCGGGCAGCACCCCGATGTACGCGATGATCGGGTTGTAGTCGTTGCGGGCCGGGATCACGAAGCCGACCGGCTCGCCGTCCGGGAGCTCCGCGACACGCCACCACTCCCGGGGCGTCGCGTACCCGGCCAGCTCCTCGTCGTAATGCTTCTCGGCGGCCTGGCGCGGCGTCAGCCCGGAGGCCAGGTCCGCCTGTCCGTGCGCGTCGAGGGTGCCCTCCATCACCGGCGTCATCAGTGCGAGCAGGTCCTCGCGCCCCGCCACCGGCCGGAACCGCAGCCGCCCGCTCGCGGCAGGCACCGGAGTCCCCGCGCGCCACTCCAGCCGCAGGCGCTCCACGAGCATCCGGGCCCCGGTGCGCTCCATGACCCGGACCCGGGCGTCGACGGCCTCGCGGACCGCCGGGTCCTCACGCCAGTCGGGCGGTACGAACCGTCCGTACTCGGGGCGCGGCGCACCGGCGGGGACGACGGCCGCGGTGGCCTCCTCGACCAGCCGCAGCCCGGCCTCCTCGCGCTCGGCGAGGGGCAGCGTGTCGTCCAGGTCGAAGAAGTCGAGCAGCAGCGGGGCCGCGCCGTCCCTGCTCCACCAGGCGATCCGGGCCACCACCCGGTCGCCGCGCAGCGCCACCCACATCCATTCCGGGCGCCGGCGGCCCGTGTCGAGGTCGTCGGCCAGCTCGTGGTCGAGGACGTAGGGGAGTTCGAGGAAGAGTTTCAGCTCCTCGGGGCCGGTCAGCGGACGGATGGTCAGGTCAAGCGGTGCGTCGGGCACTGAGCTCCAAAGATGAAAGGGTGCGTCACGGCGTTCTCCGGACGGCAGCGGCCGACCCTAGCAACGTTCCGCACGGGCCGCCCCTGGTTATCCGGTGCAGGTCAGAGGTGCCGGAAAGCGGGGTTCTTCTGGACACCCCGGGGCCGTCCGACCGACAATCGAGCCGTGACGTCCCCGTTCGAGTACCACACGCCCACCGCGCGCCTGTCCGACGCGCAGCGCGACCGTGTTCTCGGTGTGCTCAGGGAGGGCGCGGCGCAGGGCAAGCTCTCCCAGGACACCTTCATGCGGCGCATGGAGGTGGCGCTGACGACCAGCCGCCCCGAGGAGCTGGAAGCGCTCACCAAGGACCTGGAGCGCGAAGGCCGTTGGTCGCGGCAGCTGCTGCGCGCCGTCGGCGGGATCTCCGGCTTTCCCGAGCGGGTCCGCCGGGCCTGGCGGGCGGAGCGGCTGCCCAAGCTGCTGCTGCCCGCCCCCAGTCCGCACCCCCTGCTCATCGGCCGCGATCCGGGCAACGGACTGCGCCTCACCCACGAGACCGTCTCCCGGATGCACGCGGAGCTGACCGCCCACGGGGGCAGTTGGCTGCTGCGGGACCTCGGCTCGACCAACGGCACCTGCGTCAACGGACAGCGCGTCACCGGCACGGTCCCGGTGCGCGAGGGGGACCAGGTGAGCTTCGGCCGCATGATGTTCCGCCTCTCCGCACCGACGCTCCGGCCGCCCGCGTAGCCGGACCGGGCCGCGCTCACGCCTGTTGGTGCAGCCCCCGGCCCGCCAGGGTGAGGAACGATTCGCCGACCGCCTCGGAGAGCGTCGGGTGCGGGTGGATGTGCCGGGCCACGTCGAAGGGCTCGGCCTCCCAGCCGACGATCAGCTGGGACTCGGCGATCATCTCCGAGACGTGCGGACCGACCAGATGCACGCCGAGCACCCGTCCGTCCCGCTCCGCGACCACCTTCACCATGCCGCCCTGCCCGTGCACCATGCCCTTGGCGACGGCGGTCAGCGGCATGGTGTTGACCACGACGTCGTGGCCCGCCGCGCGTGCCGCCGCCTCGGACAGCCCCACCGCCGCCGTCTGCGGTGCCGAGTACGTGACCCGGGGCACCGCGTCGTAGTCCACCGCCGTCGTACGGAGCCCCGCCAGGGCCTCCGCGGCCAGCAGCCCCTCCGCGAACGAGGCGTGGGCGAGCCCGAGGGACGGCGGCGGCAGCAGATCGCCGACCACGTGGATGCCCGGCACCGGGGTCTCCAGCCGCGACCAGTCCGCCGGTGCCACGTACCCCCGCTCATCGGTGGTCAGCCCGGCGGCGGCGAGCCCGAGCCCGTCCGTCACCGGGACCCGACCCACGGCCACCAGCAGCCGCTCCGCCTCGACGGTCCTGGTCTCCCCGCGCGGGGCGCGCAGCGTGGCCCGCACGCCGTCGTCCAGGACCACCGCCTCCAGCAGCCGCGTCCCGGTCCGCACGTCGATGCCCCGCTTCGTGAGCCCCCGGGCCAGATGGCGGGACACCTCCGCGTCCTCCAGCGGAACCAGCCGGTCCGCCGCCTCCACCAGGGTCACCCGCGCCCCCATCGAACGATGCAACGAGGCGTACTCCACCCCGATCGCGCCGCCGCCCAGCACCAGCACCGACTCCGGCAGACCGGGCGCGAACAGGGCGTCGTCACTGGTCACCACCCGCCGCCCGTCCGCCGCCAGGCCCGGCAGGGCCCGGGGCCGGGAGCCGGTCGCCAGCACGATGCCGCGCCGGGCGGCCACCTCCCCGTACCCCTCGATCCGCACCGTGCGCGGCCCGGTCAACCGCGCGCTCCCCGCCACCACTTCGACCCGGGCGTGCGCCAAGTGCGCCTGCACGCCCCGGTGGTTGCGGGCCACGATGTCGTCGCGGGTGGCGACGAGCTCCGGCCAGTCGACCGAATCGAGGACCGCCTTCACGCCCCATCGCTCCCGCGCCTCCGCGATGCCGTCGACCAGTTCGGCCGCGTGCAGCATCGCCTTGCTCGGGACGCAGCCCCGGTGCAGACAGGTCCCGCCCACCTTGTCGCGCTCCGCGAGCACCACGCTCAGGCCGAGCCCGGCCGCCCGCAGCGCCGTCGAATAGCCGCCGGTCCCCCCGCCGATGACGACGACGTCCGCTTCCCCCACCCGCTGATCCTGTGTCATGGCTCCCACCCTCCGCCCGGTCCTTGCCATGAGTCCAAGGCAATGTTTCTGTGGTTTCCATGCACGGAGCTCATGGGAAGAGGGCGCGATGAGCCTGCGGCAGATGGAGTACTTCCTCACCGTGGTCGAGGAGGCGTCCTTCACCCGGGCCGCCGAGCGGCTCCACGTCACCCAGTCCGCGCTCTCCCACCAGATCAAGGCCCTGGAGCGGGCCGTCGGCGGGCCCCTGCTCGAACGGCTGCCGCGCGGGGTGCGGCTGACCGCGATGGGCCGGGCCTTCCTGCCGCACGCCGAACGCTCCGTGCGCAGCGCCGCCCAGGCCCGCCGCGCCGCGCGCGCCGCCGCCGGTGCGCAGGGCGGGGAACTCCACATCGCCACCGTCCACGCCATCGCCGTCGGCATCCTCCCCGACGTCTTCGCCCGCTGGCGGACCGCCCACCCCGGCGTCGCCCTCATCCTGCACGAGTACGCCACCACCGAGGCGCTGGAGGACCAGATCGAACGGGGCACCGCCGACCTGGCCGTCGGACCGCCGCCCGCCCGCTGGAGCGGCCCGGTCGTCCCCGTCGGCGCGGAGGACATCGTCCTCGTCGTGCCCTTCGACGACCCCCTCGCAGGGCGGGCGTCGGTCCGCCTCCAGGAGCTCGCCGACCGCTTCTGGGTGCGCTGCGCCATGGAACCGCTCGTGGACGGGACGCCCTTCATCGACCTGGCCTGCGCCCGGGCAGGGTTCCGCCCCCGTACGGCGGTGCGCACCGAGCACACCTCGACGGCGGTGCGCATGGCGGCGGCCGGGGTCGGCGTCGCCACCGCGCCCGCCCACGTCGTCCGGGGCGCGGTCGGCGAGGACTGCGCCCTGCTCACCGTGGACCCGGCCTGGCGGCGCGAGCTCGCCGTGTTCTCGCGCGTCCCGCTGACCGGCGCGGCCGCCGCGTTCACCGCCCTGCTGGCCGAAGCCCGGAGCACCGGCGACCCGTCCCCCGCGTCACCCGGACGGCCGCGCGCCGACTGCGAGGCGACCGTTCAGGTGATGCCCTGAGAGGGACCGCGCCGTCCACCGGCGTACCGACTCGCCCGGGGGAAACGCCATGCAGGCAGACGCACCCCGAGACATACCCGCCCCGACCGCCTCGCCCGAGCCGCACGCCCACGCCACCCGGCCCAGGTCCCGCAGGACCGGCCGGGCCCGCACCGGTCCCAGCCTCCTCGCGCGCGGCGCCGCCCGGGACCCGTACCGCTTCTACCGGATGCTGCGCGAGCAGTACCCGCTCAGCTACGACGCGCCCCTCGGCGCCTGGCTGGTCAGCCGGTACGACGACGTGACCACCGCCCTCACCGACCCCCGGTTCACCGGCTTCCCGCAGGACGGGGCGCCCCGGGGCGGGCCCGCCCCGCTCGGCCTGTGCCACGGCAGCCCGCGCTGCCTGCCCGCCGACCGCTACACCGTGGTGACCGGCACCGTCCCGGACGGGCTCGCCGAGCGCGTGGAGCGCACCGCCCATGTGCTCGCCCTGCGGATCGCCCGCTCCTCCCGGGCCGACCTCGTCGAGGAGTTCTGCCGCTGGCTGCCCGCCGCACCGGCCGGTGACGGGCCCTGCGCCCAGGACACCGCCCTGCGCCGGACCGTGCTCGCCTCGCTCCTCGCCAACCTGCTGGACGACCCCGACCTGCTGGCCGCCCTGCGCATCGAACCCGCGCTCACCGGCCGGGCCTGGACCGAGACGCTGCGCCGCGACCCGCCGGTCCAGGTCGTCCTGCGCCGCACGGTCGCCGAGGTCGCCCTCAGCGGCGGCACCCTCCCCGCCCGGGCACCCGTCGCCTGCCTCGTCGGGGCGGCCGCGCGGGACCCCGGGCGGTTCGCGGCCCCGGACACGTTCGACCCGTTCCGCCCGGACCAGGACCGCACGCTGACCGGCCCGGCGGGCTGCCCGGCCGTGGCGCTCAGCCGCCTGGAGGCCGAACAGGGGCTGCGCGCCCTGCTCGGCGCGATGCCCCGGCTCCGCTGGGCGGAGGGCTTCCGCCCGGCCGCCACGGGCCTGCTCACCCGGGGCCCGCGCTCGCTGCTCGTCCGGCCGGGCTGAGCCTCAGCCCCGTACCAGCAATGCCACCGGCCGGTCCGCGAACAGCTCCGCCACCTCCACCGTGCCCCCGGTGAACTCCCGGCCCGGCGTGAGGAGATCCCGCCACACGCCCTCGTCGGGCAGGGGCAGCCGCGTCCCGCGCCAGCCGCCCGACTCCGCGAGCCGCAGCGACAGCCGGGTCACCGCCGTGACGACCTCGCCGGACCGGCAGAAGGCCACGCAGTGCGAGGCCGCCGGACCCGAGGCGCGCAGCGGGGCGTACGTGCCGGACTCGCCGAACACCGCGGCCCGCTCGCGCCGCAGCCGCAGCGCGACCCGGGTCAGCTCCGCCTTCTCGTCGGCGGGCGCGTCCGGCGACGGCTCCGTGAACGGCCGCCGGTTGTCCGGGTCGACCAGCGCCAGATAGGTGCGCTCGGTGCCCTGGTAGAGGTCCGGCACACCGGGCATCGTCAGGTGCACCAGGGCCGCGCCCAGCGACTGCGCCCGCACATGGGCGGCGAGCGGGGCGGCGAACTCCTCCACCAGGGACCGCACGGGACCGGTGTCCGCGGCGGGCCCGGCGGCGACGAAGTCCGACGCCATCCGCTCGTAGACCGGATCGGGCTCCGTCCAGCTCGTGAAGAGGCCCGACTCGCGCACCGCCTTCAGCAGCGCCGGCTCCAGCCGCGCCGCCCGCTCACCGGCCGGAATCCCCGCGCAGCCGACCGCCGTCTGCCACGCCTGCCAGGCCAGTTGCGGATCGGGCGCGGCCTGGGCGGACCGCCCGAGCCCCGCGACCAGACCCGCCCAGCGCCCCGGGCACTGCGACAGCACCGCGATGCCCGCCCGCACGTCCGCGCTGCGCTTCGTGTCATGCGTCGTCAGCGCCGTCCCGGTGGCGGGCCAGTCGCGGGCGAGCCGGGTGCAGAAGGCGTGGAAGTCCTCCGGCTCGACCGCCGGGTGGCCCGGGTCGCCGCCCACCTCGTTCGCCGAGATCAACGGCAGGTAGCGGTAGTACGCGGTGTCCTCGACCGCCTTCGCCCGCAGCGCGGACGACGTCTGCGCGAACCGGGCGCAGAACGCCGCCCGGTCCGGTCCGCCGCCGAGCCGCCCGAGCGCCAGGTCCCGCACCACGTCGACCGCCGACGCCTCCTCGCGTACCGCGAACACCGCCTTGGCGTCGCTCACCGTCGTCGCGTCGAGCGTCGCCCCGGCCGCTTCGGAGCAGGGGCCGCCCGCCGTCACGTACGGGCGGTAGACCGGAACGCGGACCAGCAGTTCGCGGATGGCGGTGCGCAGGGCCCAGGGGGCGTGGTCGCGCAGTGCGGGGTCCCCGGCGCAGATCCGGGAGGCGAGGCGGGTCAGCAGCTCGGTCTCCGCCGCCAGCTCGTGGCTGACGACGCGATAGGCGGCCCGGCGCACGGTCGCCGTCCAGTAGCCGCCCCGGTCGCCGGCCGGGGACGCGGCCTCGCGGTAGTGGCCCAGCAGCTCGGCGGCGCCCTGGGGGTCGGTGAAGAGGCCGTCGATCCGGTACAGCGCGTCGTAGCCGGTGGTCCCGGCGACGGGCCAGCCGGCCGGCAGCGGCTCGGAGCCGGTGAGGATCTTCTCCACCACCGTCCACACCCCGCCGCTCTCCTCGGAGAGCCGTTCCAGATAGCCGGCCGGGTCGGCGAGACCGTCCGGGTGGTCGATCCGCAGGCCGTCGACCACCCCGTCCCGGACCAGTTCGAGGATCTTGCCGTGGGTGGCGGCGAAGACCTCCGGGTCCTCCACCCGCACCCCGATCAGGTCCGAGATGGTGAAGAACCGACGGTAGTTCAGCTCGGTGCGGGCCAGCCGCCACCAGCCGAGCCGGTAGTGCTGGGCGTCCAGCAGTTCGGCGAGCGGGAGGCCGGCGGTGCCTTCCCGGAGCGGGAACTCCTGCTCGCCGTAGCGCAGCACCTCGCCGTCGACCCGCATCCGCTCCATCTCGTCGCCGAGGCGGCCACCCAGGACGGGCAGCAGCATCCGCCCGTCACCGGCCGCCCAGTCGATGTCGAACCAGCGGGCGTACGGGGAGTCCGGGCCCTCGCGCAGCACCTCGCGCAGGGCGTGGTTGTGGACGGGGTCGGCCGCCATGTGGTTGGGCACGATGTCCAGGACCAGGCCGAGCCCGTGCTCCCGCGCGGTGCGCGCGAGCCGTCGCAGCCCCTCCTCACCGCCCAGCTCGTCGCGTACCCGGCCGTGGTCGGTGACGTCGTAGCCGTGCCGGGAGCCCGGCACCGCTTCCAGGACCGGCGAGAGATGCAGATGGGAGACGCCGAGCGAGGCGAGGTACGGCACGGCGTCCTCGGCGGCGCGGAACGGGAACTCCGGCTGGAGCTGGAGACGGTACGTGGCGGTAGGCGTCATGGGATCTTCGTACCCACATCGGGCCCGCCTGTGTCACCCCGCCCGGGACAAGGGCCTGTCCGGCGGACAGGCCCCGGGGCGCGACGGGGTGACACGGGCGGGCCCGTGCGACCGGTCAGGCCGGTCGTTGCAGCACCACCATGCTCCGGCCCACCAGCGTCACCCGGTCGCCCGCCGCCACCTTCGGCCCGGCCCCGGGCAGCACCCCGGCCGGGCGCGCGGTGTCCACGACGGCGTGCCACTGCCGGCCGTGGTTGACGGGCACGGCGAATTCCAGGGTCTCGGCGCTCGCGTTGAACATCAGCAGGAACGAGTCGTCGGAGATCCGCTCCCCGCGCGGCCCCGGCTCCGAGATGGCGTGCCCGTTCAGGAAGACGGTCAGGGCCTTGGCGTGGGCGGCCTGCCAGTCCCGCTGCGTCATCTCCTGGCCCTCGGGCGTGAACCAGGCGATGTCGGAGAGCTCGTCGTGCGTGCCCTCCACCGGGCGGCCGTGGAAGAACCTGCGGCGGCGGAAGACCGGGTGGTCGCGGCGCAGCCACACCATCGCCCGGGTGAACTCCAGCAGGCTCATGTCCTGGGGCCCGCCGTCCGGCCCGTCGTCCTCGTCCTCGCCGTCCGCGCCCACCGCGGCGGCGGGCTCCGGCCAGTGCACCCACGACAGCTCGTTGTCCTGGCAGTAGGCGTTGTTGTTGCCCCGCTGGGTACGCCCGAACTCGTCGCCGTGGCTGAGCATCGGCACGCCCTGCGACAGCATCAGCGTGGCGATGAAGTTGCGCATCTGGCGCTCGCGCAGCTCCAGCACCTCGGGCCGGTCCGTCTCGCCCTCGGCGCCGCAGTTCCAGGACCGGTTGTGGCTCTCGCCGTCCCGGTTGCCCTCGCCGTTGGCCTCGTTGTGCTTGTCGTTGTACGAGACCAGGTCGTGCAGCGTGAAGCCGTCGTGGCAGGTGGTGAAGTTGATCGAGGCCAGCGGGCGCCGCCCGTCGTCCTGGTACAGGTCGGACGAGCCGGTCAGCCGCCCGGCGAACTCGGCCAGCGTCCGGGGCTCGCCGCGCCACAGGTCGCGGACCGTGTCCCGGTACTTCCCGTTCCACTCGGTCCACAGCGGCGGGAAGTTCCCCACCTGGTAGCCGCCCTCGCCCACGTCCCACGGCTCGGCGATCAGCTTGACCTGGCTGACGACCGGGTCCTGCTGCACCAGGTCGAAGAACGACGACAGCCGGTCCACCTCGTGGAACTGCCGGGCCAGCGTGGCCGCCAGGTCGAAGCGGAAGCCGTCCACATGCATCTCGGTCACCCAGTACCGCAACGAGTCCATGATCATCTGGAGCACGTGCGGCGACCGCATGAGCAGCGAGTTCCCGGTGCCCGTGGTGTCCATGTAGTACCGCTGGTCGTCGGTCAGCCGGTAGTACGAGGCGTTGTCCAGGCCCCGGAACGAGAGCGTGGGCCCGAGGTGGTTGCCCTCGGCGGTGTGGTTGTAGACCACGTCCAGGATGACCTCGATGCCCGCCTGGTGCAGGGCGCGCACGGCCTGCTTGAACTCCAGGACCTGCTCGCCCCGGTCGCCCCAGGAGGCGTAGGCGTTGTGCGGGGCGAAGAAGCCGATCGTGTTGTAGCCCCAGTAGTTGGCGAGCCCCGCGTCCGCCAGCCGGTGGTCCTGAACGAACTGGTGCACCGGCATCAGCTCGATCGCCGTGACGCCCAGCTCCGTCAGATGGGCGATGATCTCCGGATGCGCCAGCCCGGCGTACGTGCCGCGCAGCTCCTTCGGGAGCCCCGGATGGAGCATCGTCAGGCCCTTCACATGGGCCTCGTAGATCACCGTGCGGTGGTAGTCCGTACGGGGGCGCCGGTCGTCGCCCCAGTCGAAGTACGGGTTCACCACGACCGAGGTCATGGTGTGCGGGGCGGAGTCGAGGTCGTTGCGCGCGTCCGGCCTCCCGAACGGATAGCCGTACACCGCCTCGCCCCACTTGATCCGCCCGGACACCGCACGGGCGTACGGGTCGAGGAGCAGCTTGGCGGAGTTGCACCGGACGCCACGCTCCGGCTCGTACGGGCCGTGCACGCGGAAGCCGTAGCGCTGACCGGGCATCACCCCGGGCAGGTACGCGTGCCGGACGAACGCGTCGGTCTCCCTCAGCTCCACCGCCGTCTCGGAACCGTCGTCGTGCAGCAGGCACAACTCGATTCGGTGGGCGGCCTCCGAGAAGACCGCGAAATTGGTCCCGGCGCCGTCGTACGTGGCACCGAGCGGGTACGCCTGTCCCGGCCACACCTGCATGGATTCGACTCTTCCCGTCCTGCCGCGGTCGCTCGGGTGAAATGCGGGGCCGCCTGGGCCCCGGGCCAGATCTTCCCCGAAAGAGCGCCCCCGACCTAGGACGTCGGCCCGTCGGTCAACCTCGTGCCTCTCCGCGTCGCCCGGAACCGGCCTTTGGCCGGACCCTCGTCCGAGCTGTCCGGTTCGCACCCTCGCTGGGGTGTTTAATCCCTATGAATCCGCTCACTCCCGTCGGAACGGCCGACCGGAACAGGTTTGATTCCATGGGGAGTTGGTAAAGGAGCCTGCGCATCCGGCTGCACCGGCTCCCGCTCCCGGAGTACCCTTCCTTGATCGTTGGTGGGGGAGTGGAAGGCGGTGCGTGGGTGAGCTCGGGAGGGTTCGAGCTGCCCCCGGGTGACGCGGGTCACGAGGGGGACGTGGCCGAGGTCCCGCCCGGGGCGGTATCGCTGGCGCAGCCCCTGGAGATCGGTGCGGAGCTGGACTGGGGCGCCGACGCCTGGAGCGAGGTGCGCACGCGCGCCCAGCGGGCCGGGCGCGCCTATATCTGGCTGAATCTCGTCGAACAGCGGCTCCGTGCCGTCGTCGCGGCGGTGCTCCGGCCGATCTACGAGCCCGTGCACGGCGAGGACTGGGTGGTGGCCGCCGCCGGGCCCGCCGGACAGGAGTGGGTGCAGCGCGCGGTCGCCGTGCGCGAGGTCTCCCGCCGCAAGGGCTATCTGCTCGACCCGGCCGACGACAACGTCCTCAGCTTCCTCACGCTGCCCCAGCTCCGTGAGCTGATGGTGCAGCACTGGCCGTGCTTCGAGCCGTACTTCGACGACCGCCGTGACGTCGAACTGGCGCTCGACGAGCTGGAGGTCGCCCGCAACGTCGTCTCCCGCAACCGCGCGCTCAACGAGGCGGTGCTCGCCCAGGCCGAGCGGGCCTCCGCCCGGCTCCTGGAGATGCTGGGCAGCGGCGCGGGGGTGCCCTCCGCGGACCGGCTCCCGGTCGACGCGGTCGAGGAACTGGTCGGCGACCGGTACGCGGACGTGGTCTCCGTCCACTCCGACCGGGTGCGCCTCCAGCGGCAACTGCCCGCGGAGGACCTGTTCGGCGGCGCCCGCAGGCTCGACGCGATCGGCATCGGGCTCAACCTGCTGGTGCAGAACTTCTCCGGACGCCGCCTCATCCGGCTCGCCGAGTCGGGCTGCCGCATCCGGCTGCTCTTCATCAACCCGGCCAGCAGCGCCGTCAAGCGCCGCGAACGGGAGCTCGGCCTGAAGAAGGGCGAGCTGAGCCGGTCCGTGGAGATGAACATCCTGCACACCCGCCGGGTGCGCGCCAAGCTCCGCGACCCGGACGCCTTCCAGATCCACGTCTTCGACGAGACCCCGCGCTTCACGGCCTATCTGGTGGACGGCGACGGGGCCGACGCGGTCGGGGTCGTCCAGACCTATCTGCGCCGGGCGCGCGGCATGGAGGCGCCGGTGCTGGTGCTGCGCGGCGGCGGGCGTGCGGTGGTCCGGGCGGGGCAGGGGTACGAGCACGGGCTGTTCGAGACGTACCGCGAGGAGTTCGAGTCGGTGTGGACGGACTCCCGGCCGGTCTCCTGAGCGGCGTTGTCAGTGGCCCGTGCGAGGGTGGTCGTCATCCGGGGGAGCACATGAAGGAGGTACGGGATGAGCTGGCACCGGCACGCGCTGGTCGGCTTCGATCTGGAGACGACGGGGACCGACCCGCTGGAGGCCCGGATCGTGACCGCCGCAGTCATCGCGGTGGACGACCGGGACGGTGAGCCGGTGGCCCGGCACACCTGGCTGGCCGACCCGGGCATCCTCATCCCGGCCCAGGCGTCCGCGATCCACGGCATCAGCAGTGAGCGTGCGGCGGCGGAGGGCCGCCCCGCGCGCGAGGTGGCCGACGAGATCGCCGACACGCTCGTCGGCTACTGGCGCCGGGGCGTCCCGGTCGTCGCGTACAACGCCGCGTTCGACCTGACGCTGCTCACCGCCGAGTTGCGGCGGCACGGGCTGCCCCCGCTCGCCGACCGGCTGGGCGGCGCGCCCGTCGGCCCCGTCATCGACCCGTACACCATCGACCGGGCTGTCGACCGGTACCGCAAGGGCAAGCGGAATCTGGAGGCGGTCTGCGTCGAGTACGGCGTGGTGCACGGCGGCGCCCACGACGCGGCGGCCGACGCCCTGGCCGCGGTCCGCGTGGCGTACGCGATAGCCGCCCGCCACCGCGCCGTGGCCGAACTCCCGGCGCCCGCGCTGCACGACCGCCAGATCACGTGGCACGCGGAGTGGGCGGCGGACTTCCAGAACTTCCTCCGCCGCAAGGGCACCCCCGACGCGGTGGTGGACGGCCAGTGGCCCGTGCGAAAGCCGGTGCGCACGACGGCCTGACCCGCGTTGTCCTCAATCGCCGGACGGGCTTGAGTTACGCCCGGATTCCGGCTGCGGAAGAACACGGACGGCGGCAAAATCAAGCCCGTCCGGCGATTGAGGACAAAGCGCTGGACCGGCGCGCCGGACACCCGAGCCGACTCAGAACGGATACCACCGCACCGAAGGGTCACCGTTCCGCAGGGACGCCACGCGGCGGCGGAACTCCGCCAGAGCGGCATCGTTCGAAGGCGCGTGCTGCGCCACCCACGCACAGCTCGCCGTCTCCCGCGCCCCCCGCAGCACCCCGCACCCGTCCCACTCCCGCACGTCCCACCCGTACGCCCCGGTGAACGCGTCGTACGCGTCGGCCGCCAGCCCGTACCGGTCGCGGGACAGCGCGAGGACCACCAGGTCGTGTTCGCGCAGATCGGCGGAGAAGGTCTCCAGGTCCACCAGGACCGGCCCGTCCGCCCCGACGTGGACGTTGCGCGCCAGCGCGTCCCCGTGGATCGGCCCCGGCGGCAGATGCGGGACCAGCGCCGCGGCCGCCGCCGCGAACCCGTCGCGCCGCTCGCGGAGATACGCCGCGTCGGCCGGATCGATCGCGTCGCCCGCCAGCCGCAGCCACCGCTCGACGCCGCCCAGCAGTTCCCGGCGCGGCAGCGCGAAGTCCTCGGGCACGGGCAGCGCGTGGACGGCGGTCAGCAACGGGGCCAGATCGCGCGGCTCGGCGGGCCGCACCGCATCGGGCAGCCGGTGCCACACGGTCACCGGATGACCCCCGACCAGCCGGGCGCCGTCCTCGGCGGCCCGCACGGCCGGAACGCCGGACGCCGCGAGCCACCGGGCGACGGCCACCTCGCGCTCGGCGCGTTCCAGCAGCTCGGGGTGGTGCACCGCGTCCCGGCCGACCTTGATCACGAGGCCGTCGGCCGTGAACACCGCGTTCTCGCCGAGCGCCAGCAGCTCCGCACCCCCGGGGAATCCGGCGGCGGCCAGCACCTCGCGCGCTTCCATCTCGTTCATGGTCCGATTTTCGCATCCGTGCAGGTTGCCTTGACGAACCGGCGACCCGTCAGCACGATGACGGAGGCCACCTGAGCGGCCAGAACGGCAAGAAGCCGATCGAACGACGCAAAGGGGGCCCAGGGCCTTTCGTTTGGATCATGCCGGGCTCGCGGGCTCTGGCACCGCACCTCGCGGCGTTGTCGTCAATCACCAACGCTCCGCGTTGTCTCAATCCTCCGCCTTGCGATGCACGGCACCAGAGCCCGCTCCCTGATCCGGCCTGACCCAAACGAAAGGCCCTACGCATGACATTGGCGAGTGCAACCGTACGGACCGGGCGCCACGGGCCGCCCGGCAAGCGCACCGACGGGCGGCTCGACCGAGGCGCCGGGACCTGGTTCCTGGTGTTGCCCGCCCTCATCCCGATCCTGGTCCTGAGCGTCGGCCCGCTGCTCTACGGCATCGCGCTGGCCTTCACCGACGCCCAGTCCGGCCGCACCCGCGCCACGCAGTGGATCGGCACCCTGAACTTCCGGGACCTCCTGCACGACGGGCTGTTCTGGGAGTCGTTCCGGATCGGGCTGGTGTGGGCGGTCGGCGTCACCGTCCCGCAGTTCGTGCTGGCCCTGGGCCTCGCCCTGCTGCTCAACGAGAACCTGCGGATGCGCTGGCTGGCCCGGGCGCTGGCGATCATCCCGTGGGCGATGCCCGAGGTCGTCGTCGGCATCATGTGGCGCCTCGTCTACAACCCGGACGCCGGCATCCTCAACGAGACCATCCGCGACCTCGGGCTCGGGGACGGCCGGGACTGGCTCACCGGGCTCGCGACCGCGCTGCCCGCCGTGATCGTCGTCGGCGTCTGGTCCGGCATGCCGCAGACCACGGTCGCGCTGCTGGCCGGACTCCAGAACACCCCGCACGAACTCCACGAGGCCGCCGCGCTGGACGGGGCGGGCGCCTGGCGCCGGTTCCGCACGGTGACCTGGCCCGCCATCAGACCGGTCGCACTCTCCATCACCGCGCTCAACTTCATCTGGAACTTCAACTCCTTCGCCCTGGTCTACGTCCTGACCAACGGCGGCCCCGGCGGCCGCACCCGGCTGCCGATGCTCTTCGCGTACGAGGAGGCCTTCCGCTACGGCCAGTTCGGCTATGCCGCCGCCATGGGCTGCGTCATGGTCGCCGTGATCTCCGTGATCCTCGCCGTGTATCTCGCCGGGCGGCTCAGGGGAGGCGACGACCGATGAGCATGCGCACCAAGCGGTCCGTGCGCGCCGGGCAGTACGTGGCACTGCTGTGCTACCTGGTCTTCCTGGCGTTCCCGTTCCTTTGGCTGATCTCCACCGCCTTCAAGCCCGCCCCCGAGCTCGGCTCCCTGCATCCGACCTGGATTCCGCAGCACCCGACGCTGGACAACTTCCGGCAGGCGTTCGACGAGCAGCCGCTGCTGCGGGCCACCGCCAACTCGCTGACGGCCGCGCTCTCGGCCGGGCTGATCGCGGTCCTGATCGCGACCCCGATGGCCTATGTGATGGCCCGCCACCGCACCCGCCTCACCACGGCCGCCACCGGCTGGGTCGTGGTCAGCCAGGCGTTCCCCTTCGTCCTGCTGATCATCCCGCTCTTCCTGGTCCTGAAGAACCTGCACCTGATCAACACCCTCTGGGGCCTGATCCTGGTCTACGTGGTGTGGGCGCTGCCCTTCGCGCTCTGGATGCTCGTCGGCTACGTACGGGCCGTGCCGCGCGAGCTGGAGGAGGCGGCGGCGGTCGACGGGGCGGGACGGCTGCGCACGCTGGTCTCGGTCACCGCCCCGCTGCTGGCCCCGGGGATCGTCGCCACGGCCCTCTTCGCGTTCATCACCGCGTGGAACGAGTTCTTCTTCGCGCTCGTCCTCCTCAAGACCCCGGAGAAGCAGACGTTGCCCGTCGTACTGACCCACTTCCTCGGCGCCGAGGGCGCCAGCGACCTCGGGCCGCTCGCCGCCGCCGCGTTCCTCGCCACCCTCCCCTCGCTCGTCCTGTTCGCGGTGATCCAGCGGCGGATCACCGGCGGCATGCTGGCCGGGGCGGTGAAGAACTGATGCGCGCGCTGGTGCGTACGGCAGCCGCGGCGGCCACCGCGCTCGCCCTGCTGCTCACCGGCTGCGGTGGGGGCGATGACGGCGAGTCGGACGGGAAGATCACCCTCCGCTTCCAGTCGCTGGCCTGGCAGAAGGAGTCCGTCGACATCAACAAGCGGCTGGTGAAGGAGTGGAACGCCGCCCACCCCGACGTCCGCGTCGAATACGTCCAGGGCAGCTGGGACAGCGTCCACGACCAGCTCCTCACCTCCTTCGAGGGCGGCGAGGCGCCCGACATCATCCACGACGCATCGGACGACCTCGCCGACTTCGCGTACGGGGGCTATCTCGCCGACCTCCGCCCCCTCCTCCCGGACGCCCTGACCGAGGGCATCCCGCGCAACAGCTGGGAGACGGCCACCTTCGACGGCGGCATCTACGGCGTGCCCTTCCTCCAGGAGCCCCGCGTCCTGATCGCCAACACCAAGATCCTCGAGGCGTCCGGAGTCCGCATCCCCACGCCCGGGAAGCCGTGGAGCTGGGCGGAGTTCCGGCAGGTGACCCGGGAGCTGACCGGCGAGGGCCGTTACGGGGTCGCCTGGCCGCTCAAGGAGCCGGTCTCCGTCACCCTCAACCTCGGCCTCTCGGCGGGCGGCGAGCTCTTCCACCGGGGTGCCGACGGCAAGGTGACCGTCGCGATGGGGGAGGGCGACCAGGTCGTCCCGGGCACCATCCACGACCAGGTCAACACGGACCACAGCGCCGCCCGCACCGCGCTCGGCATGGGCGGCGGGGACACCCTGCCCGGCTTCTTCGGCGGCAAGTACGCGATGGTGCCGCTCGGGTTCTCGTACCGCCAGCAGATCGTGGAGCAGGCGCCGAAGGGCTTCGAGTGGACGGTGCTGCCCGCCCCGGCCGGCCGCGACGGCCTGGCCCAGGGGGTGAGCCCGCAGACCCTGTCCGTCGCCGAGGACAGCCCGCACAAGAAGGAGGCCGTGGAGTTCATCGACTTCCTGCTGCGCCCCGCCAACATGGTGCGCCTCGCCAAGGGGGACTGGATGCTGCCCACCGGCACCGAGGCGCTGGCCGACCCCTCCCTGCACACCGCGGACCGGGGCTGGGCGACCGGCGCCGCGCTCGCCGCCTCGCTGCGGTCCGCCCCGGCCCAGTCGGTGCGCGGCTACCCCGAGTGGAAGGACAAGGTGGCGACGCCCGCGCTCCAGGAGTACTACAGCGGGGCGATCGACGCGGCCGAGCTGAAGAAGCGCCTGGTGACCGACGGCAACCGCGTCCTGGCCCGCTACCAGCGCTGAAACGGCGTGTGCCCCCCGCCCGGCGGTCCGGGCGGAGGGCACACGTACGGCGGGGTCAGACGCCGACCCGCTCCGGCTCCTCGCCGCCGCGCGCCGGTGCGGACACGTCCGGCTCGTCGTCGTACGACTCGTCGTGCGTCATGTCCGGCAGCCACCGCAGCCACTTCGGGAAGTACCAATTGCGCTCGCCCAGCAGGGCCATCGCGGCCGGGAGCAGCACCCCGCGGATGATCGTCGCGTCGATCAGCACGGCCGCCGCCAGGCCGACCCCCATCTGCTTCATGGACTGCATCGACAGCGTCCCGAAGATCGCGAACACGGCGACCATGATCACGGCGGCGCTGGTGACCACCCCGGCCGTGGTGACCACGCCGTGGGCGATGGCGTCCCGGGTGTTGCGGCCCTGCAGGCGGGCCTCACGAATCCGGGAGACCACGAACACGTGGTAGTCCATCGAGAGCCCGAAGAGGATCACGAAGAGGAACAGCGGCAGCCAGGAGATGATCGCGCCGACGCCCTCCGCGCCCACCAGCGAGGCTCCCCAGCCGTGCTGGAAGACCGCCGTCAGGATGCCGTACGCGGCGCCCACCGAGAGCAGGTTGAGGACGATCGAGGTGATCGCCACGGTCAGCGAGCGGAAGCAGAGCAGCATCAGCAGGAAGGCGAAGACGACCACGAAGGCGAAGACCGGCACGACCGAGCCGACGATCTGGTCGTTGAAGTCCTTCGACCCGGCGACCTGCCCGGTGACCGGCGCCTCGACCCCCTCGACCTTGCCGAGGGTCGCCGGACGCACGGTGTCCCGCAGCAGGTCCAGGCTCTTCTCGGCCTTCTTCTGGTCCGAACCGCCCACCAGCGGTACGTCGATGACCGCGACGTTCTCCGCGTCGTGCGTCACGATGTCCACCGGGCCCTTCGAGGCCCCGGAGGCGACGGCCTGCCTGCGGAACTCCTCCAGCGCCTGGCGCACCGGCGCCGCTCCGATGTCATCGGCCTTCACCACGACCTGCGCCGGGTCGGCGCCCCCGGGGAACGCCGCGTTCAGCCGCTCGTAGGTCCGCACGATCGGCAGCGAGTCGCCGAACTCCTGGTCCAGCGTGAGGTTCTGGGTGTGCATGCCGAGCGCGGGCAGGGCGATCGCGGCGAGCGCCCCGGCGGCGACGACCAGCGCGGTCCACGGGCGGCGCAGCACCGCGGTGAGCACCGCGCGCCAGACGCGGCTCTCGGCGTCGGCGCCGCCCCGCTCCGAGCGCTTCAGGCGGTTCAGGAACGGCACCCGGCCCTTCTCCACCCGCTCGCCGAGCAGCGAGAGGAGCGCGGGCAGCACGGTGACCGAGCCGACCATGGCGACGGCGACGACCATCAGCGAGGCGAGACCCATCGCCTCGAACTCCGCGATGCCGGTGAAGAGCATGCCCGCCATCGCGACGCAGACCGTCACGCCGGAGACGACGATGGCGCGTCCGCTGGTCGCGGCGGCGATCATCAGCGCGGTCCGGGCGTCCCGGCCCTTGGCACGCTCCTCGCGCTCCCGGCGCAGATAGAACAGGCAGTAGTCGACGCCGACGGCCAGACCCACCAGCAGCATCACCGAGTTGGCGGTGTCGCTCATCGGCTGGAAGTGGCTCACCACACCCATCAGGCCCATCGTCGCCATGATCGCGGTGAGGGCGAGGGCGACCGGGAGCAGCGCGGCGACCAGTGCGCCGAAGGCGATCAGCAGAATGCCGAGCGCGACCGGCACGGCGGAGAACTCGGCGCGCTGGAAGTCGCTCCCGAAGGCGTCGTCGAACGTCTTGCCCATGCTGGCGCCGCCGATCTCCTCGATCAGCAGCCCGTCGTGCGCGCCGTCCACCTTCTCGACGGCCTTCAGCACGGGCGCGACGCGCTCGCTCGCCGTCTCGGGGTCGCCCCTCATCTCGAACTGCACGAGCGCGCTGTGCCCGTCGGCCGAGATCGTCTTGGTGGTGTACGGCGAGGTGACGGCGGTGACCTCACCGGTGTCCTGCACGGCCCGGATGACGTCCTTGACGGCCGCCCGGAACTCGGCCGACCCGGCCACCGCCCCGTTCTCGCCCTCCGACTGGATGAGCACGGTCTCACCGGCCGGGTCCTTGAGCCCCGCGTCCTCGATGATCTGCACGGCCCGGCCCACCTCGCCGGACATCTGGTCGCTCTCCTTGACGTCGACCCGGCCGGCCGCGGAGCCGAGCCCCATGGCCAGGACGACGAACAGCACCCAGATCGTCACCGCCGCCCAGCGGTGCCGCGCGCTCCAGCCGCCCGCCCGGGCCGCGACGCCCCGCACCCGCGGCCCTCGCGTCCGCGTCGTATCCGCATTACCCATGACGGGCCTGCCCCCTCGTGAACGGCACCGGCCCACCGCCGTCGCCTCCCGATTCGAAGGTAGGGGCGGCATAAAGCGAGTTCGTCATGCTCTCCGGCGAGGTGGGGGCGGCCCCTCTCCGCCCTGGGGACGGGGCGTGCCCCCGAGAAGGAGGATCGAAGCCCCTTACACGTAAAGGTGATCGTCGTATCGCGGGGCTCCTGCGACCGTCCTGTGACGAAAAGTTGGCGAGTGCGTCGGAGCTGTAGCGAGGTCTTGATCTGCGCGCGTCAATCGGCCAGGGTTTCGAGCCAACCCCCGGAGATCTTCCGGCCGGAGGTCAATCCCCCCACAAAGAATGACGAGGAGACCCCTCTTCATGGCCATTCACAAGCGCGCACGCCGGTTCAAGCTGACCGCCTCCATCACCGCGGTCGCGGCCGCCGCCGGCGTCACCCTGCTGGGCACCCCGTTCGCCGGAGCCACACCCGCTCCGGCCATGGGCAAGGTCTACGGCGCCGACGCGGCGACCGCGGTCGCCGGCAGCTACATCGTGATGCTGGACCAGAAGGCGGACAAGGCCGAGCTCGCCAAGGAGTACGGCGGAAAGCTGAAGCGCAACTACAGCTCCGCCATCAACGGCTTCTCGGCCAGCGGCCTTTCGGAGACCGAGGCCAAGCGGCTCGCCGCCGACCCGGCCGTCTCGAAGGTCGTCCAGAACAAGAAGTTCCACATCGACGCCACCCAGGACAACCCGCCGTCCTGGGGCCTGGACCGCATCGACCAGACGGAGACCGCGGGCGACAACGCGTACACCTACCCGGACAGCGCCGGCGAAGGCGTCACCGCGTACGTCATCGACACCGGAGTCCGCACCACCCACGAGGAGTTCGAGGGCCGCGCCAGCTCCGGCTTCGACGCCGTCGACAACGACGACAGCGCCGACGACGGCAACGGCCACGGCACCCACGTCGCCGGCACCATAGCCGGGGCGACCTACGGCGTCGCCAAGAAGGCGAAGATCGTCGCCGTCCGCGTCCTGGACGACTCCGGCTCCGGCACCACCGAGCAGGTCGTCGCCGGCATCGACTGGGTCACCGAGCACCACGAGGGCCCGTCCGTCGCCAACATGAGCCTGGGCGGCGGCGCGGACGAAGCGCTCGACGCGGCCGTCCAGAAGGCCATCGCGTCCGGCGTCACCTTCGCGGTCGCCGCCGGCAACGAGTCGAGCGACGCGGGCGAGGGCTCCCCGTCCCGCGTCCCCGAGGCCATCACCGTCGCCTCGTCCACGGTGGACGACGAGCAGTCGTCGTTCTCCAACTACGGCTCGGTCGTGGACATCTACGCCCCGGGCTCCGACATCACCTCGTCCTGGAACGACAGCGACACCGGCTCCAACACCATCTCCGGTACGTCGATGGCCACCCCGCACGTCGTCGGCGCCGCCGCCGTCTACCTGGCCGGGCACCCGGACGCCACCCCGGACGAGGTCGCCACGGCCCTGACCGAAGGGGCCACCCCGGACGCCATCAGCAACGCCACCGACGGCACGGCGAACAAGCTGCTGAAGATCGTCGAGTAACGGCCCCACCCCGCCGGGCGGTCACCGCGCTCTCCCCCACGGGGCGCGGCGGCCGCCCGGTCCGCGTCCGCCGTCCTACGCTTGCCGCATGACGACCGACGCGGGCGGGAGGCGGGCATGACCGGACCGGCACCGGGTGTGGCCGCGGCCATCGAGGGCGAGCTCCGGCTCCTGGACCCCCGGGTCCGGGCCTCCGCCGCTCTCCTGGACCAGGTGCTGCACCCCGACTACCGCGAGGTGGACAGCACGGGCCGCCACTGGGACCGGGACACCATCATCGACCTGCTCGTCTCGGGCGTGGCCCCGGGGCCGGGGCGGCTCACCGCCTCCCGGATGAACGGCATCCACCTCGCCGACGAGCTCGTCCACGTCACCTTCGACACCGAGGCCAGGAACCGGCGCGCCCACCGCAGTTCGCTCTGGCGGCTCACCCGGGCCGGCTGGCTCCTCTACTACCACCAGGCCACACCCTTCGAGGCCACGCCCTCCGACGCCGCGCCCTCCGAGGTCAGCTCCGGGGCGCCCGCCGCGCCCGGGCCGCCCACCGGCCGTCCGTCCGGCTGATCCGCACCGGGTGGCCGAAGCACGCGCTGACCAGGTCCGTGGTCAGCACCTCGTCCGCGCCGCCCGAAGCCAGGCACCGCCCGCCGCGCAGCAGCATCGCGTGCGTGGTGGAGGCGGGCAGCTCCTCCAGATGATGGGTGACCAGCACGGTCGCCAGCTCCGGGTGCTCCTCGCGCAACGCGTCCAGGCTGTCCAGCAGCTGTTCCCGGGCGGCCAGGTCGAGCCCGGTCGCCGGCTCGTCCAGGAGCAGCAGCCGGGGCTGCGGCATCAGGGCGCGGGCGATCAGCGTACGGCCGCGCTCGCCCTGCGACAGGGCCGGCCAGCGCGACTCCGTCTTGCCGCCCATCCCGAGCATCGTCAGCAGCCGCTCCGCACGCTCCCGCTGCCCCGGACCCGGCGACCAGCGCGGCACCGGCTCGACCGAGTTCGTCAGACCGGTCAGCACCACCTCGTTCACCGTCAGCGGGGAACGCAGCGGATGACGCGGATTGACATGGCCCAGGAGCGTCCGCAGCTCTCGCAGATCCACCCGCCCCAGCGTGCGGCCCAGCACCTCGACCGAACCCCGCGTCGGATGCGTCACCGCCCCGAGCAGGCCGAGCAGGGTGCTCTTGCCCGCCCCGTTCGCCCCGAGCAGCGCCCAGTGCTCCCCGCCGCGCACGGTGAGCGAGACCGCGTCGAGCAGGACGTTTCCGTCGCGTACGAGCGAGACCTCGTCGGCCCGGATGACCGGGACCGGAGCCGTGACGACGGACGGGGACAGGGGGGCGGTGGTGGTCACGTGCGGCTGCTCCTTCGTACGGGCGCGAGCGCTCTTCCGCGCACCGGAAAGCCTATCCGTGGCCCGTACACCCGCCGCGCCCGGCACCTGTCGCCTTTCTTCAAGACCCCCCGCTCCCGCCCGCCTAGCTTGGGGTCCATGAAGAACGAGCACGCCCACATGACCGAATGCGCCGCCGAGGCCGCCCGCGTGGCCCGGGGCGTCACCGCAGCACAGCTGGACGCCACCGTCACCCCCTGCGCGGACTGGGACCTGCGCACCCTCGTCAACCACTGGGTCCTCTACACCTCGCACGGCATGGAACACCGAGCCCGGCGCACCGAACTCCCCGAGGAGCTGATCGCCCGCGACTTCACCGCCGACACCGACTGGGCCGAGCGGTACGCCGCTCAGCTCGACCGGGCCGTCGCCGCCTGGTCCGACCCCGCCGTCTGGGAGGGCACCATCGGCGAGGGCGACTCCGCGTCCCCGGCCGCCGACACCGCCGCGATGCTCGTCGAGGAGATCGCGCTGCACGGCTGGGACGTGGCCCGCGCCACCGGCCAGGAGTTCCGGATCTCCGCCGGGGCCGCCGCGTACGTCCTGGCCACCGTCGAGAAGACCGCCGCGCTGTACCGCCAGTACGAGGGGTTCACCGAGGAGGTCGACGCCCCCGGCGCCACCGGCTTCACCCGCGCCCTCGCGCTGAGCGGACGCGATCCGCAGGGGAGCGCGAGCTGAAAATGGCCCAGGCAGGCGGGGTCCGAATGGCCCGGGGGACTGTGCCACCGGCTGGCTAGGCTCGCCCCATGACCACTCACCCCGCCCCGGAACCGGGCAGGCCCGTAGTCGACCTCTACTTCGACCCGGCCTGCCCGTTCGCCTGGATCACCTCCCGCTGGCTGCTGGAGGTGGAGCAGCACCGCGACATCGAGCTCCGCTTCCACGTCATGAGCCTGTACCTGCACAACATCGGCAACGAACTCCCCGACTGGTACCGCGATCTGGTCGACCGTTCGCTCGGCCCCGTCCGGGTCGCCGCCGCCGCGGCCGGGGAGCGCGGCGAGGAGATCCTGCGCGACCTCTACACCGCTTTCGGCAGCCGCATCCACCAGCAGAAGAACGAGGACTTCGACCAGGTCGTCGCCGAGTCCCTCGCCGAGCTCGGACTGCCCGCGCACCTCGCGGAGGCCGCGCACGACGAGGCGTACGACGAGGCCCTACGGCGCAGCCACGAGGCCGGGCAGGACCCGGAGGCGGGCGGCTACGTCGGCACCCCCACCCTCCACGTCGACGGGACGGCGTGGTTCGGGCCGGTGCTGCGGGCCATCCCGCGCGGCGAGGAGGCGGCCCGGCTCTTCGACAGCTTCCGGGTGCTCGCGGGCCACCCCGACTTCTTCGAGCTCAAGCGCACCCGGACGGGCGGCATCGACGTCGGCTGAGCCCGGGCCGGCCGCGCTGCCCGGACAGGCCCTAAGCGCTGACCGCGACCGGCCGCGCCGCGGCCGCGTTCGCCTCGTCGTAACGGTCCAGCAGCAGCCGGGCCAGCTCCGGGGCCGGTCCCAGCACCCCGGCCAGCACGTCCGCGCCGGACCCGGCCGCCCCCGCCGCGATGCGGTCCGGCAGGCGGCCGGGCGCGATCACGTACGGGGCGACGGCCACCCGGCGGACGCCCTCGGCCCGCAGGGCGCGTACCGCGTCCTCGGTGCGGGGAAGGGATGCGGAGGCGAACGCAGGCCGCACGGAACACCAACCGGTGTGCCGCAGCTCCCGCGCGATTTCAGCGATCACTGCGATCGCCTCCGGGTCTGATGAGCCCGCCGAGGCCAGGACGAGCCCGGTCGAGCCACGGTCGCCGGGGCGCACCCCGGCCTCGTACAGCCGCCGTTCCAGCGCGGCGTTCAGCAGCGGCGACGGGCCGAGCACCTCGGCCTGCCGGACCCGCAGCCGGGGCAGTGCCGCGCGGGCCTCGCGCAGCACCGCCGGGATGTCCGACTTGGCGTGGAACGCCCGGGTGAGGAGCAGCGGAAGCGCCACCACCTCGTGCGCCCCCTCGGCGGCCAGCCGCTCCAGGAGCCTCGGCACCGAGGGCGCGTTGAAGTCCAGGAACCCCGTCTCGACGCGCAGCCCGGGGCGCAGCGCCCGTACCCGCGCGGTCAGCGCGTGCACGGTCGCGGCGTGCCGCGGATCGCGGCTGCCGTGGGCGATGACGAGGAGGACCGGAGAGGACATGGCGCGCTCAGTTCTTGACGAGGAGGCCGCGGCTGCGCAGCACCCACCGCTCCAGCGGGCTGAAGATGAGCAGGTCGATGGCGATGCCGACGAACAGGATCAGGATGATGGCGAGGAAGATGCCCGGCATGTCCGCGTTGTTGCGCCCGTTCTCCAGCAACTGCCCGAGCCCGAGGCCGAGATCGGGGGAGGAGGCGATGATCTCGGCGGCCATCAGCGAACGCCAGGAGAACGCCCAGCCCTGCTTGAGGCCCGCCAGATAGCCCGGCAGGGCGGCCGGCATCACGATCAGCCAGGTGCCGCGCAGCCCGGTCGCGCCCAGGGTGCGGCCGGCCCGCAGGAAGAGCGGGGGCACCTGGTCGACGCCCGAGACGAGCCCGTTGGCGATCGAGGGGACCGCGCCGAGCAGGATGACCGCGTACATCATCGAGTCGTTCAGCCCGAGCCAGATCACCGCCGGCGCCACCCAGGCCACCGAAGGCAGTGACTGGAGCCCGGACAGGATCGGGCCGATCGCGGCCCGGACGAACTTCACCCGGGCCACCAGCAGCCCCAGCGGCGTACCGATCGCCACCGACAGCAGGAAGCCGAGCAGACCGCGCGAGATGCTGGTCCACACCACCTCCAGCAGCGTGCCCTGCAACCACATGTCCCGGGCGCTGTCCCAGACGTCGGACGGCGACGGCAGCTTGTAGTCCTCGGTCACCTCGCCCCAGACGAGGAGCTGCCAGACGACCAGGACCAGGGCCACCGCGACGAGCGGGGGCAGGACCTTGCGCAGCAGGACCTCGCGCACCGGGGTGCGCTGCACCTGCACCGCGTCCAGGGCGTCCAGACCGGCTTCGAGACCGGCCAGGTCGTCCGGCTTCCCGCTCCCGCCGGACCCCGCCTCGTCCGGCTTGATGTCAGTGCTGGCCATGACGGCGGATCTCCCCACGCAGTTGTTCGGTGATCTCGACGGACAGTTCCGCGACGGCGGTGTCCTCGATGCGGCGGGGCTGCTCGATGTCGACCGTCCACTCACGGGCGATCCGGCCGGGGCGGGACGAGAGCAGCACCACGCGCTCGGCGAGGCGGACGGCCTCGCGCACGTTGTGTGTGACGAAGAGGACCGAGACGTTCGTCTCGCGCCAGATCCGGGTCAGCTCGTCGTGCAGCACATCGCGGGTGATGGCGTCGAGCGCGGCGAACGGCTCGTCCATCAGCAGGAGTTGGCTGTCCTGGGCGAGCGCGCGGGCCATCGCCACGCGCTGCCGCATGCCGCCGGACAGCTCGTGCACCCGCTTCCCGTACGCCCCGCCGAGCCGGACCAGCTCCAGCAGCCGCTCCGCCTCGCCGCGGCGCTGCGACTTCGGCACCCCGCGCAGGCGCAGGGCCAGTTCGATGTTCTTGCCCGCGGTCAGCCACGGGAACAGGGCGTGCTCCTGGAACATCAGCGCGGGCCGGCCGCCGGGGGTCTTGATGCTGCCCCCGGTCGGCCGGTCGAGCCCGGCCACCAGATTGAGCAGGGTCGACTTGCCGCACCCGGACGCTCCCAGGAGGGTGACGAACTCGCCCGGGGCGACGTCCAGACTGATGTCGTCCAGGACCAGCTGCGTTCCCGCGGGCCCGGCGAAGGACTTCGAGACGTGCGCGATGCGGGCGGCGTGCCCGACCTGGACGCGGTCCTCGGCCTTGGTGAGGGTGTTCGCCATGATCGTCACCTCCTGGGAGTCTTCGGGCGGCTGGTTACTTGACGCCGAGTCCGGCGTCGTCGGCCTTGGGCTGGCCCGCGGCCTTGAGGATCTTGTTGAGCGGCTTCAGGTCGTAGATGCCCTTGAGGTCGGGCTTCTCCAGCAGACCGGCCTTGACCGCGTGCTGGGCCTGCGCGTCGAGCGTCGCGGCCAGCGGGTCGTCGGTGATCTGGATCGACTTCCAGGCGGGGTCGATCACCTCGGCCGGCAGCTCCTTGCCGGTGAGCTTCTTCAGCGCGGCGTTCGCGGAGGCCTTCGCCTTGTCCGGATTGGCGTTGATCCAGGCATTGGTCTTCACCGAGCCGCGCAGCACGGCCTCGACCACGTCCGGGTGCTCCTCGAGGAACTTCTGCGACACGATGATGTTGGTGATCACGAACTTGTCGTCCGGCCACAGCGTCGACTCGTCCAGCAGTTCCTTCGCGCCCTCGGCGACCAGCTTGGAGGCGGTCGGCTCGGGCACCCAGGCACCGTCGATGGCACCGGAGCGGTAGGCGTCCGGCGTCACCTTGTTGTCCGTACGGACGACGGAGACGTCGCCCTTGCCGCTCTGGGCGTCGACCTTCCAGCCCTTCTCGGATATCCAGTTGAGGAACGCCACGTCCTGGGTGTTGCCGAGCTGCGGGGTGGCGATCTTCTTGCCCTTGACGTCGTCCAGGGTCTTGATCTTCTTCGGGTTCACGACGAGCTTGACGCCGCCGGACGCCGAACCGCCGATGATCCGCAGGTTCTGGCCCTTGGACTTGGTGTAGCCGTTGATGGAAGGCGAGGGGCCGATGAAGCCGATGTCGATCGAGTTGGCGTTCAGCGCCTCGATCTCGGACGGGCCCGCGTTGAAGGTGGCCGTCTTGAGCTGGGTGCCGCCCAGCTCCTTCTGGAACAGGCCCTCCTGGTCACCCACGAGCGCGGTGGCGTGCGTGAGGTTCGGGAAGTACCCGATGCGCACGGTGTCGACGGAGAGCTTCTTGCCGCCGGCCACGTCGGCCTTCCTGGCATCGTCGTCCGTCGATTCGGAACCGTAGCCGCAGGCGGTCAGGGCCACGGCCAGCAGGGGCAGGGCGGCGACGGCGGCGATGCTGCGGCGCAACGTGGTACGGGGGGCAGGCACGGGAGGTCTTCCTCTCGGAGGCCCGGTGCTCACGCCCCTCGTACGTGCGGGGGCGCGGCCGGGAAGTCGGCAGGTCTTCGTCTGAACTGGCGGTGCGTGCGGAGCTGTTGGTGCTGCCGGGCGCGCAGGCAGTGCGCGTACGTCATCGCGCACATCGCCCGACTCCGCCCTGGCCGCTGCCCAGCGCGCCGCTGCCGACGCGGCCGCCCTCCTTCGCGAAGGTCGAGAAGACGTCGATGCCCATCAGAAGTCCCACTCCGCGTCGTCGTCCGCGGCCGGCTGCTCCTCGGCGGCGGCGAACGAGGCGCCCGCCATGCCCGCCGAGAGGGTGGTGCCGTCCGCCGGGTCGATCAGCAGGAAGGAACCCGTGCGGCGCGAGTCGGCGTACGCGTCGAGCGCCAGCGGCTCGGCGGTCCGGACGACGACCCGGCCGATGTCGTTGGCGACCAGCTTGCCGGGGGCCGGGTGCTGCGAGAGGTCGTCCAGGGTCAGCCGCGAGGGGATGTCCTTGACGATGGCCTTGACCGTGCGCGTGGTGTGCTTCAGCAGCACCCGCCGGCCCACGGTGAGCGGTTCGTCCGCGACGTGGCAGACGGTCGCCTCGACGTCCTGGGTGACGGCCGGCGCGTCGCCCACCGGGGCGATGAGGTCGCCGCGCGAGACGTCGATGTCGTCCGCCAGGCGCAGCGTCACCGACTGGGGCGCCCAGGCGATGTCCACGGAGTCGCCGAGCAGGTCGATGCCCTCGATCGTGGAGGTGCGGCCCGAGGGCAGCACGGTCACGGACTCGCCGACCCGGAACACCCCGGCGGCGATCTGGCCCGCGTAGCCCCGGTAGTCGGGGTGCTCCGCGGTCTGCGGCCGGATGACGTACTGGACCGGGAAGCGGGCGTGGCAGCCGGTCAGGTCGTGGCTGACCGGGACCGTCTCCAGGTGCTCCAGGACCGTCGGGCCGCCGTACCAGTCCATGTGGGCGGACGGCTCCACGACGTTGTCGCCGGCCAGCGCGGAGATCGGGATCGCGGTGATCTCGGGGACCCCGAGGGACGCCGCGTACGCGGTGAACTCCTCGGCTATCGCGGCGAACACCGGCTCCGCGTAGTCCACCAGGTCCATCTTGTTGACCGCCAGCACCACGTGCGGGACGCGCAGCAGGGCGGCGACGGCGGCGTGCCGGCGGGTCTGCTCGACCACCCCGTTACGGGCGTCGACCAGGACCACGGCCAGCTCGGCGGTGGACGCGCCGGTGACCATGTTGCGGGTGTACTGCACATGGCCCGGGGTGTCGCCCAGGATGAACCGGCGCCGGGGCGTGGCGAAGTAGCGGTAGGCGACGTCGATGGTGATGCCCTGCTCGCGCTCGGCGCGCAGGCCGTCGGTCAGCAGTGCCAAGTCGGGCGCCTCCTGACCGCGGTTGCGCGAGGCGTGCTCGACGGCCTCCAGCTGGTCGGTGAGGACCGACTTGGAGTCGTGCAGCAGGCGCCCGACGAGGGTGGACTTGCCGTCGTCGACGGACCCGGCGGTGGCGAAGCGCAGCAGGGTGGTGGCGCTCAACTGCTCAGCTGTGGTGGTCATTTAGAAGTACCCTTCGCGCTTGCGGTCTTCCATCGCGGCCTCGGACAACTTGTCGTCGGCGCGGGTCGCGCCCCGCTCGGTGAGCCGGGAGGCGGCGATCTCGGTGATCACGGCGTCCAGCGTGGTGGCGTCGGAGTCGACGGCCCCCGTGCAGGACATGTCGCCGACCGTGCGGTAGCGCACGAGACGGGTCTCGGTGACCTCGTGCTCCTTGGGCCCGCCCCAGTGCCCCGCGGTCAGCCACATGCCGTTGCGGTTGAACACCTCGCGCTCGTGGGCGAAGTAGATCTCCGGCAGCTCGATCCCCTCGCGCTCGATGTACTGCCAGACGTCCAGCTCGGTCCAGTTGGAGATCGGGAAGACCCGGACGTGCTCGCCGGGCGCGTGCCGGCCGTTGTACAGCTGCCACAGCTCGGGGCGCTGGCGGCGCGGGTCCCACTGGGAGAACTCGTCGCGCAGCGAGAAGACCCGCTCCTTGGCGCGCGCCTTCTCCTCGTCGCGCCGGCCGCCGCCGAACACCGCGTCGAAGCGGTGCTGCTGGATGGCCTCGGTCAGCGGCACGGTCTGGAGCGGGTTGCGGGTGCCGTCGGGGCGCTCGCGGAGCTTGCCGGCGTCGATGTACTCCTGCACGGAGGCGACGTGCAGCCGCAGCCCGTGTTCGGCGACCACGCGGTCGCGGTAGGCCAGCACCTCGGGGAAGTTGTGCCCGGTGTCCACGTGCAGCAGGGCGAACGGCACCGGCGCGGGCGCGAACGCCTTGAGCGCCAGGTGGAGCATCAGGATCGAGTCCTTGCCGCCCGAGAACAGGATCACCGGCCGCTCGAACTCGCCCGCCACCTCGCGGAAGATGTGCACCGCCTCGGACTCCAGCGAGTCCAGGTGGCTCAGCGCGTACGGATTGTCGGTGCCCTCTTGCACAGTCGCGACGGTCGTCACGCCGCACCCCTCTCGCTCAGCAGCGCGTACAGCTCCGCCGCGGACTCCTGCACGGTCTGGCGGTGCGACTCGATCCGCAGATCGGGTGACTCGGGCGCCTCGTAGGGGTCGTCCACCCCGGTGAGCCCGCTGATCTCGCCCGCCGCCTGCTTGGCGTAAAGCCCCTTCACATCGCGCTCCGAGCACACCTCGACCGGAGTGGCGACGTGCACCTCCAGATACGCGGTGCCCTCGGCCTGGTGCCGCTTGCGGACGGCGTCCCTGCTGTCCGCGTACGGGGCGATGACCGGGACCAGCACCTTGACGCCGTTCGCCGCCAGCAGCTCGGCGACGAAGCCGATGCGCTGCACGTTGGTGTGCCGGTCCTCCCGGGAGAAGCCGAGGCCCGCCGAGAGGAACTCGCGGATCTCGTCGCCGTCGAGCACCTCCACGCGGTGGCCCTCGGCGCGCAGCCGCCCGGCGAGTTCATAGGCGATGGTGGTCTTGCCGGCGCTCGGCAGACCGGTCAGCCAGACGGTGGCCCCCGTCTCCGTCACGCTCATCGAATTCTCCTGATCAGTCGTCATCAGCCGTGCAGCCCGCACTCGGTCTTGCCGCGCCCGGCCCAGCGGCCGGCCCGCGCGTCCTCGCCCTCCAGCACCCGGCGGGTGCAGGGCGCGCAGCCCACGGAGGCGTAACCGTCCATCAGCAGCGGGTTGGTGAGCACGCCGTGCTCGGCGACGTAGGCGTCCACGTCGTCCTGGGTCCAGCGGGCGATCGGCGAGACCTTCACCTTCCGGCGCTTCTCGTCCCAGCCGACGACCGGGGTGTTCGCCCGGGTCGGGGACTCGTCGCGGCGCAGCCCGGTCGCCCAGGCGGCGTACGCGGTCAGCCCCTCTTCCAGGGGCTTGACCTTGCGCAGTTTGCAGCAGAGGTCGGGGTCGCGGTCGTGCAGCTTCGGGCCGTACTCGGCGTCCTGCTCGGCGACCGTCCGGCGCGGGGTCAGCGTGATGACGTTGACGTCCATCACGGCGTCCACCGCGTCCCGGGTCCCGATGGTCTCCTCGAAGTGGTAGCCGGTGTCGAGGAACACCACGTCGACGCCGGGCATCACCCGGGAGGCGAGATGGGCCACGACCGCGTCCTCCATCGAGGAGGTGACGCAGAACCGGGGGCCGAAGGTGTCGGCGGCCCACTTCAGGACGTCGAGCGCGGAGGCGTCCTCCAGCTCGCGGCCGGCCCGCTCGGCGAGCGCCCTCAGCTCCTCGTCGGTGAGCGTGTCGATGTTCTGAGCGACCGTCATATCCCGTCCCCTCCAACGTTGTTGGGCGTCAGTCCCCGGCTCAGCAGGCCCAGGAACTTCAGCTGGAACGCACGATTGCAGGAGGCGCATTCCCACGCCCCGTGCCCGGCCTCGTGCGGGCGCAGGTCCTCGTCCCCGCAGTACGGGCAGTGGAACGGGGCGGCGCGCTCGCTCATGACAGGGACTCCGCACTGGCGCGGGCCGCCCAGGTGGCGAAGCGTTCGCCGTCCTCGCGCTCCTCCTGGAAGCGGCCGAGCACCCGCTCGACGTAGTCCGGCAGCTCCGCCGAGGTGACCTTCAGTCCGCGCACCTTGCGGCCGAAGCCGGCGTCCAGGCCGAGGGCGCCGCCCAGGTGGACCTGGTAGCCCTCCACCTGGTCGCCGTTCTCGTCCAGGACGAGCTGGCCCTTGAGGCCGATGTCCGCGGTCTGGATGCGGGCGCAGGCGTTGGGGCAGCCGTTGATGTTGATGGTCAGGGGCTCGTCGAAGTCGGGGAGCCTGCGCTCCAGTTCCTCGATGAGGGAGGCGCCGCGCGCCTTCGTCTCCACGATCGCGAGCTTGCAGTACTCGATGCCGGTGCAGGCCATCGTGCCGCGCCGGAAGGTGGACGGCTTCACCTGGAAGCCGAGCGATTCCAGACCGGCGGACAGCGACTCGACGCGGTCCTGCTCGACGTCGAGGATGATCATCTTCTGCTCGACGGTGGTCCGGACCCGGCCGGAGCCGTGCTCCTCGGCCAGCTCGGCGATCTTGGCGAGGGTCGAGCCGTCGACCCGGCCGACCCGGGGGGCGAAGCCGACGTAGAAGCGGCCGTCCTGCTGCTGGTGGACGCCGATGTGGTCGCGCCACCGGCTGCTGGGCTCCGCCGGCGCGGGGCCGTCGAGCAGCGGGCGCTTCAGGTACTCGTCCTCCAGGACCTGGCGGAACTTGGCGACGCCCCAGTCGGCGACCAGGAACTTCAGCCGGGCCCGGTTGCGCAGCCGGCGGTAGCCGTAGTCCCGGAAGATGCCCACCACTCCGGCCCAGACGTCCGCGACCTCGTCCAGCGGCACCCAGGCGCCGAGGCGTTCGGCGAGCCGGGGGTTGGTGGACAGCCCGCCGCCGACCCAGAGGTCGAAGCCCGGTCCGTGCTCGGGGTGCTCGACGCCCACGAACGCGATGTCGTTGATCTCGTGGACGACGTCCTGGACCGGGGACCCGGAGATCGCGGTCTTGAACTTGCGCGGCAGGTTGGAGAATTCGGGGCTGCCGATGTACCGGGCGTGGATCTCCTCCAGCGCCGGCGTGCCGTCGATGATCTCGTCGGCCGCGATGCCCGCCACCGGGGAACCGATCATCGTACGGGGGCAGTCGCCGCACGCCTCGGTGGTGGAGAGCCCGACGGCCTCCAGCTTCTGCCAGATCGCCGGGACGTCCTCGATGCGGATCCAGTGCATCTGGACGTTCTGCCGGTCGGTGATGTCCGCGCTGCCCCGTGCGTACTCCTGCGAGATCTCGCCGATGACGCGCAGCTGCTGGGTCGTCAGCTTCCCGCCGTCGATGCGGACCCGCATCATGAAGTACTTGTCCTCCAGCTCCTCCGGCTCCAGCACCGCGGTCTTGCCGCCGTCGATGCCGGCCTTGCGCTGGGTGTAGAGCCCCCACCAACGCATGCGTCCCCGCAGGTCGTTGGGGTCGATCGAGTCGAATCCGCGCTTGGAGTAGATCGTCTCAATGCGCGTCCGCACGTTGAGACTGTCGTCGTCCTTCTTGAACTGCTCATTGCCGTTGAGCGGGGTGTAGTGCCCCAGGGCCCACTGGCCTTCGCCGCGGTGGCGGCCCACCTTGCGGCGGGGCGCGGCGGGCGCAGGCGATTCCGGGGTTGCGGCCATGACAGTACGTCCTTCGGGACTGCGGGAGGGCGGCTCTGAACTGCACACTCGCGTGAAGCGCGGCGGTGCGCAGGGCTGAACTGAAGCAGGGGGATCTCGGCGGTGCTGGGACTCTCAGCTCGCCGGACAGATGGCGCTGGACATGCGGCCGAGGTCGACGTGGCGTCGACTCACCAAGGCAATTCCAGTTCCGGACATGACGGAAGCGTGTCATGGGGATCTCGCGGCAGTCCACCACTATCCATGATGTGGACGGCCTGGTCCCGCTTGGTGAGACGATGTGGCGCCCGTCACGCGTGTGACGGGCGCCGGGTGGAGCGTAAAACCGGACAAGCGAGGGGATTTGCTACGGAAGTGGCGGCGGCTGAGTGCGGGGCACTGCTCAGCGGCCGGAACCCGGCCAGGGGCCGGGGGTCTCCACCGGCTCCTCCAGCTCCGTGCGCGTGTCGAACAGCCGGAATCCGCGCCTCAGGTAGTTGTCCATCGCGTGCGGACCGTCCTTGGAGCAGGTGTGCAGCCAGACCCGCTTCGTCGCCGGCCGCTCCGGCCACCGCTCCGCCAGGTCCCAGGCGCGGGCCGTGCCGTACGACAGCAGATGACCGCCGATCCGCCGCCCCCGGAAGGACGGGATCAGCCCGAAGTACATGATCTCGACCACGCCGTCGTCCTGCGGGTCCAGCTCGATGTAGCCCGCCGGAGTGCCGTTCGCGTACGCCACCCAGGTCTCCGCGCCCGGCCGCTCCAGGACCTCCTGCCACTGCGCGTACGTCATGCCGAGGCGGTCCGTCCACCGGATGTCCCCGCCCACCGCCGTGTACAGGAAGCGGCTGAACTCGGACAGCGGCACCTCGGACCGCACGATCCGGACCTCCGCGTCCGGCACGGCGGACGGCCGCAGGTCATCGGGGGAGGTCTGCTCCAGGGACCAGACGGTCACCTCTTCGCGGGCCGGTGGCGCGGGACGTACGGGGTCGCTCATGGCTGCCAGACAACCATGCCCCGCACCCCTCGCCCCACCCGGCCCCTGGTCACCGGGTGTCCGGCGCCTCCCCTTCGCCTCCCGCACGCGCCTCGCGGGCCGCCACGACCACCGGCGCCTGCGAGCGCGGCAGCAGATCGGCCGGGTGCTCCGGATGGACCACCTCCACCTCCACGCCCTCGCCGAACCGGTACGGGCGGTGCGCGAGGACCTCGGCCAGATGGCGCCGCAGCCGCGATATCTCCGCCCGCACCGTCACGGTCCTGGTCGCGTCACCGAACAGGTCCTGGGCCAGCTCCGATGCCGTACGCCCGTCCCGGTGCAGCGCCAGCGCGTACAGCAGCTCGGCGTGGCGCGGGGAGAGCCGCTGGGTCCAGGTGCCCACCGGGCTCACCACGTTCACCGCGAGCGCCCGCGGCCGGCTCAGATCGAGGACCACCCGGCGCGGCGGGCTGTCCATCGCCCCGTCCGCCACCTGGACCAGCCAGCCGCCCGGCAGCGGCTCCACCCGGCACATCCCCAGCGACGGCAGCCACACCCGGCCCGGCCCCAGCGACTTCGGCAGCGGCAGCCGGTCCACCGGGGGCATCCCCGTCACCGCCGCCGTCCAGCCGTGGCCGTCCACCGCCACCGCCCGGCCGCCGATCCGGCTCAGGATCGGAGCGGCCACCGCCCGCAGCCGGTCCACCGCCTCCAGGTGCCGGACCCGGATCTCCCCTTCCGCCAGCCGGGCCACCGACCGCACCAGGGCCAGCGTCGTCGGGTGGAAGGTTGAAGCGGGCCCGCTGATGTCCACGATCCCCATCAGCCGGCCGTCCCGGGGGTCGCGCACCGGGGCCGCCGCGCACGTCCAGCCGTGCAGCGTGCGCACGAAGTGCTCCGCCGAGTGCACCTGCACCGGGGCGCGGGCCGCCAGCGCCGTACCGATCGCGTTGGTGCCGGTGATCTCCTCGGACCACGCGGCGCCCTCGGCGAGGCAGATGTCGTCGGCCCGGCGCAGCACCGCGGTGTTGCCCTCGCGCCACAGCACCCGGCCCTCCACATCGGTGACGACCATGATCTGCTGCGAGGCGTCCGCGATGCTCGTCAGCCCGTCGCTGAGCAGCGGCATCACCTCGCCCAGCGTCGAACTGCGGCGCCGGTGCTCGATCTCGTCCGCCTCCAGCAGCCTGCTGTGCGTCGGCTGCTCGGGATCGAGGCCGCTGCGCAGCACCCGGTCCCAGGACGCGCCGATCTCCGCCCGGGGCGCGGCGGGCATGCGGTCGCCCGCCATCCGCGCCTCACGGGACCGGTGCACCAGCCGTCTGGCCTGCGCGCTCTCCCGAGCGACCGGCCGCAGCACGTCGGCCGGAGTCGTCTCCATGCCGGTTCCCCCTCACCCCACCACCGGCCCGGTGCGCGGGCCGCGCCCCCATCCTGCCGCCGCTCGTGCCCCGATACCGCAACTCCACACAATGGTTGCAACCCTCTGCAACTCTGGCGAGGGTCCCCGGACCGTACAAGAGTGGCGGCACACCGCACCGCGGGGCCCCGGCCCTCACGTGCGGTGTGTACAGCATGGGGGGTGGTGCCGTGTCGGCGCAGCACCACCCCCCGTCGCTGCGCCCGGTCAGGAGCCTTCCGGCCGGGCCCGGGCCACGACCGACGCCAGATCCAAGGTGTGCGGAAGGGTCCCGAAAGCCGCGCCCCCGTCCCCGCCCAGGCGCGAAGCGCAGAAGGCGTCCGCCACCTCGGGCGGCGCCCAGCGCACCAGCAGCGAACCCTGGAGCACCAGCGCGATGCGCTCCACGACCCGGCGCGCCCGCGCCTCGATCCCCGCCAGGTCGGCCAGCTCCGTCAGCATGTCCCTGATCGCCGCGTCCAGCCGGTGATCGGCGCCCCGGGCCCGCCCGACCTCCTGGAGGAAGGCGTTCAGCGCGAGCGGTTCGCGCCGCAGCACCCGCAGCACGTCCAGCGCCTGGACGTTCCCGGACCCCTCCCAGATGGAGTTGAGCGGCGCCTCCCGCAGCAGCCGGGGCATCCCCGACTCCTCCACATAGCCGTTGCCGCCCAGGCACTCCAGCGCCTCGCCCACCAGCGGCGTGCACCGCTTGGTCACCCAGTACTTCGCCGCCGGCACCGCGATCCGCAGGAAGGCCGCCTCGCTCTCGCCGCCGTCGTCGTACGCCGCCGCGAGCCGCATCGCCAGCACGGTCGCCGCCTCGGACTCCACCGCCAGATCGGCCAGCACATTGCGCATCAGCGGCTTGTCCACGAGCGGCCCGCCGAACGCGGACCGGTGCGTCGTGTGGTGGACCGCCTGCGCCACCGCCTGCCGCATCAGCGCCGCCGAACCGGTGACGCAGTCCAGCCGGGTCGCCGCCACCATCCCCATGATCGTGCGGACGCCCTGACCCTCCTCGCCGATCCGCCGCGCCCACGTCCCGTCGAACTCGACCTCCGCCGAGGCGTTCGACCGGTTGCCGAGCTTGTCCTTGAGCCGCTGGATCGCGAACGGGTTGCGGCTGCCGTCCGGCAGCACCCGGGGCAGCAGGAAGCAGGTGAGACCGCCCGGGGCCTGCGCGAGGACCAGGAAGCCGTCGGACATCGGCGCCGAGCAGAACCACTTGTGCCCGGTCAGCACATAGCCGCCGTCCCCGGCCAGCGGCTCGGCGCGCGTGGTGTTCGCCCGCACGTCCGAGCCGCCCTGCTTCTCCGTCATGCCCATCCCGAGCAGCGCCCCCGCCTTCCGCGCGGGCGGCCGCAGCCCCTGCTCGTACACCCGCGAGGTCAGCAGCGGCTCCCACTCGGCGGCGGCCTCCGGATCGGCGCGCAGGGCCGGCACCGCCGCGTGCGTCATGGAGAGCGGGCAGCCGTGCCCCGCCTCCGCCTGCGTCCACACCAGGAAGCCCGCCGCCCGGCGGACGTGCCCGCCCGGCCGGTCCCAGGCATCGGTCAGCCCGGCGCCGACGGCGTGCCCGAGCAGCCGGTGCCAGGCCGGGTGGAAGTCCACCTCGTCCACGCGGTGCCCGTAGCGGTCGTGGGTGCGCAGCCGCGGCGGGTTCGCGTTCGCCTCGGCGCCCCAGGACGCGGCCTGCGCGGAGCCGGCCGCCAGTCCGAGAGCCGTGAGACCGTCCCGGGCCTCGTCCAGGACCTCGGGCGGAAGATGTCGTTCCACGGCCTCGCCGAGCGCCCGGTCCGTGCCGAAGACGTCATGGCCGAGCAGGGGAGGGGCCTGGTTGGACACGGTGTGGGTGGTGGTCGCCATGCCGATACGGTAAGGACGTGCAGGCAGCAGACGAAACTCCCGAGCGGCCACCGGGCCGGCTCCACCGGGCCCGAGTGCTCTACCGCAACGTCTCCAAGCGGCAGCTCGCCTGGCAGCTGCTCAAGGACACGGTCAACTCGTGCATGGAGTACCGCATCCTCGGGCTCGCCGCCGAGGCCGCGTTCTTCACCCTGCTCTCCCTGCCCCCGCTGCTCCTCGGCCTCATCGGCCTGCTCGGCTACGTGGACGAGTGGACCAGCACCACCACGGTCGCGTCCATCGAGCGCAACATCCTCAGCGCGGCCCACACCATGCTCTCGGAGCGCGGTGTCAACGACTTCGCCAAGCCGCTCCTGGCCGATGTCACGACCGGCGCCCGGCCCGACGTCATCTCCCTCGGCTTCGCGATCGCCCTGTGGTCCGGCTCCCGCGCGGTCAACGTCTTCATCGACACGATCACCGTCATGTACGGGCTCGACGGCCAGCGCGGCATCGTCAAGACCCGGATGCTCGCCTTCCTGCTGTACGTGGTGGCGCTCCTGCTCGGCGCGGTCGTGCTGCCGCTGCTGGTGGTCGGCCCGGACCGGGTCGTGGAGCTCATACCGTGGGGCACCGAGGTCATAAGCGTCCTGTACTGGCCGCTGGTCATCGTGCTCTCGGTCGCCTTCCTCACCACCCTCTACCACGTGTCCGTGCCAGTCCGCTCGCCGTGGATCGAGGACATGCCGGGCGCCCTGGTGGCCCTGGCGATGTGGGTGTTCGGGAGCTTCCTGCTCCGGATCTACCTGACCAGTACGGTCGAGGGCCCCACGATCTACGGATCGCTGGCCGCCCCCATCGCGGTGCTCCTGTGGATCGGTGTCTCCGCCTTCGCGGTGCTGGTGGGCGCCGCCGTCAACGCGGCCATCGACCGGGTCTGGCCCTCGGTGGCGACGGCCGCCGCCCGCGCCGCGAACGACCGGGTGCGCGCCGCGCAGGCCGCCGAGTTCGTCGCCCGCACCCAGGCGGAGAGCTGGCACGGCGGCCCGCCGGACGACGAGGACGACGACGATGACGAGGGCGACGACGGCGACAGCCCGTACATGCCCTCCGAGTTCCCCGAGCGCTGGTCGCGCTTCCTGCCGCCGGACGACGTGAAGTCCCGGCTCCAGAAGCCCGGCCGCGAGAAGGACGCGGACCGGTCCAACCCGTACGACGAGTGAGCGCTCAGCCGGCGGCCGGCGCGTCCTGAGACCCCGGCGACCAGGACAGCTTCACCGTCAGATGGCCTTCCAGCGCACTCTTCGCGATCACCGCGCCCGCCTCCGAAGTGATCTTCACGCCGAACTCCAGCTCCACCCCGTCCGGCTTCAGCCGACCGTCCCGGAACACGGCGAGCGCCGACTCGGCCGCCGAGCGGATGCCCTCCAGCGCGCTGTCGAAGGTGCGCCCCGCGCGCGCCAGGGCGTGCTGCCCGTCCCGCGCGACCAGCCGCGCACCCGGTGCGTGCCGGTCGACCTCCACGGTCACCGTCGCCCCGTTCTCCGTGGTGAACTCCATCAGTGCCGCCATGACCGCCCCCGTAGCCGATTGCGTACGCCGCCGTGTCCGTCCACGACACTAGTGGCATGGGCGACAGCTATACAGAGCGCGCGTCGCGGCTCGGGGGCGCGAAGGTGTGGACCCTGGACGTGCCGCCGGGCACCGTCCATCCGGTGCTGCCCGACGGCTGCATGGACCTGCTCTGGAGCGGTGCGCGGCTGCTCGTCGCCGGGCCGGACACGCACACCGCGCCCGCCACCGGCACCGGCGGCGGCTGGGCCGGCATCCGATTCGCCCCCGGCACCGCCCCCGCCCTGCTCGGCGTGCCCGCCCACGAACTGCGCGACCTCCGGGTGCCGCTCGCCGCGCTGTGGCCCGGGGCAGCGGTCCGCCGCCTCACCGAGCGCGTCGCCGAAGCCGCCGACCCGGCCGCCGCCCTGGAGGACATCGCGCTGGACCGGGCGGCCCGCACCGGGCCCCCCGACCCGGCGATGCGGGCGGTCGCCGCGCGGCTGGCGGCGGGCGGCAGCGTCGCGGAGGCCGCCGGGAGCGCCGGACTCGGCCCACGCCAGCTGCACCGCCGCTCCCTGACGGCCTTCGGCTACGGGCCCAAGACCCTCGCCCGGATTCTGCGCCTCCAGCGGGCCCTGGCCCTCGTACGCTCGGGGCTGCCGTACGCCGACGCGGCACTCGCGGCGGGCTGCGCCGACCAGGCCCATCTGGCGCGGGACATGCGCGACCTGACCGGCACCACCCTGACCGCGTACTTCGGCCGTTCCTAGGGCGTGGGCGCGAACAGCGAGACCGCGCAGTCGTCCGGGTCGAGGACGACGGCGTACCGCTGCCCCCACACCGCGTCCCACGGCTTCAGGTGGCCCCGGTAGCCGGCGCCGGTCAGGTCCGCGTAGACCGCGTCGACCTCCGCCGGGCTGTCGCACAGGAAGGCCAGCCCCAGCCGGTCCCCGCCGGACGGCGGGTTCCAGCCGGGGTCGAAGGAGCGGACGACGTCCTCCGTGTCCCACAGCAGGCGCCCGCCGCCCGGCAGGGCCACCTCCACATGGGACGCGGATTCCGCGCCGGCCGGGATGTCGAGCCCCAGCCGCCGGTAGAAGGCGAGCGAAGCGGGCAGGTCGGCGGTGGTGAGGGAGATCGCGTCGAGTCGTGGAGTCATGGACCGACCGTAGGCAGAACCCCGGACCGCCGTCTTGGACGAATCGGTCACGGCGCCCCGAGCACATCCCCCGGCGACGTTCCCGGGTCCGTCAGCGCCAGCCCCAGCGCCGCGCGCTCCGCGACCCAGCGGGTCGGGCGGTGGCGCGGGTCGCCCGTCGACGCGTACAGCGCCCGGTGCAGCTCCAGCATCCGGTCCGCGCCGACCCGGTCGCCCCAGGCCAGCGGGCCCACCGGGTAGCCGAGCCCCGTCGTGACGGCCACGTCGATGTCGGCCGGGGCGGCGAGCGCGCGCTCCGCGATGGACGCCGCGACCGACACGATGGACGCCAGCAGCCGCTGCGCCACCGTGCCCGCCGTGTCCCGGACCACCGACACCGCGAACGGCTCACCGCCCTCCGCGGCCCGGGCCAGCACCGCGCGGGCGTCCCGCGCCGCCGCCGCGTCCGCCGCCGGGGTCACCGCGAGCACGCGCCGCCGCCCCGCCGCCGGCAGCGGGTCGACGCCGAAGGTGCGCCCGGCGGGCAGCCCGTGGGCGGCGACCGCGGAGGAGACCGGGGTGCCCCAGACCGGGACCAGGACGACCGCCGCCTCCGACGGCCGCTCCCCGCCCTCCACGGTGGCGCCCGCCGAGGCCAGCGCCTCGCGGAGCACCCCCGCTCCGGCCTCCCGCGCGGGCTCCGGCGCGAAGACGTGCACCGGGCGGTCCGCGTCCCCGGCGACCGGCGGCTCCGGCGCGGGTCCGGTGGCCTCGGGGCCGTAGCCGTACCAGCCGCGTCCGGTCTTGCGGCCGTGCAGCCCGGCCGCCACCCGGTTCGGGGTGAGGAAGGAGGGGCGGAGCCGGTCCTCGTGGCGGAAGCCCGTCCAGATCGAGTCGATGACGGCGGCCGTCACATCGAGCCCGGTGAGGTCCATCAGTTCGAACGGGCCCATCCGCAGCCCCAGCACATCGCGCGCGATCCGGTCGATGTCCGCGGGCTCCCCGACGTTCTCCTCGAGCAGCGCCAGCGCCTCCGTCACCAGGCCGCGCCCCGCGTGGTTGACCAGGAAGCCCGGGGTGTCCGCGACCGTCACCGCGCGGTGGCCGCAGCCCTCCACGAGCGCGGTGAGCAGCGCCGGGATCTCCGGCCGGGTCGCCGCCCCGGGCACCACCTCCACGATCCGCATCAACGGCACCGGGTTGAAGAAGTGCAGCCCGGCCAGGCGCGTCGGGTCCTCCAGCGCGGCGGCGATCCGGGTCACCGAGAGCGAGGAGGTGTTGGTCGCGAAGACGGCGGAGGCGGGCAGCGCCCGCTCCAGGCGCCCGAACACCTCGGTCTTCGTCGCAAGGTCCTCGCGTACGGCCTCGATCACCAACTCCACGTCCGGGCCCGCCGCCCACGGATCGTCCAGCGGGATCAGCCGCTCCGCCGCCGACTCCGCGTCCGCCGCCGCCATCCGCCCCTTGGCCACGGCCCGGTCCAGCATGGAGCGTACGAAGGCGACCGCGTCCGCCACCGCCTCGGCGCGGACGTCGCACAGTTCGACGGTGTGTCCGGCCGAGGCCGCCCACTGGGCGATGCCGCGGCCCATGGCTCCGGCGCCGACGATCCTGATACGCATGCGGGTCACGGTCCTCTCACTGGGCGGGCCGGGGTGCCCGCGCTGCCGACGCTTTCAGTGGCTTTGATCGCCGTCCAATACCGAATTAGGCTCGGACCGAGACGCCAGACGACTCAATGATGAGGGCGGGCCCGGGGGAGGGGACGGCATGGAACTGCGCCACCTCGCCGCGTTCCTCGCCGTGGCGGAGGAACTGCACTTCGGCCGCGCCGCCAGACGGCTCCGGATGGCGCAGCCGCCGCTGAGCCAGCAGATCCGCCGCCTGGAGAAGGAGCTCGGCGTCCAGCTCTTCGAACGCAACACCCGCTCGGTGCGGCTCACCAGCGCGGGGGAGTCCTTCCTCCAGCCGGTACGGACCGTGCTGGACGACCTGGACACGGCGGTACGGGCCGCCAGGGCGGCCGGACAGGGCGCGTACGGCAGGGTCCGCATCGGCTTCGCGGGCGCGTCCAGCCACGAGACGCTGCCGTTGCTCACCCGGGCGGTGCGCGCCGCCCACCCGGGCATCGAGCTGGTCATGACCGGCCAGACCTACGCCGACGTGGCGCTCGCCCGGGTCGCGGACGGCTCGCTCGACCTGGGGTTCGTCCGGCTGCCGGTGACCGCGCCGGGCGTGAGCTGCCGGGTGATCGACGAGGAGGAGCTCGTGTGCGCGCTGCCCCTCGACCATCCGCTCGCCGGCCGCCCGGAGATCCCGCTCGACGCGCTGGCCGGGGAGCCGTTCGTCGCGTTCCCCGCCAACACCGGCTCCACCGTGCGCGACGCGATGACCGGGGCGTGCGAGGCGGTCGGGTTCAGCCCGCGCGTGGTGCAGGAGGCGCCGGACTCGTACACCATCCTGGCGCTGGTGGCGGCGGGCGTCGGGGTGACGCTGACCGTCACCTCCGTCCAGCACATCCAGCTCAGCGGCCTGGTCTACCGCCCGCTGGCCGGGCCGCCGATCAGACGGCAGCCGGCGCTCGCCTGGCGGACGGACAACCCGTCGGCCGCCCTGCGCGCGGTGCTGGACGTGGCGGAGCGCGCGCTGCCCACGCCGCCGGTCTCGCGAAGCGGGCCCGCGCCGGAGGGCGGCCGGGCGGCCGATTGAGACGCCGGGCGTCTCGGTTCGGGGGGAACTGGGTATTGGACCGGTCCTGCCGCCGGGTGCGAGGGTCTAAACCCCCGCACTCCGCCTCCCGGAAAGGCCCCGCCGTGCCCGACGCCCTCGATGTCGTGATCTGCGAACCCCTGCGCACCCCCATCGGCCGCTTCGGCGGGGTGTTCGCCGCGCAGAAGCCGGCCGCCCTCGCGGCCCGGGTGATCGCCGAGGTGGTCGCCCGGACCGGCATCGACCCGGACCGGGTGGACGAGGTGATCCTCGGCCACTCGTATCCCTCGGCGGAGGCCCCCGCGATCGGCCGGGTCGCCGCCCTGGACGCCGGGCTCCCGCAGTCGGTGACCGGCCTCCAGACCGACCGCCGCTGCGGCTCCGGGCTCCAGGCGGTCCTGGACGCGGCGATGCAGATCCGGGCCGGGTTCAGCGAGGTCGTGATCGCGGGCGGCGTCGACGTGATGAGCGGCGCTCCGTACTACACGCACGACGGGCGCTGGGGCATCAAGGGCCCCGGCCTCCAGCTCCACGACGCGCTCGCCCGGGGCCGTGTAACCGCCGGGGGAGTCCACCACCCGGTCCCCGGCGGCATGATCGAGACCGCCGAGAACCTGCGCCGGGCCTACGGGATCAGCCGCGAGGAGCAGGACGCGCTGGCCCTGCGCTCGCAGCGGCGGGCGGGGCTTGCCGCCGCCGAGGGCCGGTACGGGAAGGAGACGGTGCCGGTCGCCGTGAAGACCAGGAAGGGCGAGACGGTCGTCTCCGCCGACGAGCACCCCCGCCCCGACACGACCGCCGAACAGCTCGCCGCGCTCCGCCCGGTCATGCTCAAGTCCGACCCGGAGGCCACCGTCACCGCGGGCAACGCCAGCGGCCAGAACGACGCGGCGGCCGCCTGCCTGGTCACGAGCGCCGCCACCGCCGAACGCCTCGGCCTCACCCCGCTCGTCCGGCTGGTCTCCTTCGCCCGGGCCGGGGTGCCCGCCGCGACCATGGGCCTCGGCCCCGTGCCCGCGACCGAGGTCGCGCTCGGCCGCGCCGGGCTCACGCTCGCCGACCTCGACCTGATCGAGCTGAACGAGGCGTTCGCCGCCCAGGTCCTGGCCTGCACCCGCGAGATGGGCCTCGGCGAGAAGGACCACGAGGAGCGGATCAACGTGAACGGCTCCGGCGTCTCGCTGGGCCACCCGGTCGGCGCGACCGGCGCCCGCATCCTCGCCACGCTCACCCGCGAGCTGCACCGCCGCGAGGCCCGCTACGGCCTGGAGACCATGTGCATCGGCGGCGGCCAGGGCCTGGCGGCGGTCTTCGAGCGCGTGGCGCCCTGAGCCCGCGCCTCAGCGCCGCATCAGGGCGAAGACACCCCAGCCCAGGTACTCGCGCTGGTAGCGGACGTGCAGCGTCGGCGCCGTGTCCAGCTCGGCGCGCATCCGCGGGGCCAGTTCGTCGTCGGGGTTGGCGTCGAGCCAGCGGCGGACGCTGAGCCACTGGGCGGCGGCGTACCGGTCCCAGCCCTTCTGGTCGGCGAGGACCATCTCCACCACGTCCCAGCCCAGCTCCCCGAAGTGCTCGACCAGTCCGGGCAGGTCGCGGAAGTCGTCGCGGGACGAGGCATGGCACCCCTCGACGGCGGCCCGGTCCGGGGGTTCGCGGCGCCAGTACGGCTCTCCGATCAGCAGCATGCCGCCCGGCCGCAGCGAACGGGCCAGCAGTTCGACCGTTCCGGCGACGCCGCCGCCGATCCAGGTCGCGCCGACGCAGGCGGCGAGGCCGACGGGCTCCGGTGCGACATGACCGGCCGCGTCGCCGTGCACGAAGCCGACCCGGTCCGCGACGCCCAGTTCCGCCGCCCGCGCGTGGGCGGCGGCCAGGAAGACGGTGCTGATGTCGACGCCGGTCCCGGTCACGCCGTGATCACGCGCCCAGGTGCAGAGCAGTTCGCCGCTGCCGCAGGCCAGATCGAGGATCGGGGTCCCCGGTTCGAGGCGCAGGGCCCGGCCCAGGGTGGCCAGATCCTCCTCGGTGAACGGGTTGTGCACGCGGTGGCCGCTCTCGCGGATGGTGAAGGTACGGGGAAGGTCCACGCCGGGGAAGCTAGATCGCCCCGGCGCGGACGTCCACCGTATTTACCGCTCCACCGCCACCCGCTCGTCCGCCACCGGCCCCGCCGCCAGGTGGTCCTCCCGTGCCTCCGGGTCCGTCAGCCGGTTCAGCCGGGCCGGGACGTCGAAGCCGACGAGCAGCACCACGATCACCGTGCCCGCGAACGTCAGCACCGCCAGGGCCTGCCCCAGGCTCATCCCCGATGCCAGGTGCGCGCCGAGCACCGGGGCGACCGCCCCGCCCAGCGCGCCCACGTTGTAGGTGAAGCCGAGCGCCGCGCCCCGGCTCCGGGTCGGGAAGTGGCCGCCGATGTAGCGCGGCAGGAGGCCGGAGATGCCGAAGCTGGTCGCCTGGAGCAGGAAGAGCAGGGCGCCGAGGAGCAGGAGGTTGTCCTCCACCGCGAAGACCGGGTAGACGAAGGCGAGCGAGGCCAGCAGCGTCAGCGCGTACGCCTTCTTCGTACCGATCAGGTCGCCGAGGAAGCCGGCCGCCCAGCAGCCCACCATGGTGCCGAAGCCGGCGAAGTACAGGACGTCGGTGACCTGGCCGGTGGAGTAGCCCAGCTCCGTCTTCAGATACGTCGGCAGCAGCGCCTGGATCGGCCAGGAGTACAGGAACGCGAAGAACAGCGTCACGATCATCGACAGGTACAGCACCCAGCCGCGCTTCCCGCCCAGCTGCACCGCGAGTGCCGCCAGCGAGACCCCGGCGACCACCGAGAGCACCGGCACCATGCCCGCGCCGCCCGGTGTGAAGACCAGGAACAGCGCGAGCGTGGCGACGGCCACCAGCACCGTGTTGACGGCCGCCCGGCGCGGGGTCAGGAACAGCGGCCGGAACGGGTTGGGCTTCGCGCCCTCGTCCGCGACGGACTCCGTCCACTCCTCCGCCTCGGGCAGCGCCCGCCGCATCCACAGCGCGATCGCGATCGGGATCAGCCCGAGGTAGAACATCCAGCGCCAGCCGAGCGACGGCACCACCCAGTCGTACACCTGGGCGGCCAGCACCGAGCCCACCGAGAAGCCGGAGATCAGGAAGCCGCTGGCCCGGTTGCGCAGCGCGGGCGGCCAGCTCTCCATGACGTACGTGGAACTGGCGCTGTACTCGCCGGCCATGCCCATGCCGATGGCCAGCCGGGCGGCGAACAGGCTGTGGTAGTTCCACGCGAACCCGCAGGCGAAGGTCCCGAGCGAGTAGAGCAGGATGCTCGCCACCATCGACAGCTTCCGGCCGTAGCGGTCGCCGAGGGCGCCGAGCACGGCGCCGCCGAGCCAGCGGGTGATGAAGGCGCCGGAGATCAGGCTGGCCGCCTGCACCGTGCTCAGCCCGAAGTCGTCGCTGATCTCGGTCAGCACGAGGGTGATCAGCACGAAGTCGAAGCCGTCGAGTACATAGCCGATCCAGGCGGCGAAGAACGACTTCCACTGGGTGCGGCTCACCTGGCGGTACCAGGGGAGCGTGGGGGGTGTGGTGGTGTGCACGGTGACTCCAGAATGCGGGACGGTGTTCGCCCTTGAACAGCCGTTCCGCGAAAAGGGGCAGTTCAGCGCCGGGTGATGCCCGTCACGAATCGGGCGGTGAGGGCGGTGGGCGCGGTGATGGCGGTGCCGACGACGACGCTGTGCGCGCCGCGCGCCAGTGCCTCGGCCGCGTCCTCGGGGGTGTTGATGCGGCCTTCGGCGACGACGGGTACGTCGGTCGCGGCGGCGAGCGCGGCGACCAGGTCGAGGTCGGGCCCGCTCTGCTTCGGCTGCCCGGGCACATACCCGGACAGGGTCGTGGAGACGAAGTCCGCGCCGAGCCGGGCGGCCGCGACGCCCTCGGCGAGGGTGGAGACGTCGGCCATGACGAGCGCGCCCGCCGTGTGCACCGCCTCGACCAGCTCCGCGAACGTCGAGCCGTCGGGGCGCGGCCGGTCGGTGGCGTCCGCCGCGACGACGGCCGCCCCGGCCCCGGCCACCGCGAGGGCGTGCCGGACGGTCGGCGTGATGTACACCCCGGTGTCGCCGTCCTTCCACAGCCCGATCACCGGCAGGTCCACGGCGGCGGTGATCGCGGCGACGACCTCCGGCTCGTTGGCCCGGATCGCCGCGCCGCCGCCCGCGACCGCCGACCGCGCGAGCCGCACCAGCGTGTCGGTGTCCCGCATCGGGTCGCCCGGGGGCGCCTGGCAGGACACGATCAGCTTGCCCCGGAGGGCGGTGGCCAGTTCCTGTGCGTTCATCGGAGGGCTCCCGGGTGGTGGAGGGGAAGGGTGAGGGTGAGGGCCGCCGCGCCGAGCACGGCCGCGTCGTGGCCGAAGAGCGGGGGGCGCGGAGCGAGTTGGCGCAGCGGGTGCATCAGCTCGGCCGTGAACGCCTCGCGCAGCGCGTCCCCGTACAGCGGGCCGATGCGCGGGACCCCGCCGCCGACGACGACCCGGTCGGGGCCGAGCGCGTTGGCGAGCCCGCCGAGCACCCGGCCGGCGGCCCGGGCTCCCGTGGTGATCGCGGCGACGGCGTCCGCGTCGCCCCTGGCGGCGCGCGCGGCGACCGTCTCCAGGCGGTCCACGGGCGCGCCGGTCAGCCGCTCGTAGTGGGCGGCGATCCCGGGCCCGGAGGCGATGACCTCCAGGTGGCCGGCTCCGCCGCAGGTGCAGGGCAGCCCGGCCGCCTCCGGGCTCGGCAGGTGGCCCAGGTGCCCGGCGATGCCGGACGCGCCGTGCACCATCCGCCCGTCGGCCGCGACCGCGCCGCCGACGCCGGTCCCGATCGCCGCGAACAGCAGCGAGGCGTGGCCGCCGTGCTCGGCGCGCAGCGCGTCCAGCTCGGGGCCCGCCGTGGCGCGTACGTCGTTGTCGCAGGCCACCGCGTAGCCGGTGCGGTCCGCCAGGCCGGCGCCCAGCGACGTCCCGGCCCAGCCCCGGATCGCGTCGGTGGCGCTGGTGACCGTGCCGGTCCGGGGGTCGATGACTCCGGCCGCGGCGACGCCGAGCACGGTCGCGGTGCGGCCGGGGTCGGCCTCGGCGACGGCCGCCGCGAGCGCGTCGAGCACCGCGGCCGCGCCGTCGCGGGCCGGGGTCGGCCGGGAGCACCGGGCCACCACGGTGCCGTCCGCGGCGAACAGCGCGGCGGCGATCTTCGTACCGCCCAGGTCCAGGCCGACGACCGGCCGCCGCGCCGGGGCCGTCGAAGGGGCCGCCACGGGGGCCGTCATCGGACCGGCGGCAGGCCCGCGTCGCGCAGCCGCCCGGAGACGTACGCGACGGACTCCGCCGACAGCTGGATCTGCGGGAACACCGTGTCGCCGCACTCGATGACCCCGAGCAGCGCGAGCGCCGCCTTGAACGAGCCGAGCGCGGACGAGCTGCGGCCCATGTCCGCCTCGGGCCCCGCGTCGACCATCGCGAACAGCTCGACCAGCCGCTCCTGCTCCTTGGCCGCCAGCGTCCAGTCCCCGGCGCACGCGGCCTCGTAGAGGCGTATGTAACCGGCCGGGTCCACATTGCCGATGCCCGGGACGACCCCGTCGGCGCCGGCCAGCAGGGCCGCGTCCACGGTCAGTTCGGACCCGGTGAGGATGCTGAAGTCCGGCACCGGACCGTGTGCCCGGCCCTCCCGGCCGCCGAGCTCCACGACGAGCCGGCGCAGCCCGCCCTCGTCGCCGCTGCTGTCCTTGAGCCCGGCCAGCGTGCCGTCCTCGGCCAGCTCGCGGACCAGGGCCGCGGAGAGCTTGCTGTGCACGGCGACGGGGATGTCGTACGCGAACAGCGGCAGGTCCACCTCGGCGCGCAGCCGGCGGAAGTGGGCGGCGATCTCCCGGGGGTGGGTGCGGGCGTAGAAGGGCGCGGTCGCGACCAGGGCGTCCGCGCCGAGGGCGGCGGCGGCCCTGGCGTGTTCGGCGACCCGGCCCGTGGTCGTGTCGATGACCCCGGCGAGGACCGGGACCCGGCCGTCGGTGGCGTTGACGACGGTCTCCAGGACCGTGGCGCGCTGCTCGTCGGTGAGGTAGGCGACCTCGCTGGTGGACCCGAGCGCGAACAGCCCGTGCACACCGCCGCCGATGAGGTGGTCCACGAGCCGGGCGAGGGAGGCGGTGTCGATCTCCCCGCGCGGGTCGAGGGGGGTGCAGACCGGCGGGACGACGCCGCGCAGCGGTGCGGTCAGGGACATGAGGAGGGCTCCAGACGTGAGACGTAAGATGTCTTATGTCTGCGGTACCTTAATCAGACGCTCCTGCGAACGGTCAAGGGGCACCAGCACCTCGGGAGGACGTTGTGGCGCGGCCCACCATGGCTCAGGACATCGAGCGCAGGGTCAAGGAGCTCATCCTGGAGCGCCGCCTCGCCCCCGGCGACGCCCTGCCCACCGAGACCGAACTGATGGACCTCTTCGAGGCGGGCCGGGTCTCCGTGCGCGAGGCCCTGAAGTCGCTCCAGGCGCTCAAGGTCGTGGAGATCCGCCGGGGCTACGGGACCTTCGTGGGCTCGCTCTCCCTGTCGCCGTTCGCCGAGGGGCTGGCCTTCCGCGCTGCCGTCCGCCACCGCCAGGGCGAACCGGGACTGGCCGAGCTGATGAAGGTGCGCGAGGCGCTGGAGGCCGGGCTCGTCGGAGCCGTCGCGGCGGGCGTCCCGCAGGACGACCTCGCCGTCCTGCGCGCGCTGGTCGCGAAGATGGAGACCGAGGCGGCGGAGGGCGGCCGGGTCGCGCGCGCCACGGACCGGGCCTTCCACCTCGCGCTCTACGCCTCGCTCGACAACCACCTGCTCAGCGAGGTGCTGGACGCCTTCTGGGCCGCGATGGACCGGGTGCGCGAGGACTTCGACGACGGCCACCAGGACCCGTCGGTCACCTGCCGCCAGCACCGGGAGATCGTGGAGGCGGTCGCGGCGGCCGACGGCGAACGCGCGGTCCGGGCCATGCGCACCCACTTCGACGGCATCCGGGACCGGCTCGCGGCCGGCTGACGGCCGTCCGGGCCGGTCGCCCGGCCCGGACGGCGCGCCTCAGCTCTCGATCAGCCGGTGGAAGAGGACGGTGTCGAAGATGTCCTCCATGCGCACGGCCCGGCCGTCGCGCAGCGTCCAGGAGTGGACGAACGACATCGTCTCGGTACGGCCCCGCCTGGACGTCACCTCCCGGGTGCCGAACACCACCATGCGCTCGCCGGACCCGACGAACTCGTGGGGACGCAGCCGCATGCCGCCCAGCACGGTGGGCACGTGGGCCAGGAACTCCTTCACGCCCGCGTGCCCGTGCCGGGTGCCGCCCAGGCCGTACACGGCCATGCCCTCGGGATGGACCCATTCCACGTCCGGGTCCAGGGTGTCCAGGAGCGCCCCCACGTCCCGGGCGGCGAAGGCCCGGTAGGCGCGGCCCACCAGTGCCTGGGCGGGGGACGGCTCGGCGCGGCGGTCCAGGTAGTCCGTCATGACGAGCGTTTCCATTCGCGTCTGCATCGGGGCTCTCCTCAGTGCCGGACGTGCTCGGGGTACAGGCTCTCCAGGGTGCGGCGGATGCCGTCGCGCCAGCCGACCCGGCACGGGCCGGTCAGCGACATCCGCAGCGCCGGGTCGAAGCGATAGGTCTCACGGGTCACGTCACTGGGCACGAGCCGGGCCTCGATCCCGGTGAGCGCCTCCAGATGGCGTACGCAGTCGGTGATCCCGACGGCCTCGTCGCCGCCCCAGTTGACGACCCGGGCCGGCGTCGTGGCGGCCCGCCAGAGGGCGGGCACCTGCGCCACCAGATCGTCCGTGTGCAGCAGCGAGCACCAGTTCTGCCCCTCGCGGGGTACGGGAATGGGCTCGCCGGCCAGCATGCGCTTGAAGTACAGCATCGGGACGCCGCCGTAACCGCCGGGCCCGTACGCGATGTTCAGCCGCGCGATGGTGGTCGGCAGGCCGAGCACCCGGGCGAAGGCGCGCACCGCGCCCTCGGTGGCGATCTTCCCCACCGGGTAGGCGGGCAGCCAGTCGGCCACCCCGTCGACCGGGTCGCTCTCGGTGTACGGGTGGTCCAGCGTCTGCCGGGCGTAGAGGGCGCCCGTCGACACGTAGAGGAAGGACTCCGCCGTCCGGCAGTGCTCCATCAGCTGACCGGCGGCCACCGCGTTCACCTCGGCCACCGCGTTGAAGTCGCCGTCCTCGCCCCGGCGTACGGCGGAGTGCAGGACGTGGGTGAAGTCGTCCGGGAGCCCCTTGAGGGAGTCGCCCGAGAGGTCGTCCATGTCCCAGTGCCAGGTGGTGATGCCCCGTGCGGACAGTGCGGCCTCGACGCCCTCGGCGCCGAAGCGGCCCAGGCACCAGACGTCGTTCCGCTCGGCCAGGGCCTCGGCCACCGGCCGGGCGACCTGCCCGGTGCCGCCGGTGATCAGGATTCTCTTGCCCGTCGGGAGTTGCGTCACCGTGTCTCTCCTCGCTCGTCGGCCGGTCGGTCCAGCTGTGCCCGGCCGGCCGCGATGCGGTCGGCGTCGGCCAGGGCCCGGTCCAGTTCCCCGCGCAGGATCGACTGGAAGGACGCCACGTGCTGGGGGCTCATCAGGGTGTAGTGCTCGCCGGGGACCTCGATGTAGCGGTTCGGCCCGCTCGTGTACGCGTCCCAGCGCCGCAGCTCGTTGTTCAGCCAGTCCTCCTTCGTGCCGCGCAGCGGGGCGGCGTGGAAGACGTGCATCGACGGCACCGACCCGCTGGGCTCGTAGGAGCGGCCCAGGTCCGTCAGCCGGTTGGCCAGCTCCGCCCAGTTCCCGAACTTCGCCACGTCCAGGTCCAGTTCGGCCAGCCGCTCCGGCGGGGCCAGCGACATGAGGTGCGTCAGCTGCTCCTCCGCGGGCCGGCCGCGCAGGAGGCCCGGAAGTTCCAGCGACTGCTTCTTGTCGATCAGGGCGAGGAAGAACGCGAGGTTGGTCGCGGTCTCCGCGAAGTCCAGTTCCTCCATGCGGTACTTGATGTGCGGCGGCAGGTTGAAACTGCCCGTGAAGTCCACCCGCTCACCCTGCGAGCGGAGCGCCTTGGCGATCTCGAACGCGACCACCCCGCCGTAGGAGTAGCCGGCGACGGCGTACGGCCCGTGCGGCTGGCGCTCCCGGATGGCCTCCACATAGGAGTCCACCATCTGCTCGAAGGTGGCGAACGGCTTCTCGCCCTCGTTGAACCCGCGCGCCCGCAGCGCGTAGAAGGGGCGGTCGCCCACGAAGTACTTGGCGAGGTTGACGAAGACCAGGACCTCACCCACGCCGGGGTGCACACAGAACAGGGGCGTCTTGGTGCCACCCGTCTGCATCGGGACGACCGGGTCGTACGCCGCCGCGCCCGTGTCCGCCCGGTCGCCGTCGTCGGCCCGCTCCCCGATCCGGGCGGCGAGGGCCCGGACGGTGGGCGCCGTCAGGACGGTTATGATCTGGAGCCCGGTGACGCCGAGCCGCTGGGCGACCCGGCCCCGCAGGCGCAGGATGTCCAGTGAGGTGCCGCCCAGTTCCAGGAAGTTGGCGGTGCTGCTGACGGCAGCCGGGTCCAGGTCGAACAGCTCCGCGTAGATCTCGGTCAGGACCTGCTCGGTCCGGCCCCGGGGCGCCGTGTAGCCGCCGAGCATGCGCCGGGTGAGGTCGGTGACGCGGCGCCGCTCGGTGTCGTACGCGCCCTCCTCCAGCCGCCGCCGCATCAGCGCGCGCTGGATCTTGCCGAGACTCGTCTTGGGGAAGGCGTCCTCGGGCAGCGGCAGGACGAGGGCGGGGCGGAACCCCCACTGCATCACCACGCTGCTGCGGACGGCGGTGAGCACCCGGTACAGCTCCGCCTCGTCGTCCTCCGGGACGTCCGGGTGGAAGGCGACCACCAGCTGCTCGGTGTCGCTGCCGGGCGGCCGGATCGGGAAGGCGGCGGTGTACGAGCCCGCGACCCCGTCGAGCTGTTCGAGCGCCGCCTCGATCTCGTGGCTGAAGTAGTTGACTCCGTTGACGATGACGCTGTCCTTGCTGCGGCCCACCAGGGTCAGCCGGCCGCCGACGATCCGCCCCAGGTCGCCGCTGCGGAACCAGCCGTCGGCGGTGAAGGCCTCGGCGGTGGCCGCGGCGTTGTTGTGGTAACCGGGCGTGATCATGGGGCCGTTGAACTGGAGCTCGCCCACCTCGCCCTCGGGCAGCGCCCGGTCGTCGTCGGCGGCGACCCGGATGCGCAGCCCGTCGACCGGGGTGCCGAGGCTGGCGAACTCCTCGCCCCGGTCCACGGCCGGGAACGCCGCGCGGGAGTAGACGCTGCCGGCGCAGGTCTCCGTCATCCCGAAGGCCGGCCACAGCGCGTCCGGGGCGAGCCCGTGGGGCGCGTACCGCTCCAGGAACGTTTCGCCGGTGGCGCGGACCACGGCCTCGCCGCCGCTGATGATGTGGCGCAGCCGGGACAGGTCGAGCACCTCGCCCGTCTCCGACAGCCGCTCGGCCGACGCGTTGAGCAGCCCGAGCAGGAAATTGGGCGTGAACGTCATCGTCACCCCGTGCCGGGCGGCGAGGCGAAGGAACTCCAAGGGCTCGCCGAGGACGACGGGCGCCTCCACGTGGACCTGGCGGCCACCGGTGTACAGGGGGAGGAGGTGGCATTCCAGCAGGGCCGCCACATGGTCGAACGAGACCCAGTTCAGGGTGGTGTCCGCGGGGCCCAGGCGGTGGGCGCTGTTCTTCCCGGCCATGGAGGCGAGCAGGTTGCCGTGGCTGAGCTGGACCGCCTTGGAGGCGCCCGTCGAGCCGGACGTCAGCACCAGGACGGCGGTGTCGCCGGGGGCGGCCCGGTGCGGGACGGCGGGCTCCGCTCCGTACAGTCCGTCCAGCGGGGCGACGACGGCGCCCGGCACCGCGGGCAGCTCGGCGGCCAGCGACGTGCTGGTCACGATCAGCGGCCGGTCCAGCAGCGTGTGCACATGGCCGAGCTGAGCCGCCCAGCGCTCCGGGTCGATGCGCAGCGGGGCCATCGGGCAGGGCACGAAACCGCCCAGCACGCAGGCCCAGAACGCGGTGAGGAATTCCCGTGGGCGCTCCAGGACGAGGACCACGTTGTCCTTCGGGCGCAGGCCGCGGGCCCGCAGCCCGGCCGCGACCCGGCCGGCCTCGGCCAGCAGTTCGGGGTGGCTCTGGTCGGTGAAGCCCGCGTCGGCCCCGCCGGGGCAGTAGCGGATGCCCGCGTCGGGGTGGTACTGGGCGGCGCTGATCAGGAGGCCGGCGATGCTCTGCGTGGGTGCGCGGTTCACGATGTTCTGTCTCCCGTTACCTCGGTGCGTGGCGGGCGTGGCGCTCCCGCGGGACTCGGAGTTGCCGCACGGCGATGGGTCGGCCGGTCCCGGCCGGGTACGCCACCGAGGCGGTCCAGCCCTCGGGTACGGACACCTCGGTCACCCACCAGTCGGTGCGGGGCGCGGGGGTGCCGGTGGTGACCCGGGTGGGGCCGGGGACCTCGGGGCGGGTCTCCAGCGTGGTCAGATCGGCGACGAGCCCGATCCCCACGGCCTTGAGCACCGCCTCCTTGCGGGTCCAGCAGCGCAGGAAGGCCTCGGTGCGGGCGGGGCCGTCCGGCTCGGCGAGCACCGTGCGGCGCTCACGGGGTGTCAGTACCTGTCCGGTGATGTTTGCGACCGGGACGCTCCGGTGCGCTTCGGCATCGATCCCGACCGGGAACGGTGCGACGGCGAGCATCGCGAGGCCGGCGGTGTGCGAGACGCTGATGCGGCAGGGCGTCGGCGGGCGGAGCACGGCGGGCGGTCCGTGCTCGGTGCTGCCGCATCCGGGACAGGGCTTTCTGCCGAGTGAAATCTCGGTGGCTCCCACCTGAAAATGCGTGGCCAGTAATCGACGTACGGCGGCACGACAAGACACGTATTCGGCCGCTGCCCTGGCTGATTTGAATTGGTTCGCGCGCGCCAGTTCCGTGCTGTCGAGAATTTTCAGATCCGCCTCGCGGGGCGGTCCCGCAACCACGCTCCATGACCACACGTGGACGTCGTCCGCGAACGGCCGGGGCCGGGAAGCGGTGGCGGGGGGTGGGGCGTGTGTGTGGGGTGTGGTCACCCGGTGACCGTAGGTCGTAATCGGGCATGGCCGGACGCGGGTTGACAGCAAGAGGTCAGCGGGGCCACGCCGTGTGAGGGGGTGTGCGCCCTCGGTGGCACAAGTGGAAGCGGGGGTGCTGCTTCCGGGGGCTCGTATGCAACTTGCTGACAGGTGGGGCGGAATGGGTCGCCCTTTTGTCGACGTCTGCCGCTCTTCTGCGGGTCCCGGGAGGGCGGGGTGACCTGTTGTTGACTGATTCCAAGCCAGCGAACTAGTGTCTGATGAAGGTTTCTTCAACCAATGTATGAAGAAGTATTTTTCGATTGAACTGTTTTTGGTGAGCGATATTTTCGCTTACCCGGCGAAACATTCCGAACGTGATGAGGACGGCCCGCGTGGTGGAAGACGGCTCGCGGGCAGCCGAGGGGGCACATGTGACGGGTGTGCAGATCGAGCCACCGGACAAATCCGAGGATGCGACGGCCGAGGGCCATGCCGCCCACCTGGAGGAGGCGCTGCTCCAGGCCCGGGCGCTGATCGAGTCCACGGTGTCCCTGTACCGGCGGCGTCCCGCCGTCCCGGCCGCGGCGGCGCCCACCGACATCGCCGCGCTCGGTGAGGCCCTGGACCGGATCATCGGTGGTGCCCGGCACTCGGTCAGCGTCGCGCTGGCCGGCCCCGGCGAGTTCACCGATTCCGTTCTGCGACTGCTCGCCGCACGGCCGCCCGCGGCCGCCGTGCGGCTGCTCGGGTCCGCCGAGGTCGCCGACGCCTCGTTCGCCGGGCTGCGCCAGCCCTCCGGCCGGTCCGTCGAAGCCCGGGTCTCGGAGAGCGAGCTGCGCGAGATCATCGTGGTCGACGGCGTCGCCGCGCTGGTGCGGGGAGCCGCCCGGACCGAGGGACAGCAGGCCACCGTCGTCAACGATGTCGCGGCCGTGCGCGCCCTGGAACTGCTGTTCGCCGGAGCCTGGGCGCGCGGCCGGAGGCTCGCCGACCACCTCGGCCTCAGCCCGCGGCTGCGCAGCGAGCTGACCCGCAGCATCCTGGAGCGCCTGAGGGCCGGTCACACCGACGACACGGCGGCTCGCGACCTGAACGTCTCGCTGCGCACCTACCGGCGTCATGTCGCGGAGATCATGCGCGAGTTGGACGCCAGCTCCCGCTTCCAGGCGGGAGCCCGCGCGGTGGAGCTGGGTCTGCTCTCGGAGTAGGCCGGGCGCTGTCCCCGGCCCGGGCCGTGGCCGGGACGGTGCGAGGAGTCAAGAGTCAACGGGGACGGTGGGATACGACGTGTCGGGAAGACCAGAGGACGAGCTGGAGCATGCCCTGCTGGAGGTCAGGGAACTCATCGAGTCCACGGTGGCCATCCACCGGGACCGCAGCTTGCGCGAACGCCGGATCACCACGGTCGAAGGCGGATACGAGGCCGTGCTCGAAGCCGCCGAGGAGCTGATCCGCGGGGCGGTCCGCAGCATCGACATCGTGCACGCCCGCACCCCGCTCTCCGGACAGGAGCCCGAACGGCCGGTCAGGTCGGAGCGGGAGCTGATCTACAGCGCGGACGAGGCGGTCGCCGTGCGGCTGCTCGCCAGCCCCGCGCTGCTCGACGAGTCCTTCGTGCGGGAACAGCTCGGCCGTGACCGGCCGGTGGCGATCCGGGTGGCGCGGGTGCCTCCCTTACAGGCCCTGCTCGTCGACGAAGTCATCGGCCTCGTGGTGGCCGAGTCGGCGGTGGGCCGCCGGGCCTCGCTGATCCGGGCCCCCGAGGTGCTGCACACCCTGCACACCCTCTTCGCCGGCGTCTGGAGCAACGCCGTCCCGGCGAATGAGCGCATCGTCTTCGGCGACCGCGACCGGGCCGCGCTCGCCCGCCAGATCCTGGGCGCCCTGCGCGCCGGCGTCACGGACGAGGTCGCCGCCCGCGACCTGACCGTCTCGGTCCGTACCTACCGGCGCCATGTCGCGGAGATCATGGCGCTGCTCGGCGCCAGCTCCCGCTTCCAGGCCGGAGTCAGGGCCGCCGAACTGGGCCTGCTCCCGCTGGCCTCGGCCCCCGGCCCCGGCGGCCAGCCCGGCCGGTAACGGCTGCCCGGCCCTCCTCGAACAGCGGCCCCGGCCCCCACGGCCGGGGCCGCGACGCGTTCCGGCCGGGCGAATGGCAGCTTCCTGAAAGGAACGTTGCCGCCCCTCGCCCCGGACAGTTGTATGGGTCGTCGGGAACGGGATTCCGGAACACCGGGAATTTCCCGCCCCCGGCGGCAGCCAATCCCCCGTGCGCCGCCGTGCCCGGGGGTCCGGACCTTCTTCTCCGGACCCCCGGGCCCCGGTCGAACACCGCGCGGAAGGCGGCCCCATGAATCAATTGCCGATCGGTCTGGTGTTTCCCGGACAGGGGACACAGAAAGAGGGAATGGGCTTCCCCTGGCGGGAAACCCCGTCGTGGGACCTCACCGCGGAAATCTCCGAGGTGACCGGCGAGGACATTCCCCGGCTCCTGCTGCGCACCCCCGGCGAACAGCTCCGGCGCACCGACCTGGCCCAGCTCGCCGTCTTCACCGTCGCGGTGATCGCGCACGCCGAAGCGGTCCGGCGCGGCGCGCTCGGCGGACGCGTCGTGGCCTGCGCCGGCCACAGCCTGGGGGAGTACGCCGCGCTCACCGCGGCCGGCGCCCTCACCGTCACCGACGCCGCCGCGCTCGTCGCCGTCCGCGGCCGGGCCATGCGGGACGCCGCCGAGGCGCGCCAGGGCACCATGGGCGTCCTGGTCGCAGCCCCCCTCGCGGAGGTGGAGACCCTGGTCGCGGCCGTGCGCGCGTCCGGCGCCGACGTCTGGATCGCCAACGTCAACAGCCCGGGGCAGACCGTGGTGTCCGGCTCGCCCGGGGGGATCGACGCGCTCGACGCGGAAGCCCCCTCCATCGGCGCCAAGATGATCCGCCTCCAGGTCGGCGGGGCCTTCCACAGCCCGTACATGGCACCGGCCGCCGAGACCCTGCGCCGGGCCCTGAAGAACGCCCCCTTCGCCCCCGCGCACCTGCCCGTCGTCGCCAACGCCGACGCCGAGCCGTACACGGGGGACTGCGACTGGCCCGAGCTCTCCACCCGCCAGCTCACCTCGCCGGTGCTGTGGGAGCGGTCCGTCGCGACCCTCACCGGCCGGCTCGGCTGCCGCCGCCTGGTCGAACTCGGCCCCGGCCGCACCCTGGCCGGCCTGATCCGCCGGATCGACGGGGACACCGAGGTCGTCTCCTTCGACAGCCCCGGCGCCCTGGACGCACGACCCAACGTGAGCGAGGAGACCTGACCCCCATGGCACTGGGCACCGAGAGCATCTGGCTGCGCGCCTACCCCACCGCGGCGCCGCCCCGCACCAGGCTCCTCTGCCTGCCGCACGCCGGGGGCTCGGCCAGCTTCTTCCACAGCTGGGGCAACGCCCTCGGCGACGACGTGGAGGTCGTGGCCGTCCGCTACCCCGGCCGGCAGGAACGTATCGCCGAGGAACCCGTCGACGACATCGAACTCCTCGCCGACTCGATCAGCGCGGAGCTGGTCCCCTGCCTCGACACCCCGCTGGCCCTCTTCGGACACAGCATGGGCGCCTCACTCGCGTACGAGATCGCCCTGCGTCTGGAGGCCCGGCACGGCGTCGTCCCGGCCGCGCTGATGGTCTCCTGCCGCAAGGCCCCGCACCTGCTCACCCCGCGCACCGCGGCCCTGACCGACGACGGCCTGATCGACGAGGTCCGGCGGCTCGGCGGGACCGACAGCGCGCTGCTCGCCGAACCGGAGCTGCGCGAGCTGATCCTGCCCGCCATCAGGGCCGACTTCTCGGCCGTCGCCCGGTACGCGGCACGCCCCGGCGTCCCGGTGGGCTGCCCCGTCATCGGCTACGTCGGCGACAGCGACCCCGATGTCGGCCCCGAGGCGGTCCGGGCATGGGGTCGGGTCGCTCCCCGCGGCTTCGACCTGAAGGTGCTGGCCGGCGGGCACTTCTACCTCGTGGACCGCCGCGCCGAGCTCATCGCCGACATCCGCGCACGGCTGGCACGAAATCCCTGAAAAACCCGGCCGGCGAGGCCGGTTGGCAGCTTGTTGCAGTTCTCGTTGTGGCGCAAAGAGCTCCACGCGAGCATTCATTCCAGTAATCCGGCCGCGCGTTATGGGAGCGGCATTCCGAAAAGGAGAAAAGACGTGTCCACTGCTACGCAGGACGAGCGACTCGACACCATCAAGGAAATCGTCTGCGACATTCTTGAGATCGAGGAGGACGAGGTAACTCCGACGAGTCTCTTCAAGGAGGACCACGACGCGGACTCGCTGCGCGCCATCGAGATCCTCGCCGCGCTGGAGAAGGAATTCGGCGTCGTCATCAACCAGAGCGAACTGCCGCGCATGGTGAACCTGACGGGCGTCTACGAGGTCGTCTCGGAGCCGGCCGGCTGGTAGTCCGTCCCCGCTGCGGTTGATTGGGAGGTTGGCATGACGGCAGTGCGCGGCACCGGCCACGACCGGACCGAGCGGCACCGGGTCGTCCTGACGGGACTCGGTGTGGTCTCCAGCATCGGCCTGGGGGCGAAGGAGTTCCTGCAGGGGCTCCGTGAGGGACGCAGTGGTGCACGGCGCATCACGGTGTTCGACACCGAGGGCTTCGCCCACGCGAACGGGTGCGAGATCACGGACTTCGAACCGAGGGAGTGGATCCACACCCTGGACGTGGAACAGCTCGGCCGCGCCGCGCAGTTCTCCGTCGCGGCAGCCCGGATGGCGCTGGAGGACTCGGGACTCGGTCTGGAGGAGCTGCGCGGCCGTCGCGGCCTGATCTCCATCGGCACGACCGACGGCGAGAGCTACGACCTGGACCAGCTGGTCGAGGGCGAACTCGCCGACGGGATCGGAGCGTTCGACGCCACCGCTGCCCGGCGCATCCCCGCCGGGCGGCTGTCGGTGGCCATCGCCCAGGAACTCGGCCTCCGCGACGTGGAGGCACTCACCATCCCCACCGCCTGCTCGGCGGGCAACTACGCGATCGGCTACGGCTTCGACGCCGTCAGCTCGGGCGAGGCGGAATTCGCCTTCTGCGGCGGGGCCGACGCCATGTGCCGGAAGACCTTCACCGGCTTCTACCGGCTCGGCACCATCGCCCCCGACCGCTGCCAGCCCTTCGACGTCGACCGCAAGGGCATCCTGACCGGGGAGGGGGCCGGCGTCCTCGTACTGGAACGCCTGGACTCCGCGCTGGCCAGGGGCGCCACCATCTACGCCGAGGTGCTCGGCTACGGCCTCAACTGCGACGCGCACCACCAGGTCGCGCCCGACCGCGACAGCGTCGCCGAACTCATGCGGCTGGCCCTGGACAACGCGGGCGTCGCACCCCACGAGGTGGACCTCATATCGGCGCACGGCACCGGCACCAAGGCCAACGACATCACCGAGGCCGGCGCCATCCGGCAGGTCTTCGGAGACACGCCTCCCCGCACCGTCTCCATGAAGTCGATGCTCGGCCACAGCATGGGCGCGGCCAGCGCGCTGGGCGCCATCGGCTGCGCCCTGGCGATCCAGAACCGCTTCATCCCGCCCACCATCAACCACGTCACCACCGACCCCGAGTGCGACGTCGACTGTGTGCCGAACCAGGCGGTCGAGGCCGACCTGCGGATCGTTCAGAACAACGGTCTCGCGTTCGGCGGCAACAACGCGGCGGTACTCCTGGGCCGGTACGACGCAATCAAGGAGGCGTCATGACGATCCGCCCCATCATCGGGATGGGCGCCGTCGCAGCGACCGGCTCCGGGGTCGGCGAACTCTTCGAGAGCCTGTGCCTGGGCCGCACCGGCCGGGCGGAGCTCCGCGGCTTCGACCGCACCCGGTTCCGGGCCCAGCACGCCTACGAGGTGGACGACCGCCCCGTGCCCGGGGAGGACATCCCCGGACGGGCGACCCGGCTCCTGCTCGACGCCATCGGCCAGGCCGCGGCGGACGCCGGACTCGGCGAGGACCTCAGCGGCATCCCCATCCTCATCGGCACCGGACTGCGCGAGCTGCGCTCCCTCGAACTGTGGTGGCGCGACGGCTCCCCGTTCGCCGACTCCGGCCTGCACTTCGGCACCGGTCTGCGCGAGCGCTTCAACGCCGACGTGACCCACACCTTCTCCAACGCCTGCTCCGCCTCCCTGTACGCCCTGGCGCTCGCCTCGGACCTGCTGGACCAGGGCGGGGACGACGGACCCGACACGGTGATCGTCGCCGGCGTCGACGTGCTGACCGAGTCCATGTACGGACTGCTGGAGCGCGTCCACCCGGTGCCGCCCGACCGGGTGCGCCCCTTCGACCGCAACCGCACGGGCGTCCTGATGGGCGACGGCGCCGCGGCGATCGTGCTGCGCCGCACCGACCGCGACGCGCCCCAGGTGCACGGCCGGCTGCGCGGCGTCGCCGTCAACTGCGACGCCTACCACGTCACCGCCCCGTCCCCGGAGGGCATCGCCGAGGCCATGCGCTCCGCGTACCGGCTGGCCGGGGTCAAGCCCGCCGACGTCGACCTGGTGATGCTGCACGGCACCGGCACCCTCCTCAACGACGAGGCCGAGGCCGGCGCGCTGGCCGCCGTGCTCGGCGGTGACGCGGACAAACCGCTGATGACCGCCGTCAAGTCCATGACCGGGCACACCTCGGGCGCCTCCGGTCTGCTCAACCTGATCGTGGGCCTGTGCGCCCTGAACGAGGGCCGGGTGCCGCCGACCGTGGGGCTGGACGACCCGGTCGACGAGGCGGCGCCGTTCCGCTTCGTCACCGGCGAGGCGGCCGCCGGCCGCCGGCTGAACGTGGCGCAGCTCAACGCCTTCGGATTCGGCGGCATCAACGCCGTCACCATCGTGGAGGGAAACCGATGAGCACGCAGCGTGCCGCGGTCGTCGTCACCGGCGCCGCCGTCCTGCTGCCGGGGGCGGACACCGTCAGGGCCCTGGCCGACGGACCCGCGCCCGGCGGCGCCCCCGTCGACCCCGCCGGTTACGTGGGCCGCAAGGGCCTGCGCTACAAGGACCGGGCCACCCAGCTCGGCTACTGCCTGACCGCCGCCGCCCTCGGGGACGCCGGACTCCTCGGCGAGGACGGGCTGACCGTACCCGCCGAGTCCGTCGGCGTGGTCGCCAGCTCCAACTTCGGCAACCTTGACACCGTCGTCCGGGCGCTGGACACCATCCGGGAGGAGACCGTCACGGCCACCAGCCCGATGGACCTGCCGAACGCCTCCAGCAACGTCCTCGCCTCCTCGGCCGCCATCCGCTACGGGCTCCGCGGCCCCAACCTGATGGTGTGCAACGGCGAGACCTCCGGCCTGGACGCCGTCCACTGGGCGGTCACGATGATCACGGCCGGCCGTTCGGCCCGGATGCTGGTCCTCGGCGTCGAGCCCGACAACGAGGTGGTGCGCCGGCTCCTCGGCGGCACCCGCGCCGTGGACGGCGGAGCGGCCCTGCTCCTGGAGTCCCGGACCGCCGCCGCGGAGCGCTCCGCGACCGTACGGGCCGTGGTCGGCCCCTACCGCAGGAGCGCCGCCGCCCCCACACCGGTCCCCGGCCGGCGCTGGACGCTCCCGGAACACCTCGGGCGCGCCTCCGGCGCCCACGGGGTCCTCCAGTGCGCCGCCGCGGTCGGCTGGTTCGACGTCGGCGAGCGCGGCCCGGTCCACGCCGTCGCCGGCACCGCGCAGGACGACGCGAGCGCCGGCCTCGTCCTGCTGGCACCGGAGGCGGCCGGGTGAGCGCCGACCCCGATCCGCGGCCCGTCTCCGTCCAGCGGCGTACCTCCGGCACCGGCCGGCGGATGCTCCTGCTGCACGGCCTCGCCGCCAACGACAGCGTCTGGGACCGCACCGTCGACCGGCTCCCGGCGGACGCCGAGGTCTGGACGGCGCGCCTGCCCTGGCGCACCGACGGCATCGGCGACTGGGGCCAGGAGCCCAACCTCAAGGGCTGGCTCGCCAAGGCCCTCGAAGCGGTGCCCGGCCGCGCCGAGACCGTCGTCGCCCACTCCATGGCCGCCAACGTGCTCCTCGACCTGCTCGACCAGAAGGGCCGGGGCGGCACCGACCCGCTGCGCCACTACGGCATCCGCTCGCTGGTGCTCGTCTCGCCCTTCTTCCGGTCCCGGGCCGACCAGTTCGACTGGGAGTCGATCAGCTACTACCTGAACGACTTCCACCGGATCATGGAGGAGGGGATACGGGTCCACTCGGACGGCCGGCTCCCCGCCGACATCCAGGAGGCCATGGGCAAGCGGGTGCGGGACCGGGTCGGCCCCCACGGCTGGCTCCGCTTCTTCGAGCTCTATCTCCGCACCCCCACCCTCCAGACCTCACGGATCACCGTGCCCACCCTGGTGCTGGCCGGTGAGACCGACTTCGCGGCCCCACCCGCCGAGAGCCTGGCGCTCGCCGCCGCCCTCCCCGCCGCGCACGCCCGCGTACTGCCCGGCTGCGGCCACTTCCCGATGATCGAGGCGGCCGAACGGTTCGCCGAGGAGATCCGGGAGTTCGTCCGACACCCCGCGTCCGCCGCCCCCTTCGCGGCAGCCGCCCCCATCGACGCCATGGAGTCCCAGCGATGACCCTCGTCACGGAAACCGCCGTCAAGGCGCTTCTCAGCACCCCGACCACCACCCAGGTGCGCCCCCGCTACGAGGGCTCCAACATCTGCACCTGGATCGGCTTCAAGCACGTCAACTACCTCGTCGAGGAAGCCGTGCTCGACCACTTCCGGCAGGCCGGGCTCCCGGCCCGCGCGCTGTACGAGACCCACGGCCTCGGCCTCGACCTGGTCTCGGTGGACACCCGCATCCTGCACGCCTTCCACATGGACGACGTCGCCGAGGCGGAGGTCGTGCCGTGGACCCCCAAGGGCGAGGCCGACTCCGCCACCCTCGACTTCAAGGTCACCATCCGCCTGGAGCGCGACGGCGAGACGCTGAAAGCGGTGACCGCCAAGGTGCGGGTGTCGCTGCGCATCGACACCTACCTCGAAGCGGCGGGCGACGTCCCCGCCGAGCTGGCCCGCTACGCCGTCGCCACCCTCGGCGACGACCTGGAGCGCGAGCCCGCCCCCGCGGCCCCGGCCGAGGAGGAGATCCTCGCCTCCCTGACCGCGGGGCAGAACGCCTACGCCTGGAAGTGGAACATCCCGTACCCGTACTGCCACTTCACCGAGCGCATCCAGATGTCCGGCTATCTGCGGCTGATGGAGGAGGGCAAGGACCGCTTCGTCGCCGACCGGGGCATCTCCATCAAGACCCTGCTCGACGACCGCCGCTGGATTCCCGTGGTGCCGCGCTCCGACATCCGCATCCTCGACGAGGCGCTGATGGAGGAGGACCTCTACACCGTCTACACGGTCGAGGAGGTCTTCAAGGACTTCACCTACACCTCCCGCATGGACTTCTACGTGCTCCGCGACGGGAAGCTGGTGAAGACCGCGACCGGCCGGATCGTGCACGGCTACGCGGTCATCGAGAACCGGCGCGACTGGAGCCTGGTCAGCCTCGACCGGCGCGTCGTCGACGCGATCAACGGCACGACGCGGCAGGCGTGACGGAAGCCTGGGCGGACGGCACACCACCCGGGCGGCTGCTCATCGAGAGCCAGGGGCACGGCCCCGAGGCCGCCGGCTTCCGGCGCGACGCCGTCACCCAGGTCCTCACCGGACACTCCGTCCTCCTCTTCCTGGTCCAGGACGGAGTCGTCCTGGCGCTGCCCGGCAGCGACGACGAACTGGACCGGTTCCAGGGGCGGGGCGGAGTGCTCGCCGCGGACGCCCACTCGCTCGCCCAGCGGGGACTGGACACGGTCCCGCTCCGCCCCGGCCTGCGGGTGATCGGCATGGACGAGGTGGCGGGCTGGATCCTCGACCCGGCCGTCCAGGTGGTGTGGCACTGACGGCCCGACAGCCCATTTCTTGTGAGCACCCGCGCGAACGGCGCGCGGGCAGCTGAGAGCGGAAGGAACACGTGACGGTCATGTCCCCAGTCACCACCGGCGCCGGGCGCCCGGTGATCACCGCCTGGTCCGCCGTGTCGTCGTACGGCATCGGCAGGCCGGCGTTCACCGAGGGCCTGCGTGAACGGCGCCCGACCGTCACCGGACTCGGTCCCGAGCAAGCCCCGACACCCGACGGCACCGGTTGCGTCGTCCCGTCCTTCGACATCCGGGGGGTCCTGGGCAAGAAGGGCACCCGCTCCATGGACCGGGTCACTGGCCTCGCCGTCACCGCCGTGGGCTCCCTCCTCGACGACGGCGAGCGCAACCGGGCCGTCGGCACCGGCGAGGGCGCCGCCTTCGCCCTCGGCACCACCACCGGCAGCGCCCAGTCGATGATGGACTTCACCCGGGACTCCCTCACCGGCGACCAGCCCTTCTTCGTCGACCCGGCGCGCTTCCCCAACACCGTGATGAACTGCGCCGCCGGACAGAGCGCCATCTGGTACCAGCTCAAGGGCCCCAACGCCACCATCGCCGGCGGCCGGACCGCCGCCCTCCACGCCCTCAACTACTCGCGCAGGCTGCTCGGTTCGGGCCGCGCCCGCACCGTGCTGTGCGGGGGAGCGGAGGAGTTCTCGCCGGCCCGTGCCTGGCTGGAGCACCACGCGTCGGACGGCGGCACCGCGGCTCCGCTCGGCGAGGGCTGCGCCATGCTGCTCGTCGAACCCCACGACCCCGAGGACAGCGGGCAGCCCGTCCTCGCCGAGCTCCTCGCCGTCGAGCTCGGCGTCGTCATCGACGGCGGTACCGGCCCCGCCCTCGTCTCCTGCCTGCGCTCCGCCCTGCGGCGGGCCGGCGCCGTCCCGGCCCAGGTCGTCGCCGTGGCCCGCTCCGGCGCCCCCGGGCCCGAGGGAAACGACGAGTCCGAGGCCGTGCGCCAGGTCGTCGGGGCTGCCGCTCCGGCCGACCTGACCCCCGCCGGGCTGATCGGTGACACCGGGGCCGCCGCGGCGGCGTTCCAGGCCGCCGCCCTGCTCTCGTACGCGGCCGACCACCCGGACACCGCGGCCGGCCGGATCGGCGTGATCACCTCCGTGGACCGCACCGGCACCGTCGGCTGCGCCCTGCTCGGCCTGCGCTGAGCCCCCCGCCCACCAGCTGTTGAGAGGAACCGGAACGATGCTGGACAAGGAAGAGCTGCGCGCCCTCGTCGCGCGGGTGATGGACGTCGACACCGAAGAGGTGACCGACGACGCCAGGTTCGTCGACGACCTGGAGGTCGACTCGCTGATGGCCCTGGAGATCGTCGTCGTCCTGGAGAAGAAGTACGACGTCAAGGTGCCCGAGTCCGAGCTGAAGCAGATCGTCGACCTGCGCAGCGCCTACGACCTGCTGCGCGGCAAGCTCGATGCCGCCCGGCAGGCCGCCTGATGGCCGCCGCCGGCCCGCTCGCGGGAACGGTCGAGGTGCGGCCGGCCGAGGACGAGTCGCGCACCCGGGCCGGCTTCACCGTCGGCGAGAACGAGACGGTGCTGCCCGGCCACTACCCCGGCTTCCCGATCTTCCCCGGCGTCTGCCTGGTCGAGTGCGCCCACCTCGGCGCGCTCGCCACCGCGCCCGGCGACGCCAAGGACGCCGAACTGGCCGCCGTGGAGTCGACCCGGTTCACCGGACCCGTCTTCCCCGGCGACCGGGTGGAGATCGCGATGGGCTGGAAACGGACCACGGCCGGCGACTGGCAGTGCCGGGCGAAGCTCACCACGGACCGGGGCGACGCCGCGACCGTACGGCTGCGCTACCGCGCCCGGACCATCCGGACGGAGGCGACGGCATGAGCGGCCAGCGCGAGATCAGGGCCCGGCTGCCGCACCGCTTCCCGATGCTGCTCGTCGACCGGCTCGTCGACGTCGTCCCCGGCGAACGCCTCACCGCGCTCAAGGCGGTCACCTGCAACGAGCCCTGGTACGAGAAGCTCGGCCCGCAGAACCCCGACCAGGACTTCGCCTACCCGCCCTCGCTGCTGGTGGAGTCCTGGTGCCAGGCGGCCGGCGTCCTCGCCACCTGGGACGACCCCAACCCGGACGTGCTCCAGGGGCAGGTGATGCTCTTCGGAGCCATGACCGGTGTCGAGTTCCACCGGCCCGTCCTGCCCGCCGAAGTCCTCGAACACCGCGTCCGGCTCGACCGCCGGATCGACGACACCCTCCTGTTCGAGGGCGACAGCCGATCGGCCGGCGAGACGGTCATGACCGTCGGCCGGATCGTCATGACCTTCCGCCCCGCCGAGTCGCTGCGCCCCACCGCGACGACCGGCTGACCGCAGACCACGGAGAGACAACATGGGAGACAGTGCGCGCCGGGTGGCCCTCGTCACCGGCGGATCGCGCGGCATCGGCCGGGCCACGGTCCTCGCCCTCGCCCGCGACGGCTACGACGTCGCCTTCTGCTACCGCTCGGACGACGGGGCCGCCCGCGCCGTGGAGAAGGAGGCCGCCGAGAGCGGGGGCACCGCGACGGGCACCCGCGTCGACGTGACCGACGCCGCCGCCGTACGCGCCTGGGTCACCGCCACCGAGGACCGGTGGGGACACATCGACGCGGCCGTCACCGCCGCCGGCATCACCCGGGACAACCCGCTCGTCCTGATGGAGGACGAGCAGTGGCGCCAGGTCATCGACACCAACCTCGACGGCGTCTACCACGTCTGCCGGGCCGTCGTCTTCGGCATGATGAAGCGACGCGCCGGGGCCGTCGTGAACCTCTCCTCGGTCGCCGGGGTGTACGGACACGGCACCCAGACCAACTACTCCGCGTCGAAGGCCGGGATCATCGGCTTCTCCCGCGCCCTGGCCAAGGAGGCCGGCCGCTCGGGCATCCGGGTCAACGCGGTCGCCCCCGGGTTCATCGAGACCGACATGGTCGCCGCGATGAACGACAAGGCCCGCAAGGAGGCGCTGTCCTCGATCCCGCTGCGCCGCATGGGCACCGCGGAGGAGGTCGCCGACCTGGTCGCCTACCTGGTCTCCGACCGGGCCGCGTACATCACCGGAGCCGTCCTGCAGATCGACGGCGGCATCACCATCTGACCCACCCCCACCCGTACTACCCCGATCGGAGGCGGTGATGGCACGAAGAGGACCGCGCTGGTACTTCTCGTTCCGCAGCCCCTACTCCTGGATGGCCTACCGGGACCTGCTCGGTCAGTACCCGGACGTGGCCGAGCAGATCGAATGGCTGCCGTTCTGGGAGCCGGACGAGCCCGCCCTCGACCACCTGGAGCGCAACAACATCACCCTGCCGTACGTGCCGATGTCCAAGGAGAAGCACCTCTACATCCTCCAGGACGTGCGCCGGCTCAGCCGGGCCCGCGGCCTGGACATGGTGTGGCCCGTCGACACCGAACCGCGCTGGCACGTCTCCCACCTCGCCTACCTCGCGGCCCAGGAGATGGGCGCCGGACGGGAGTTCATCGCCGAGGTCTACCGGGCCCGCTGGGAGCGCGGCGAGGACATCTCGGACCCCGACACCATCCGCCGGGTCGCCAAGGACCTGGGCCTGGACCCGGAAGCGCTCGCCGGGGCCCACGAGAACGACGAGGTGCGCGCACGCGGTCACGCGGCCCTCGACTCCCTGCACCGCGACGGGGTGTTCGGCGTCCCGTACTTCATCAGCGGCTACGAGAAGTTCTGGGGCGTGGACCGGCTGCCCGACTTCGTCGCGGACGTCCGCGCCCGTGCCACCAAGACCACCGTGAGGAAAGGCTGACCATGACCACCAACCCCTTCGAGAACGACGACGCCCGCTACCTGGTCCTCGTCAACGAGGAGAACCAGCACTCCCTGTGGCCCGCCTTCGCCGAGGTCCCGGCCGGCTGGACCGTGGCGCACGGCGAGGACACCCGTCAGGCATGCCTCGACCACATCGAATCCCACTGGACCGACATGCGGCCGAAGTCACTGGCCGACGCCATGGACGCCGCCTGACACCCCCGCCGGGCGGCTGGGCAACGGGCGTTGGCAGCAATCTGCAACGCCCGTTGCCCGGGGGCCCGGGCGGTGTGAACGTGGCACTCAAGCAGCTGACGAGAAAGCGACGCCGCTCATGACTCACTCACTGGTCTGCCTCCCCTTCGCGGGCGGCGGAGCCGGCTTCTACCGCGCCTGGAAGAACCTTCCCGGGCACGCGCCGGGCATCGTGCCCCTGCAGCTCCCGGGCCGCGAGGAGCTGTTCGTCGAAGAACCGTTCCGGGACGCCGCCGCGGCGGCCGACGCGCTCGCCCCGACCGTCGCGGCCCTCACCGGAGGCGGGCCCGTCGCCCTCTTCGGGCACAGCCTCGGCGCCGTACTCGCCCACGAGGTCGCCCGGCGCCTCGAACAGGACCCCGCCGTCGAACTGACCCACCTCTTCGTGAGCGGGTCCCCGGGGCCCTGGACCGGGCGCAGCCGCCGGGCCACCGGACTCGACGACGACGCGTTCCTGGAGCGCGTACAGGAGTTCGCGGGATACCGGCACGACGCCCTCGCCGACCCCGACATGCGGGAGCTGCTGCTGCCGGTCCTGCGGGCGGACGTGGAGATGCACGAGAACTACCGGCCCGCCACCGACGAACCGCTGCGCACCCCCGTCACCTCGCTGCGCGGCACCGAGGACCGGCTGGTCAGCAGGGACGAAGCGGCCGAGTGGCAGCACGCCACCACCGGCCCGTTCCGGCTCGTCGAACTCGCCGGCGAACACATGTACCTCACCGAGTCGCCGCTGCCGCTCCTCGAAGCGATCGGCGACGCCCTGCGCCTCCAGCCGGAACCGCGGCCATGACGCGTACGGCGGACAACATCCGGGGCGGGCAGCTGCGGGACCGGACCGTCGTGGTGACCGGCGCCGCCCGCGGGCTGGGCCGCGCGTGCGCCGAGCGCTTCGCCCGGGAGGGCGCCGACCTGGTCCTCGTCGACGTCGCGGCGGACGTGCCGGGGGTGCCCTACCCCCTGGGCTCGGCGGGCCAGCTGGAGCACACCGCGAAGCTCTGCCGCGCCCAGGGCGCGGCGGTCCTGACCGCCGCCGCCGACGTGCGCGACCCGGAGGCGGTACGGGAGGTGGCGCGGCAGACCCTCGACCGGTTCGGGACGATCGACGTGCTGCTCAACGGCGCGGGCATCGCCGCCCCCTCGGGCAAGGCCGTCCACGAGATCAGCGAGGACGAGTGGGACCTGATGGTCGGCATCGACCTGACGGGTGCCTGGCGGATGACGAAGGCCGTGATCCCGGCCATGATCGAGCAGCGCTCGGGCAGCGTCATCAACGTGGCGTCCACCGCCGGCCTCGTCGGCTACCGCCACTTCGCCGGCTATGTGGCGGCGAAGCACGGACTCATCGGCCTCACCAAGGCCGCGGCACTCGACTACGGCCCCTTCCGGGTCCGGGTGAACGCCCTGTGCCCCGGCTCGGTCCGCGACGACCCGCTCCACGAGGGCCGGATGCTGGCGGAGATCGCCCGCTCCCTCGACGTCGACGTGGACGAGCACGAGGAGATCTTCGTGCAGTCCCAGCCGATGAACACGCTCATCGAACCCCAGGACATCGCCGGCGCGGCCCTCTGGCTCGCCGGGGACGACTCGTGCCAGGTCACCGGCACCACCCTCACCGTCGACGGCGGGTTCAGCGCCCGCTGACGGCCCCGGCCCCCTCCCCGTCCCTCCCGCACTGCCTTCAGGAGTCCGCCCATGTCGAGAAGTCAGGCCAGGCGCTGTCACAGCCTCGTGGTCCGCGTGCCCGGCCCGGTCGATGCCGCGGAGCTGCGACAGCGCCTGCGCGCCGGAGCGGCCGAAGCCCGCCTCGACACCGGGGAGTTGCGGCTGTGGGAGGAGCCCCTGCCCTTCGGGGCCACGGACCCGGCCGCCGCGCACCGGCGCCGCCGGGAGGCCGAACGCCCGCTGCACACCTCGGCCCTCCCGCTGCGGGCCGTACTGCTGCGTTACGCGGACGGCGACGCGGACCTCGTCCTGGTGGCCCGTCACGAACTCGCCATCGGCGGAGCCCCGTTCACCTTCGGGCGGAGCGACACACCCACCGGCGCCGCGGCCGGGCCGCGGCCCGCTCTGGAATGGGGCCTCGGCGCCCCCGCCGACGCGGGCCGCACCGGCGAGGTGACCGTGCCGCTCCCCGCCGGACTGCGTGCCGGACCCGCCCTGCTGGTGGGAGCGGTCGCCCTGGTCCTCGCGCGGTACGGCGCGGGCGCGCCGGTCGACGAGACGCGGCGGACCGCCGACTACCTGGCCGATTGGGAGAACACCGGGACCGACGGCCCGCCCGCCCTGCCCGGTACCGGGGTCGGCCTCCGCGTCGAGCGGGCCACGCCGGGCGCACGCAGGCTCCACTCCCTCGCCCCCGAACTCCCCGCCGAGCTGCACTTCACCCTGCACGACGGCGACCGGGCCTCCGGGCTGCTCCGCCACGACCTGGGCGAGCTGGCCCCGGTGGTGGCCGAGCGGTTCGCCGGCCATGTGGCGCACGTCGCCGCCCAGCTGGCCGCCGCCCCCGAGCAGCCGCTCGACGCGGTCGCACTGCTGACACCGCAGGAGACCGAGGCGGTGCTGCGGCTGGGCGTCACCCCCGCCACGGACACCCGCACGGCCGGCCGCACCGTGCACGGGCTCTTCGCCGACGTCGCCCGCAGGCAGCCCGACGCCGTGGCCGTCACCGCCGGCGACACCCGCCTCACCTACGCCGAACTCGACGCCACCGCCGAGCGGACCGCGGCCGGCCTGCGCGCGCTCGGCGTCGCCCCCGGCTCCATGGTCGGCGTCGCCCTGGAACGCGACGCGGACCTGGTGGCGACCCTGCTCGGCGTCCTCAAGGCCGGCTGCGCCTACGTCCCGATGGACCTGCGCTACCCCGAGGAGCGCCTGCGCTACACGGTGGAGAACGCGGGCATCACGGTCGTCGTCGGCGGCGTCGACGAGACGTTCCCCCCGGCCGACGGGGTACGGGTCGTCACACCCGGCGAACTGCGCACCCTCGGCCGGGGCGCCGGACCGGCCGCACCGGCGGACGATCCGGCGGCCCCCGCGTACGTCATCTACACCTCGGGCTCCACCGGCCGGCCCAAGGGCGTCGTGGTGCCGCACCGGAACGTCGGCGCCCTGCTCGACGCGACCCGCGAGGACTTCGCCCTCGGCACCGGCGACGTCTGGACCCTCTTCCACTCCAGCGCCTTCGACTTCTCCGTCTGGGAGATCTGGGGCTGCCTGCTCACCGGCGGGCGCCTGGTGGTCGTCGACCACTGGGTCACCCGGGACACCGAACTCTTCTACGACCTGCTGATGGCCGAGCGCGTCACGGTGCTCAGCCAGACCCCGTCCGCCTTCGCCCAGGTGATCGAGGCGGATCGGCGGCGGCGCGAACCCCTCGCGGTACGCCTGGTCGTCTTCGGCGGCGAACCGCTGGACGTCCGGATGCTCGCGCCGTGGTTCGCCCGGCACCCGCACACCGGGTGCCGGCTGGTGAACATGTTCGGCATCACCGAGACGACGGTCCACGTCACCGCGCACACCGTCACCCCCGCCGATGTGGCGGTCGCGGGCCGCCGGGTCGGCCGCGCCCTGCCCGGCTGGACCCTGTCGGTCCGCGACCCGCGGGGCAGGCTGCTCCCGGTCGGCGCCGCGGGGGAGATCTGCGTCGGCGGCGCCGGTGTCGCGGACCGCTACCTGGGCCGCCCGGACCTCACCGCGGAACGCTTCGTCGAGGACCCGTACGGCGGCGGGCGCGTCTACCGCAGCGGCGACCGGGGGCGGCTGCGCCCGGACGGCGGCCTCGACCACCTCGGCCGGCTGGACAGCCAGGTCAAGGTGCGCGGCCACCGGATCGAACTCGACGAGATCCGCAACGTGCTGCTGGGCCATCCCGCGGTCTCGGCCGCGGCGGCCGTGCTCAACCACGACGTGCCGGCCGACCCGGCGACCGCCCGCATCGACGCCTACGTGGCGCTGCGCGAGGGGGCCTCCACCGCCGATGTCCTCGCCCACGCCAGGGGCGTGCTGCCCGCGTACATGGTCCCGGCCTCGCTGACGGCGCTGCCCGCGATCCCGCTGACCATCAACGGCAAGGTCGACACGGCCGCGCTGCCGGCTCCGGTGGCCGCGGGCCGGGAGGAGCGGGCCGTGCCGGGCGGCGCCCCGGCCGAGGAGCACGACCCGCAGGCCGCGCAGATCCTCAAACTCTGGGGACATGTGCTGAACACCGAGGTGACCGAGAAGGACAATTTCTTCGAGCTCGGCGGGAATTCCCTGCTCGTGATCCGGGTCCTGCGCGAGATGCGGGAAATCGGCCTGCCGAAGGTCACGACCCAGGAGTTCTACCGCAACTCGACGGCAGGCCGGTTCATCGAACTCGTACGAAACTCTCAGGGCTGATCCGGGACCTGATCCGCCGACCGGCCGCCGGGATTCCCATCGGAACCCTTCCGGCGGCCGTCGACGCGTCGCTTGATCGCAGAGAGCAGGGCGATACGGATCATTCCGCTCGGAATGCGGATCAGGAACCAATAGCGGCCGAAGTTGCGCCGGGTCCGCTCATCCGTCGCGAATATCCGGGTCTCCGTCGTCAATACGCCGGCCGCATAGTGCATATTGAAACCGACCTTGGTGCAGCCCGGTTCCGCGTAGTCCCTGAACACCTCGTGCATCGGCCGGTCCGGGCGCACCGGACCGGCCTGCGAGCCGATGCCGCCGTAGAGCAACTCGTCCTCGGACAGCTCCAGTACGGTGTCCCCGCCCATCGCGAAGTCGTCCAGGACCTTCCCGTCGGCCCGCAGCTTGTTCCGCGTGAAGGCCAGGAAGAAGCGCGCCACCGGGGCCTCGCGCCAGGTCATCTCGCGCGCCGCGCGCAGCACTTCCTCACGGGGCGCCGAAACAGCCACCCAATGCCGTTCACGGAAATGCCATTGCGGCATGTGGCGGTCCAGCAGGGTGGCTTCTGATTTCACGTCTCCGGTCATGTTCGTCACGCTAGCACGCGGCCTCCGCCCCAGGGGTGGCAACTTTCTGCAACAGCCGTTGTCCCTGCGGAAACCCGACTGTAGACATGGTCCTGTTGTCCTGCGGCATTTCTTTTCCGTGCTTGTTCCGTCATTTCATTGAGGGTGAGTAGCTGTGTCTGACCTTCCGGGCGCCCTTCTGCCGTTGACCGCTGCCCAGTCGGGCGTCTGGTACGCGCAGCAGTTGAATCCGCAGAACACGATCTTCAACATCGGCGAGTTCCTGGAAATCAGCGGCCCGGTCGACGCCGCCCTCTTCGAGACCGCGCTCCGGCACGTCGTCCGCGAGGCCGACACGCTGCGTCTCCGCTTCGTCGACGCGGAGGCCGGCCCCGCCGCCCGCGTCGTCCCGGCCGACGCCCTCGACTGGTCCCTGCACGTCGTCGACGTCAGCGGCGAGCGCGACCCGTGGGCGGCGGCCCGCGCCTGGATGGACGAGGACTTCGCCAGGCCCCTGGACCCCGAGCACGACCAGCTGTTCCTCTTCGCCCTCTTCAAGCTCGCCGACGACCGCCACCTCTGGCTGCACCGCTACCACCACCTGCTGCTCGACGGGTTCACCGTCAACCAGGTCGTCCACCGCACCGCCGCCGTGTACTCGGCGCTGGTGGCCGGCGAACCGGTCCCGGCGACCCCGTTCGCCCCGCTGGCACAGCTGCTGGACGAGAAGGCCGCGTACCGGGACTCCGAACGCTTCGGCACCGACCGGGGCTACTGGATCGACCGGCTCAAGGACTGCCCCGCGCCGGTCAGCCTCTCCGGCGCACAGCCCTCCCTGGCCACCTCCCTGGTCCGCCGCACCGCCCGGCTCGACCCGCTGGACACCGACCGCCTGCGCACCCTGGCGAGCGAGGTCGCCGTCACCTGGCCGCCCGCTTTGATCGCGGCCGTCGCCGCCTGGATGCAGCGCCTGACCGGCGAGCCCGAGATCGTGCTCGGCCTGCCCGTCTCCACCCGCCTCGGCAAGCGCGCCCGCAGCGTCCCCGGCATGGTCTCCAACGTGCTGCCGCTGCGGGTCGCCGTGCGGCCCGGGATCACCGTCGGGGAACTTCTGCACGAGGTCTCGGCGGAGCTGCGCGCCGCGATGAAGCACCAGCGCTACCAGTTCGAGGACCTGCGCAGGGACCTCGGCATGCTCGCCGACGACCGCCGGCTCGTCGGCCCGCACGTGAACATCATGATCCTCGACTACGACCTCACCTTCGGCGGACACCCGGCCCGGCCGCACAGCCTCTCCATCGGCCCGGCCGACGACCTCTCGTTCCAGGTGTACGACCGGGGCACCGACGGCGGACTCCAGATCGACTTCGACGCCAACCCCGACCACTACACCGACGACGACCTGGGCACCTACCTGGCCACGTTCCTCGGCTTCCTCAACGCCCTCGGCGCGGCCGAGCCCGGCCGGCGCGTGGACTCCCTCGCACTGGACACCGCCCGCCTCGCACCGCTGCGCGCCGCCGCCGCACCGGCGCCGGAGGCCAGGGCCGAGCAGGCCGAGGCCGTTCCCGAGGCCGTCGCCCCCCGCACCCCCGAGGAGGAGGCCCTGCGCGGCCTCTTCGCCGACGTCCTCGGCCGGGCCGTCCACTCCGTCCACGACAACTTCTTCCTGCTGGGCGGCAGTTCCCTCCAGGTCACCCGGCTCGTCGGCCGCATCCGCAAGGAGCTGGGGGCCGAACTCACCCTGCGCACCGTGTTCGAGAACGCCACGGTCGCCACGCTCGCCGATGCGCTCGGCCTCGCCGGCGGCGCCCGGCGGGCCCTCACGGCCCACACCCGGCCGGATCACCTCCCGCTGTCCGCCGCGCAGAACCGGCTGTGGTTCCTCAACCAGATGGAGAGCGGCGACACCTCGTACAACGACGGGCTCGTCGTCGAACTCTCCGGCCGCCCCGACACCGACGCGCTGCGCGCCGCCCTCGCCGACGTCGTCGCACGCCACGAGAGCCTGCGCACCGTCTTCCCGCTCCGCGACGGAGTCCCGTACCAGCACGTGCTTCCGGCCGCCGACGCGCGTCCCCACCTGACCGTCACCGACACCGCCGTCGACCGGCTCGACTGCGTCCTCGCCGACGCGACCGCGCGCGGCTTCGACCTGGCCGCCGAACTCCCCATCCGCGCGGCCCTGTTCACCATCTCCCCGGACCGGCACGTGCTGCTCGTCGTGGTGCACCACATCGCCGGCGACGGATGGTCGGTCGCCCCCTTCACCCGCGACCTGAGCCGCGCCTACTCCGCCCGGCTCGGCGGTCTCGCCCCGGAGTTCGCACCGCTGCCGGTGCAGTACGCCGACTACACCCTCTGGCAGCAGGACCTGCTGGGCGACGAGAGCGACCCGCACAGCCTCCTCGCCCAGCAGATCGCGCACTGGAAGGACGTCCTCGCCCACCTGCCCGAGGAGCTGGCCCTTCCCGCCGACCGGCCCCGTCCGGCGGTCGCGAGCCACCGCGGAGGCCACCTCGGCCTCCGGCTCACCGCACGGACCCACGAGCGCCTGACCGCCCTCTCGCGGGAGAGCGGCGCCAGTGTCTTCATGGTCGCCCAGGCCGCCCTGGCCGCCCTGCTGGGCCGGCTCGGCGCCGGCGACGACATCCCCGTCGGCACCGTCATCGCCGGCCGCACCGACGAGGCACTGGACGACCTGGTCGGCTTCTTCGTCAACACCCTGGTGCTGCGCACCGACCTGTCGGGCGACCCCACCTTCCGGGAGCTGGTGGAACGGGTCCGGGAGACCGACCTGGCCGCGTACGCCAACCAGGACGTGCCCTTCGAGCGCCTGGTCGAAATCCTCAACCCGGTGCGCTCGATGGCCCGGCACCCCCTCGCCCAGGTCACCCTCGCCCTGGAGGACAACGCCGCACCCGTCCTCGACCTGCCGGGGCTGACCGCGACGGCCCGCAGCCTGGAGACCGACACCGCCAAGTTCGACCTCTCCTTCCGGCTGGGGGAGCGCTTCACCGACGACGGCCGGCCCGCCGGTGTCGAGATCCGGATCGAGTACGCCCTCGACCTCTTCGACCCCGCGACCGCGCGCACGATCGGTGACCGCTTCCTCCGGCTCTTCGACGCCGTCACCAGCGACCCCGACACCCGCATCGGCGCCGTCGACGTCCTCTCCGCCGACGAACGGCAGCGGGCCCTCGTCACCTGGAACGACACCGCGCGGGACGTCCCGTACGCCACCACCCCGGAACTCTTCGCCCACCAGGTCCGCAGCACACCCGACGCCACCGCCCTGGTCTTCGAGGACACCGCGCTCACCTACCGCGAACTCGACGACCGCGCGGCACGCCTGGCCCGGCTCCTCCACGAGCACGGCGTCCGGCGGGGCGATCGCGTGGCCGTGGCACTCGGCCGCTCGGTCGGCACGATCGTCTCCCTCCTCGCGACGATGAAGGCGGGCGCGGCCTACGTACCGGTCGACCCGGCCTACCCGGCCGAGCGGATCGCGTACATCCTCGGCGACGCCCGCCCCGCCCTCGTCCTCAGCGACACCGCGCACCGGACCGCCCTGCCCGGCGACGGGCCGGCGCTGCTGCTCCTCGACGACACACGGCTCCCCGCAGATGGGCTCGACCCGGCCCCCCTCACCCCGCTCGACGCCGCGTACGTCATCTACACCTCGGGCTCCACCGGCCGCCCCAAGGGCGTCGTGGTCAGCCACACCGGCGTCGCCAGCATGGCCGCCGCGCACCGCGAAGCGTTCGGCGGCGGCGAGGGCCACCGGGTACTGCAGTTCTCCTCGCCCAGCTTCGACGCCTCCATCTGGGAGATCCTCACCACGCTGCTCTGCGGCTCCACCCTGGTCCTCGCCCCGGCCGAACGGCTGGCCGCCGGCGAACCCCTCGCCCGGCTCCTCACCGACCAGCGCGTCACCCATGCCACCCTGCCCCCGGTCGTCCTCGCCGCCATGGGCGACGCCCGGCTCCCCGACGGCATGACCCTGGTCACCGCCGGCGAGGCGTGCTCCCCGGAACTCGTCGCCCGCTGGTCCGAAGGCCGCCGCATGGTCAACGCCTACGGCCCCACCGAGTCGACGGTCTGCGCCAGCATGAGCGCCCCGCTCCGGGCCGGCACCGGCGCGCCCCCGATCGGCCGCCCCATCACCAACACCCGGGTGTACGTGCTCGACGCCTCCCTCCAGCCGGTGCCCGCGGGCGTCCCCGGCGAGCTGTACCTCACCGGCGCGGCCCTCGCCCGCGGCTACCTCGGCCGCCCCGGACTGACGGCCGAACGCTTCACGGCCGACCCCCACGGCGCACCCGGCGCCCGCATGTACCGCACCGGCGACCTCGTCCGGTGGACGGACGACGGCGAGCTGCGCTACCTCGGCCGGGTGGACGACCAGGTCAAGATCCGGGGCTTCCGCATCGAACTCGGCGAGATCGAGGGCGTCCTCCTCGGACACGAGAGCGTCGCCCAGGGGACCGTCGTCGTCCGTGAGGACCGCCCCGGCGACAAGCGCCTCGTCGCCTATGCCGTCCCCGCCTCCGACACCGCCGACCCCGCCGAGCTGCGCGCGCACATCGCCGCCGCGCTGCCCGACTACATGGTCCCGGCCGCCGTGCTGCTGCTCGACGCCCTGCCGGTCACGACCAATGGCAAGCTCGACCGCAGGGCGCTTCCCGCCCCGGACTTCACCGCGTCCGGCGACGGCCGGGCCCCCCGCACCCACCGCGAGAACCTGCTGTGCGGCCTGTTCGCGGAGGTCCTGGGCCTGGAACGGGTCACCGTCGACGACAGCTTCTTCGACCTGGGCGGCCACTCGCTGCTCGCCACCCGCCTGATCAGCCGCATCCGCTCCGTCCTCGGCGTCGAACTCACCGTGCGCGCCCTCTTCGAGACGCCCACCGTCGCGGCACTCGCCGCCGTTCTCGACGACGCCGAGGGCGCCCGCGAGCCGCTGCGCCCGCGCGAGCGCCCCGCCGAGATCCCCCTCTCGCACGCACAGCGCCGGCTCTGGTTCCTCGCCCACCTGGAGGGCCCGAGCGGCACCTACAACCTGGGCCTGTCGCTGCGGCTGCGCGGCACCCCCGACCCGGCCGCGCTGGAAGCCGCGCTCGCCGATGTGACGGGACGCCACGAAGCGCTGCGCACCCTGTTCCCCGACGTCGACGGCCGCCCCCGTCAGCTCGTCCTGGACGCCTCGGACCCGGCGGCCCGGCCCCGTCTGCACCGGACCGACGCCACCGCCGACACCCTCGACGACACCCTGGCCACGATCGCCGCCGAGGGCTTCGACCTGGTCCACGCGATACCGGTCCGCGCCCACCTGGTGACCGTCGCGCCCGACGACCACGTGCTGCTGGTCGTGGTGCACCACATCGCGGGTGACGGCTGGTCCCTCGCGCCCCTGGCGCGTGACCTGAGCGAGGCGTATGCGGCGCGTGCGGGGGGTGGTGTGCCGGGGTTCGGGGCGTTGCCGGTGCAGTACGCGGATTACACGTTGTGGCAGCGGGATGTGCTGGGGGACGAGGCGGACCCGGTCAGTGAGTTGTCGCGGCAGGTGGACTTCTGGCGTGGGGCGTTGGCGGGTCTGCCGGAGGAGCTGGTGCTTCCGGTGGACCGCCCGCGTCCGGCGGAGATGAGCTACCGGGGCGACACCGTCCCCTTCCACATCCCGGGCGAACTTCACGCCCGGCTCGGCGAGCTCGCCCGCACCACCGGCACGAGCCTCTTCATGGTCGTCCAGGCCGCCCTGGCCACCTTGCTGCACCGCCTCGGCGCGGGCACCGACATCGCCCTGGGCTCGCCCGTCGCGGGCCGCACCGACGAGGCGCTGGACGACCTGGTCGGCTTCTTCATCAACACGCTGGTCCTGCGGACCGATGTGTCGGGCGACCCGACCTTCGCCGAACTCCTGGACCGCGTGCGGGAGACGGACCTCGCGGCCTACGCCAACCAGGACGTGCCGTTCGAGCGGCTGGTCGAGGTCCTGAGCCCCGAGCGTTCCATGGCCCGCCACCCGCTCTTCCAGGTCTCGCTGCAACTGCAGAACATCCCGTCGGCCGACCTCGAACTCCCCGGCATCGAGGTGAGCCGGCAGCCGGTCCGCCTGGACACGGCGAAGTTCGACCTCTCCTTCACCCTCGCCGAGACGTCGGGCGGGATCGAGGGGAGCGTGGAGTTCGCGGTCGATCTGTTCGACCGGGTGTCGGTGGTGGGTCTGGTGGAGCGCCTGGTGCGGGTGCTGGAGGTGGT